>NZ_JBTIYG010000005.1:0-308472 GCF_054401055.1 Gilvimarinus sp. F26214L | reverse complement strand
CCGGACCGGGTAAAACACGCCTTCCCAAGCGTTTTCGATTTTGATGGTTAGGTGGCCATGTTGGGTTACGCTTCGCTGACCCAACCTACGCACTCAGATTAGATCGGCATCTGCGTTGCGCCGTGTAGGTTGGGTTAGGCCGCAGGCCGTAACCCAACAAGCTACAGCTTCTGCGCCTGCTCCATTGCCGCCTCCGCCAGGAGGCCTGCGCGCTGGCCCACTTCCAGGGCGTCCGCGTTGGCCGCATTGCCATCCAGTGCCCGCTTGTACACACCCTGCAGAATGGCCGCCAGGCGGAACAGGGCAAAGGCACTATAGAAAGGCCATCGATCAATCCCGCCGTCGCGGCCCCGGGCCGCACAATACATGTCCACAAATTCCTGCTCTTCGGGAATGCCCAGTGCTTTCAGATCCAGGCCTTTGAGGCCGCCCAGCCCGGGGGTATCGATGGGCAGGGTGTAGGGAATACAGCAATAGGCGAGATCGGACAGCGGATGACCGAGGGTGGACAGCTCCCAGTCCAGTACTGCCACCACCTCTTCCTTCTGTGAGTGAAACATCAGGTTGCCCATGCGGAAGTCGCCATGGGCGATGGTGGTTTCGGCATTCTCGGGGATGTTGTTCGGCAGCCAGCTCATGAGCTCTTCCATAGCGGGCTTGTGATCAGTGCGCGAGGCCTCGTACTGCTTGCTCCAGCGATCGATCTGCCGGGCAATGTAGTTGGCGGGCTTGCCGAAGTCGCTCAGGCCCACGGCTTCATAATCCACCTGATGCAGATGGGCGAGGGTTTGGGCGGCGGCGCGGAACGCGTTGCGACGCTGATCGGGAGCCAGGTCCTCCAGGCGGGGATGGGGAAAAACCCGCCCCTCCACAAAGCGCATGACATAAAACGCGGTGCCGATGACGGAGGCGTCCTCGCACAGGTGCAGTGCTTCCGGAACGGCGACCGGCGTGTCCTTCAAGGCGGCGATGACCTTGTACTCCCGCTCCACCATATGCGCGGAAGGCAGCAACTTGCCCGGCGGCTTCTTGCGCAGCACATACTTGCTGCCGCCGCTTTCCAGGAGGAAGGTGGGGTTGCTTTGACCGCCCTGGAATTGGCGAATGTGCAGGGGGCCGGTGAACTGCTCCGGCATGACCCCGGCCAGGTAATCCGCCAGTGCCGCCTCATCAAAGCGGTGCGCCGCCAGGACGTCCACCAGCTGTGTCGATTGTTCGCTCATCGTGTTGCCTCGCAATGATTATTGTTCAGTCAAGGATAGCAGCCCCTCTCCAAAAAGCGCAGTGGCCAGCTCCAGCTTTTGCTGCCCTCCGTTTATACTGCGCCGTACACAGCAATAGCCGCACACAGCAACAAAAGGTGGAACCATGCAGCACATTGGTCTGCTCATCATTGGCGATGAAATTCTGTCGGGCAAACGGCAGGACAAGCACCTGCCCAGGGTGATCGAGATGCTGGACTCACGGGGGCTGGAGCTCGCCTGGGTACGCATTCTGGGCGACGACGGGGCGATATTGACGGAAAACCTGCGCCAGACCTTTGCCAGCGACTCCATTGTTTTCAGTTGCGGTGGCATCGGCGCCACCACCGACGATCGCACCCGCCAATGTGCCGCTGCGGCGTTGGACCTGGACCTTGCGGTCCATCCCGAAGGGCGCCGCGAAATGCAAGCGCGCTTCAACGAGACGGAGCTTACTCCCCAGCGCCTGCGTCTGGTGGAATTTCCCGAGGGCGCTTCCATCATCCCCAACCCGGTCAACCGGGTGCCCGGTTTTTCCCTGCGCGATCACCATTTCATGCCGGGCTTTCCCAGCATGGCCTGGCCCATGATCGAATGGGTGCTGGACAACCGCTACGGGAATCTGCAGGCGCCGGGGCGGATCGGGGAAGAAGCCATCAATGTCTGGGACGCGCGGGAGAGCGACGTGATTCCGCTGATGGAGCGTTTCGTGCTCGAGCATCCGGAGCTGCGTTTGTCCTGCCTGCCCGGTTCCATAGGCGGTCGCTTTCAGCTGGAACTTGGCCTGCGCGGCGCACCTTCCCAGGTGGACGCAGGCATGCGGAAATTGCGTGGCGAGATCGAAGGCCTCGGCTTCAGTTGGGAGCCGGTATCACTTGTCCGCACATAAGCCACCCCAAGGCGCGCCCGACACAACCGGATTTAACGGGTCGGGTCCTCTCCCACCTGCACCAGCAGCTTGCCGAAGTTTTTGCCGCTGAGCAGCCCCTGGAAGGCGCTCACAGCGTTCTCAAGTCCCTCGACGATGTCCTCCCGATAGCGCACATCGCCTTCCTGCACCCAGTGTGGCATGTCCTTCATGAAGCCTTCCCGGTGCTGGGGCAGGTCGAACTGAATGAAACCATTGATGGACAGGCGATGGGTCAGTACAGCGCGCATGAAACCGGGAAGCTGGTCCGGTCCTTCCTCGACGCCACTGGCGTTGTAGTATGCGATCAGCCCGCACACAGGAATGCGCGCGAAATCGTTGAACAGCGGCAGCACAGCAAGCAAAACCTTGCCGGCGACGTTTTCCCAGTAGATGTCCACGCCGTCGGGGCAGGCGGCTTTCAAGTCTTCCGCAAAGCTGGGGCTGCGGTGGTCCACGGCTGCATCAAAGCCCAGCTCATCTTTGATGAACTCGCATTTTTCCGGACCGCCCGCAATGCCCACCACGCGGCAGCCGAGCACCTTGCCCATTTGCCCCACCACTTGGCCGACGGCGCCGCTGGCCGCCGAAACGACCAGCGTCTCGCCGGCTTTCGGTCGGCCGTACTCCTTCAGGCCCGCGTAAGCGGTGAAGCCGGGCATTCCCAGTACACCCACCGCAGTGCTAATGGGGGCAATGGCCGGATCCAGTTTGCGCAGCCCTTTCGGTGACACCGCGGCCCAGCTCTGCCAGCCCGTATGGGCCAGCACCAGGTCACCCGCTTTCCAGTCCGGGTGGCGGGACTCAGCCACTTCACACACGGTGGCGCCTTCCATTACTTGCCCCACTTCCACGGGTTGCGCGTAAGAGCGAGCGGCGCTCATGCGCCCGCGCATGTAAGGGTCGAGCGAAAGATAAATGGTGCGCAGCAACACCTGCCCGTCGTCTGCCGTGGGCATGGGCGCGGATTCAAGTTTCAGGTGACTCTCATCCGGCATGCCCTCCGGTCGCTTGGCGAGGATGATGCGTTGGCAGGCTTGCTGTTCCATAGAAAGAACTCCTTGGATTGTTGAGTTATGAAAACGAAATTGTACTGCGCCTTTTGCTTGTTCGTGGCAGTGAGTTTGGAGTTCAGGCGCTGAATTGGGCCTTACCTCAGTTGGAATTTTCCCCTTGGCGGAATATAGTGCTTTGACATGCAACAAATACAGCCTGCTTGTCCGCCTGGCGTTTTGCAACCGGAGATCGCCGTGAATGTCGCGTTCGGGATTGCGGGGCCCCTGTTTCGGGCCGTCCTGCAGTCGTTGATGAGTCACTCCGGTTCCATTGAAGTTCAAACGAACGGTGCCGAATGCTGTGAAACTGCAACCCCCTGATCGGCTACCGCCCGCCGCGGACTGGATCACCACCCGCGGCGAAGCGGCGGAGCAAATCGCATCGCTGGACTGGTCCAACACGACCCTCGGCGCAGTTGAACATTGGCCGCAAACCTTGCGCGCCGCAGTCAATCTCTGCCTGGCAATGAACACCCCTGGTGCCGTAGTGTGGGGCGCGCAGCGCCAGTTCATCTTCAATGAGGCGTTTGCCGAGCTTTGCAGCGAGCCCTCCGGGCGTTGGCAACTGCTGGGTAAACCGCTGGAGCAATGCAGGCACGTGTGGGCCTCAACTGTTGACGCGTTCGAGCGCGCGCTGGCCGGGCAATCCCAGAACCACACTCAGCGCCTCTACCCGCTCACGGATACAGGCATCGAAGAGCGTTTCTATACGGTGAACCTGACCCCGTTGACCGGTGAATCGGGCAGGGTGGAGGGCGCTTTTTTTGCAGCCAGCGACGTGACGCAAACGGCACTGTCTGAACGGCGTCTCTATGCCTTGAAGGAATTCATCGCCAATACCGCGGATGCGGATTCCTTTGACACCATTCATCACTGGTTTCCCGCCGGCCTCGCGGGTCAAACTCTCGACCTTCCCTTTGCGCTGCTCTACCTGCTGGACAGCGAGTGCAGCACTGCCACGCTCGCGGGCGCGACCGGTCTGCACGACGAAGCGCTGATGCCCCGCATCGTCGAATTGAATGATGACGACGAGGTGGCATGGCCGCTTGCCGTGGCAGTCCGCAGCGAGAAACCTGTACCCGTGCGCGATGTGATGGAACGCCTGGGCGCATTCTCCTGTGGGCCTTTTCCCGAACCCATCCGTGAAGCCATGGTTCTGCCAGTGGATGTAGCCGGCCCGCACGCGCCTTCCGCGGTGATGGTGCTCGGTGTCAACCCGCGCCGTCCTTTGGATCCAGGCTGCGAGAATTTTTTCCTCCTGATGCGCAATGCGGTCAAGCAGGTGCTCACCCGTGCATCGGCCCGGGCCGAATCCCGTCATTGGGAGGCCACCAACTTGGCCTTGCTGCGCAGCGAAGAGCGCTATCGCGCCACTGTCGAAGGGCAGGCGGAAATGGTGTGTCGCTTTCATCCGGAAGGTACGATTTATTTTTCCAACCGCGCCTACGCGCGGACCTTCGGATCAACCCCCGAAGCGCTTGAGGGCACGAGCTTCTGGCAGTTCGTGAGCGCGGAGGACCGGCCCGCTGTGCGCGAACTGCTGGCCCGACTGAGGCCGGATAATCGCCAGGTGCAGATCGAAAATCACCTGGAAACAGATCAGGGAAAGCGGTGGACCATCTGGACCAGCCAGGCGCTCGCTTTTGACAAGGACGGCCGGCCCACAGAGGTTCAATCAGTGGGAATGGACATCACGGACCGCCGCCGCATGGAGCAGGCGCTGCGCGAGCGCGAAGAGCAGCTTCGGCTGGCCTTGCAGGGTGCACAAGCCGGCGCCTGGAGCATCGATGTTCAGTCCCGCGTAACGTTCTGGAGCCAGGAGTTTCTCAAACTCTACGGGTTTGCGCCGGACCAGCGCCCCAGCTTCCGGGACTGGATCGACCGCGTTCACCCGGAAGACCGGCAATGGGTCCAGCAGAACTTTCTCAGTCGTCCCACCACGGAGGCTTTCGAATACCAGCAGGAGTTTCGCATCCTTCACCCGGAACTGGGTGAGCGCTGGTTGCTGGCCCTTGGCCGCGTGGACCGGGACGAGCACGGCGACGCGCGCAAGATCAGCGGCATCAACATCGATATCACGGAGCGCAAGACCGTTGAGCGGGCGCTGCGCGAAAGTGAAGAACGGTTTCGCACCCTGGCGGACAACATGTCCCAACTGGCCTGGATGGCGGACCCGAACGGCTGGATCTTCTGGTACAACAGCCGCTGGTATGAATACACAGGCAGCGATCTGGACAATGTGCGGGGCTGGGGTTGGACTAGGGTCCTGCGGCCCGAACGCGCCGAACAGATCGCCGCCGCAGCCCGCGAACACTGGCAGAGCGGTGAGCCGTGGGAGCACACTTTCGAGGTGCGCTCCGCTGATGGCGAGTATCGCTGGTTCCTGACCCGGGTTACGCCGATTTTCCGCGACGGCCAGTTGATCCGCTGGTTCGGAACCAACACCGATATCACTGAACAGCGAACCGCGGAGGATGCGCTCAAGGAAGCGGATCGCCGCAAAGACGAATTCCTGGCGACTCTGGCCCACGAGTTGCGCAACCCCCTCGCTCCCCTGCGCAACGGCCTGGAGGTGATGCGCCTTGCCGCCGACAATCCCCAAGCCATGAGCGAGGCGCGGGCAATCATGGAGCGACAGCTCGCGCACATGGTTCACCTGATCAACGACCTGCTTGACCTCAGCCGGATCAGCCGGGGCAAGGTCAAGCTCCGCAAGCAGGTTGTACCGGTCAGCGAAGTGATCGATCAGGCGGTGGAAAGCTGCCGTCCGCTTCTGGAGCAGGCGGGGCACAAGCTCACAGTGAATCTGCCCTCCAAAGCAGTCTTCATCGACGCGGATCCGGCCCGCATGGCCCAGGTTTTTGCAAACCTGCTGAACAATGCCTCGAAATTTACGGGCGAGCGGGGCCAGATCTGGATTACGGCGGAACACAGCGGCGAGACAGTGCTGGTGCGGGTACGGGACACCGGTATCGGAATTCCGCCCGTGCTGCTCGATCAGGTGTTCGACATGTTTACCCAGGGCGACCCGGTGGAGCAGGCCCAGGGCGGTCTCGGCATCGGCCTGTCGCTGGTGAAGGGCCTGGTGGAAATGCACGGCGGCACCGTCGAAGCTCATAGTCCGGGCGTGAACCTGGGCAGCGAGTTTGTGGTTCATCTGCCGGCGATGACCGAGCCGCAGGAACAGGCACTCTCGACCGGCGACCAGAGCACAGAGCCGGACAGCCGCCGGCACATCCTTGTGGTTGATGACAACCGTGACGCGGCGTCGAGCATGGCCACTATGCTGGAGTTGATGGGCCACGAGACGCGCACCGCCCACGACGGCCTGGAAGCGGTGGAAGCGGCCGGAGCATTTCAGCCCGACCTTATCCTGCTGGACCTGGGCATGCCGCGCCTGAACGGCTATGACGCCGCGCGCCGAATTCGTGCCCAGCAATGGGGCCGGGATATACTCCTGGTCGCGCTCACCGGCTGGGGGCAGGCGGAAGATCGCCGACGCTCCCAGGAGGCCGGCTTCGACGCCCACCTCGTCAAACCAGTGGACCTGCAGGCCCTGCGCGAATTGCTGAACCGAACGGGCAGCCACAACGGAAAATAACCAGGGGCTTCGTCAAATGTCCGACACCTTCAAACCTGTGCTTTCGCTGAATGGAATTGCCTACGAACCTTTCAAGCACGGCGAACGCTACGAAAGCAGGGATGCGTACCTGAGCGAGCCCTTGAAGCTGACCCAGATAGGCGCCGTCTGCACAGAGGTTCCTCCGGGCAAATCGGCCTGTCCATTCCATGTGCATCGGGTCGAAGACGAGATGTTCGTGATCCTGGAAGGGCGTGGTGAATACCGCTTTGGGAATCACAGCTATCCGGTAACCGCCGGCGACGTGCTGGGGGCCCCCCGCGGCGGGCCGGAGTACGCCCACCAGCTTACGAATACCGGGGACACGGTTCTGCGCTATCTGGCGCTCTCCAGCAAGGCAGAGACGGAGGTCTGCGAATATCCGGACAGCGGAAAATTTCTGGTGATGAACAAGCGGGACGGCAAACGGAAGTTCGACTTCGTGGGCTATCTTAAGGATCGGCGTGATTACTGGGACGGGGAGGAATAGAATGCCCTCCTGTTTCGAAACGCTTGAGGAGTTCTTGTGGGAGCCTATTGGCCCGAGTTTTTGACCATTGTTGTTGTACACCTGCTGGCAGTTGCCAGCCCCGGTCCGGATTTCGCCATCATGGTGCGCCAGGCGCTGGTGCAGTCGCGCCGTAACGCCCTGTTGTCGGCAGCGGGTATTGGCCTGGGGATTTTTGTCCACGTAAGCTATTCGCTGTTGGGCATCGGCCTGTTGATACAGCAATCCGTGGCTCTGTTTACGGTTCTGAAAATCATCGGCGCCACATACCTGGCGTGGCTGGGAATCCAGGCTCTGCGTTCGAGCCCCGGTGCACTTCACGTGGCGGCGGGTGAGGGGCAGACCCAGAGTGCCGCAGCCGCTTTTCGCCTGGGTTTTTTCACCAATGTTTTGAATCCCAAGGCAACTCTCTTTTTCGTCGCACTGTTTTCCGTGGTCATCAGTCCGGACACACCGGCGCTGATACAGGCGGGTTACGGGCTCTACCTGGCCGCTGCCACCACCGCCTGGTTCACCAGCCTCGCCCTGTTCTTTACCCTCCCTCCGGTGCGGCGTTTGTTCAGCCGCTTTGCTTACTGGCTGGACCGCCTCATGGGTGGGGTATTATTGCTGCTGTCGGCGCGACTGCTGTTTTCGCTCAACCAGCAAAGCTGACATCGGTAGCCGGTTGCAACGCGCGGGGCAATCTGTTGGGTTACGGCCTGCGGCCTAACCCAACCTTCGGAGGTGGATTGGTTCGTAGGTTGGGTTAGCGAAGCGTAACCCAACATCGGGAGCCAGTTGCGGTGCGTGGGGCGCTCGGGGCATTCTGTTGGGTTACGGCCTGCGGCCTAACCCAACCTACGGAAGTGGAGTGGATCGTAGGTTGGGTTAGCGAAGCGTAACCCAACATCGGGAGCCGGTTGAGGTGCGTGGGGCGCTCGGGGCAATCTGTTGGGTTACGGCCTGCGGCCTAACCCAACCTACGGAAGTGGAGTGGTTCGTAGGTTGGGTTAGCGAAGCGTAACCCAACATCGGGAGCCGGTTGCGACGCTCGGAGCAATCTGTTGGGTCCAACCTACGGAAGTGGAGTGGATCGTAGGTTGGGTTAGCGAAGCGTAACCCAACAGCGGTGCGGCCCGGGGCGAAACCGCGCGGCTGGACCCGGGTGAGGCGGGTCAGTAGAGTAGAGGTTTTTTGGGATAAGGGATGATCACTCCATGAGCACACACCAACTGCTGGGCGCCGAAGTTTCCTACTATACCGGCAAAGTTCGCGCATACCTCCGTTACAAGGGCATTCCCTTTGAGGAAGTGGCTGCTTCACGGGACATCTACAAGGATGTGATCGTGCCGCGCACCGGTGTGCGCATGATTCCGGTTCTGATCAGTGACGATGATGTGGCGGTTCAGGACAGCAGCGTGATCATCGACTTCATGGAAGAGCGCTACCCGGAGGCCTCGGTTTACCCGCAGTCTCCGCTGCAGCGTTTCGTGGCCCTGCTGTTCGAAGCGTACGGCGATGAATGGCTGGTAATTCCCGCCATGCATTACCGCTGGAGCTTCGAGGAGAATCGCCGGTTCGCCATTGCGGAGTTTGGCCGCCTTTCCGCCCCGGACGCCAGCCCCGAAGAACAGGTGGAGATTGGCGAGAAACTTTCGGGGCCCTTTGCCGGAGCCCTTCCCTACCTCGGAGTCAGTGATGACACCATTCCCGGCATCGAAGACAGTTATCTGAGTTTCCTGGCGGACTTCAACGCCCACCTGCGTGTTACGCCGTTCCTGCTCGGATCGCGCCCCTCCATCGGCGACTTCGGTCTTTACGGCCCTCTGTACGCGCACCTGTATCGCGATCCGTACTCCGGTCGCATCATGAAGGAAAAAGCCCCCGCCGTCGTGGAATGGGTGGAGCGCATGCGCGACCCTGCCGTTCGCGCCGGAGAGTTTCTGGACAACGATGCCATTCCCGAGACCCTCGAGCCCATGTTGCTGCGCATGTTTGCGGAGCAGGGGCCGGTACTTTCCAACACCATACGCGCGGTCGCCGAATGGGCGAGCGAAAATGACGATGTTTCCGTACCACGTACTATCGGTCGTCATGCCTTTGCCATTGGCGGGCGACGTGGCCAGCGCAACATCGTAACCTTCAACCTCTGGATGTGGCAGCGAGCCCGCGATCAGTACCAGGCGCTGGAAGGCAGCGCCCTCGAGCAGGCGAATGCTCTGCTGCAGCGGGTGGGTGGCCAGGATCTGATCCAGCAGGATATCCCCCAGCGCGTGGCACGGGAAAATAATCGCCTGGTGCTGGTACGGGAATCCCGATCATAGATCCGGAGGCAGGCACTCAGTGAACGAAATCGATTGGAGCGACTTCCAGAAGGTGGAACTGCGCGTGGGCACGATCACCCATGTGGAAAACTTTCCCGAGGCGCGTCGGCCCGCGTTCAAACTGCGCATCGATTTCGGGCCGGAGATCGGCATCCGAAAATCCAGTGCCCAGATCACGGACCTTTACAGCACCGAAACCCTGATCGGCAAGCAGGTGGTTGCGGTGGTGAACTTCCCCCCGAAACAGATCGGCCCGTTTATGTCCGAGTGCCTGGTCACCGGTTTCCATCGGAAAGACGGCGCGGTGGTTCTGGCTGTTCCGGATGACAAGGTCCCGGACGGCGCGAAGCTCGCCTGACCGGTTGTCAGGTCTTAACAAGTGCCGCAACAGCGGTTGCAAAAACGCATAAGAATCGACAAAAAAGGAAGTGTACCGATGGCACTTACGGTGATTCTGGTCCTCATTGGACTGGTGCTGGGGCAAGCGATATGGGAGGGCGCCGGGTGGCTGCCGGGCGCGTTGCTGGGACTATTGTCCGGTCAGCTCATTGGGATGGCGGAAAGGCTCAAAACTCTTGAGCGGGAACTGGCGCGCCGACCCATGGCCGAAACGGAGCCCACGGGGCAACCGGCTCGTCCCGCTGATTCCGGCCAGGCACCCGTTACACCCCGCCCCGTCCGTGAAGCGCCCGCCCCGCGACCCCCGGCTGCAGTCGCCACCGCAGCGCGGGTCGCCTCCGCGTCCACCGCTGAATCGAAATCGACCGGCAATGGCGACGCCCTGGGATCGCCCACTCTCTTCGACCGGATCATCCGCCAGATCGGGCGCTTTTTCACGGAAGGCAATCCCATTGTTCGCGCAGGGATTGTGGTGCTGTTCTTCGGGCTGAGCTTTTTGGTGAAGTACGCATCGAGGCGGGTGGTTTTTCCATTGGAGTTGCGTCTGTCCCTGGTCGCGGCTGTATCCATGGCGTTGGTGGTGATTGGCTGGCGAACCCGCAATCGTCAAAACGGTTACGGTCTGGTGCTTCAGGGCGGCGGAATCGCCGCTCTCTACCTGACCGTTTTTGCGGCCACTAAGGTATTTCCCCTGTTGTCCAGTACGCTCGCGTTCGCGTTGATGTTCATCATCGTGCTGGTGGGCGCGGCTCTGGCGATTTTGCAGAACGCCCAGGTCCTTGCGCTCACGGCAACCGCTGGTGGTTTCCTGGCTCCCATTCTGACTTCGGATGGCTCGGGGAATCACGTGGCTCTATTCACGTTCTATCTGCTGCTCAACGTGGGGGTGCTCACCATCGCCTGGTTCAAAGCCTGGCGCATGCTGAACTGGGTCGGGTTCGTGTTTACGTTTGTAATCAGCTCTATTTGGGGCGTACTCAGTTACGAACCCCACCTCTACTATTCGACACAGCCCTTTTTGCTCGCGTTCTTTGCTCTTTACCTGACGGTAGCGGTTCTTTTTTCCCTCCGGCAGCCCCCAAAACTGACCGGGCTCGTGGACGGCAGCCTGGTCTTCGGCTTGCCCATCGCAGGCTTTGGTTTGCAGGCGGCCTTGTTGCAGCACACTGAGTACGGGCTTGCTATCAGCGCAATTGTGCTGGCGACCACCTACATGGGCCTGGCCCGCTGGCTGTGGGCGCGACACTGCGAGTCCCATCGCCTGATGACCGAATCCTTCCTGGCCCTGGGCGCCGGCTTCGCCACTCTGGCCATTCCCCTTGCGCTGGATGCGGCCTGGACCTCAGCCACTTGGGCGCTGGAAGCGGCGGGCCTGGTGTGGGTCGGGGCGCGCCAGGCCCGCCTTCTGCCTCGCGCGGCCGGTTACCTGCTGTATGTGGCGGCGGTGGTGGCCTTTTTTGCCAGCGACGGTTTCGGACCGGGGAACATTCCAATCATCTCCGCCAGCTTTATCGGTACAGTCATTCTGGCCGTGGCGGCACTGGGGATGGCGTGGACTCTGCACGCTGCTCGCACTGGTTTGCCTCGCCTCGAGAAGGTCGAAGGCCCGGCGATTGTGGTGGGAATATTCTGGTGGCTGTACGCCGGGTGCGTGGAGCTGGTCCAGCACCTGGGCGATGAGCGCCACTACGCCGCGACAATGATTTTCGCTGCGGCCTCGTTGTTCGGTTTCGCGCGATTGGGCCTGCGGCTGATGTGGCCGCTGCTGGTTCGCAGTGGTTACGCTATTGTCCCGGTAGTGGCGTGTTGGGTGCTTCCGAACCTTCTATGGTGGCTCTTCGCTTACGACATGCATCCGCTTGATCCCCTCGGTGCCCTGGCCGTTGGTATTTTCGCAGCCCTGAACTACTCCTTCCTCTGGCTGCGGCGGAACAGCCCGCGCGCGCTGTTGCACAACGTCTGGCATTTCCTCAGCGCCATGCTGATTCTGGTACACCTGTGGTGGGAGGCGCTCTGGTGGCAACAGGAGCTGAATCTTTCCACCACTGCCTCGCAAGTGCTGGGGCTCATCTGCTTTGCGCTGCCACTCACGTTGTTCATGATCCTCAACAAAAAGCCTCACTGGCCTTTTGTGCAGAACCGGCTCGCTTACCGGGATCTGATTCCATTACCACTGCTGGGCTTGTCCGCCGTTTTGTTCATCGCGGCCTCCAGTCATGGCGGCGGAACCGAACGTATGCACCTGCCCTTACTCAATCCCCTGGATCTGGCACAGCTTGCCGTAGTGCTGGTGCTCGCCTTCAGCATCCGCAACGGTCTGGCCGGGCTCGGTACAGCCGGGCCCGAACTGCGCATCGGCTTGCCGGCACTGGCGGCCTTTCTCTGGGTCAATGTGGTGCTGTTGCGAGCCGTTCACCACTACGCGGGGGTGAGCTACAGTCCCGGCGCTCTGTGGGACTCCCCCCTGGCACAAATGGGGCTCTCCATTCTCTGGACCTTTTGTGCCCTGCTGCTGACGAAGCTCGCCCAACACCGGCAGCAACGCGCCCTGTGGATCGCCGGGGCGGTATTGCTCGGCCTGGTTTTGCTCAAACTTTTTACCCGGGACCTTACCGGCACCGGCACACTGGCGCGGGTGGTCTCCTTCATGGGGGCTGGTGCGCTCATGTTGCTGATCGGCTACCTGTCGCCCATGCCAGCCAAGCGGGAGCTTTCGGCAACGGAACTGGCAGAGGAGGGTGCGCGATGAAGATGATGAACGGCGGGCGATCGCAGACGTTGCGTACCGTGATGGCAGTTGCCTGCGCAATGGCCGGTGGAACTGCCAATGCAGAGCCGTTGCCGGTCTATGAAATCAGTGAAAGCCCTGGCACCTGGCTGCAGGCCGACCTTCCGAAAGATATCTGGCGCTACACGGAAGACGAAGAATTCCGGGACATGGTTCTGCTCGACCGTGACGGCGGGGAACTGCCGTTCCGTTTGGTCGTTCCCCAGGCCCGGGTGCGCGAAAGCAGTGATCGCCACGCCGTGCCATTCTTCACCGTCGCGGCCGGCGCGGAGCTGGCCTGGGGCGGTCCCGGTAATACCCGCGTCCATGTCGACGAAAGCAGTATTTCGGTTACCCGGGACGAAGGTTCCGGTGAGCAGCCTCGCGAGTTCTATCTGGTGGACCTCAGCGAACTGGAGGTCGACGTCGACAGCCTGGCGCTGGGCTGGGAGGCGGAGGCCGCCAGCGAATATCTTCATCTGGAAGTGAGTGGCAGCCGTGACCTCCAGAGCTGGATCCCCATCGCCCAGCACACCCTGGTCCGGCTGGAAAAGGACGGCCAGGTTTTGTTGCGTGACGAGGTGCCCCTCGGATTGCGCGCGGGCCGGTACAACTTCCTCCGCGTTGATTTTCCGCGAGACCGAAGCACACCGCAATTAACCACGGTTAAAGCTGTAGACAAGTCCGCCGTGGTGGACGAGCAACCGGTGGAGCGCTGGGAACTTGCCGGAACGCTGGCGGCGGATCAAAGCTCCGCGTCCCGTTTCCACTCGGGGGATCTCGTGGCCTGGGAGTTCGAGCGGCAGGAGCGGGCGCCGGTGCGGCAGGTCAGCGTGGCTCTGAACGATTTCGCCTACGGCGATTTCATCCGCATCTATTCGCGCGCGGAGCGCCGTCACGATTGGCGTTTGGTCCACTCGGGGATCTGGTTCAACGCCCGGGTGGGCTCGGGGTGGGAAAGCAGCGACCCGGTTGATGTGTACCAGAATCGGCATCGCTACTGGCGGGTGGAAATGAGCAAGGCACTGCAAGGCAGGGGGCCCGCTTTGGTGTTTGAGCACCCGCGCCAACGCTTGCGGTTTGTTGCCAACGACAACGAGCCCTACCGCGTGGCGCTCACAGAGCTTCGCTCCGGAAATCCCGCAGCGGAAGTTTTTACGCGCGTGGTGGGTGGGGAAGACCACGAATGGCTGCCGGTCAGCATGAGCCCTCTGTTAAGTCCGGAGCAGGCAGCCCGGCGGCGAACGGAACGGCCCGACTGGCAGGGCGTGGTGTTCTGGGTGGCCATGGTCGCCGCCGTTGCGCTATTGCTCGCCTTTACGGTGCGGCTTTACCGGCAGATGGAACCCGGCAATCGGTCGCACTGAGCGCCCAGCCGGAAACTTCCCGCGCGATCAGATTGCGCCTTCCGGCGGCGGACTGTAGCGGTTCGGCGCCGGCCCGGAGCGCTTCCAGCGATTGTTCATCAACATCATCTCGCCGTTTTTGTAACTCGCCCGCGACGCCGGATGAAGGTCAATACCGGTGACGGGCGACATCTCCATAACCCCCTCCATCAATTGCCGCTGCCAGCTCAGGCCCACATCCAGCTCCTCCAGCAGAGCGCTGTAGGCGGGGTGCTGAAGGATATGCTTCGGAAAGAATATTTCCAGCGCGTGCAACCGGGTCACCAGCTTGCGCTCGTCGATGCGCGTCAGCTGCCGCCAATAAGTGGCGCCGGTTTCCAGCGCGCCGAGCATGAAACTGAGCACCCCGTTATTGAAATTCAAATCCGGATCGCCAAGCCGGGAGGGGTGGAGCAACTCGCCGTAATCCCGGCTCGCCAGCTGGAACGCACCGCCGTTTTTGTGAACCGCCTGAAAAGAGTTTGCATTGATGGTACCCGACGCTACGGCGAGCAGCGCGCGGCTGAGGTGGGCGCGTACCCCGTCCTCGTCCAGCTCCCGTTGCCGGCGATAGTAGCTTTCCGCCCGCTCCAGATCCCCGAGGTAGACAAAACTGCTGACTGCAGTGCCGAGTATGCCGATGTGGGAAGGATGGTCCAGCAGTTGAACGCTCTTGACCTCCGCCAACTCCTGCGGCGGTAGAATCTGGGTCCGGAAGTTCCAGGCCTCGTTGAGAGTGATTGCCGCTACCTGATTGCTGCGGGCCAGTTCCAGAAAACGTTCCGCTTCGTCGTACAGACGCGCACCAATCAGGAACAGTGCATAGGATGCGTAAACCTGCCCGGTGGCGCTGCCGCTGAGAATCTCCTCCCGGTAGCTGCGCTCCTGCTGAAAGTGGTTGTGGCCCTCCATGCGCATGCGCACCGCTTTCAGGGTTTGCAGGGCGGGGCTGTCCGGTACAGCAATGGCCAGTTGGCGGCTCAGTTCCAGCACCTGCTCCACCAGTTCTTCCACCCGTGCCTCCCGGCTGTAGATGGCCATGTGGTGGGCAGTTTTAGCTGCGCCCAGGTAGGCGTTAACAAAGGCCGGGTCCCGCTCGATGGCCTTGCGGTAATGGGCGATTGCGAGCTTCCAGTCCCGGTGATTGTACTGGTCGTTGTAAAAGCGCGCTTTGCGAAAGTGTGCATAGGCCCGCGGGTGCCGCGCGCCCCATTTGAGCATCTCGTCATACTCATCCTGGTCCAGATAGACTCCGAGCGCGGCCACAATGTCACCGGCGAGGCTTTCCGATCGAGCCTGTGAATCGCCGAGCGCAAACTCCTCCGCGTAGAGGTTTACACCGTCTTCCAGGCGAACGAGGCTCACGAAAAAGCGCATGCTGTCCTCGGAGCTGTGAACCTCGGTGGTCAATGCAAGCCGGGCCCCCTGTGCGCGCACGGCTGCTGCATCGGGGCTGGTCCCCAGGAGTTTTGTGGACAAAACGTCCACCTCCGGAAGGCCAGCCACCTGGGTGCTCAGGGTGTTGAGCAGTTCTTCAAGACGGTGTCGTTCAACGGTGTCGAGTTCGGCGAGGTTGGCAGGAGGCAGAATGGCCAGTTTGCTGACGGTGCTTTGCGGTGCGCGTTCGAAACGGAGGAGCGCGGTCGCGATCAAACCCAGGGTCAGCACGACGGTCAGTACTCCCCAGCGAGCGGGCGGGATTGCAGAGCGCCAACGGCCGATCGCCGTTTTGGCTGGAGCATCGGGGAGGGTTGGCTGGTTCGCGTCAGCGCGGTCGGGAAAGCGCACATCCGCAATCAGCATGTAGCCACGCTTGGGGAGCGTTTTGATGTAACGAGGCTCCTGGGCGGAATCCTGCAACGCGCGCCGCAGGGAGGCCATCAGCTTGTGAACCGCGTGGTCGGTTGTGGCGGGCGAGCCCCAGAACGTCTCGATCAATTCGTCCGCGCTGACTACCTGTCCCTGACGTTCCGCCAGGTATACCAGCACGTCCATGCTGCGCGCTGAGATTTTGATGCTGTCCTTTTTATTGTCGAGTATGCAACGGTCCGGTTCTACCTGCCAATCATTAATAATGATCATAGAACGGCGTGATCTCCGCGTATTTTTGTTATAAGTCGCTTCGCTCTCTTGTGTTGGCCGCAAAGTGATCCGGCATGCGGGGCAATTCGATCTTATGCCAAAAAACCGCGGGCGTGAACCGGACGCGCCCCACAAAAAAAGCGGGCGATTGCCCCAATTCTGTGCGCGGGCATAAAAATAGTAGGTTTTTGGCAGCGGGTAGATGCAATTTATACCTAAATTTTCAGGACTTTCCGGGTGCCTCCGCCGATAATCGGAATGTCCTGAACCCCCAGTCCGCTTTTTGATTGCACGCGACCCGAGGCCGGGGTGTTTATCGGTTCATGCTTTCCACCGCAAACACATAACCATAACAACCAGGTTGTGCAGGAGGCTATAAAGATGTCCCCACGTTATACGCGCAAGAGTCTCATCCACCTCAGCGGCGTCGTTCTGGCCGCGTCGTCGATCGCTTCACCGGCCGTTCTTGCCCAGCAGGCGCAAGCCATTGAAGAAGTGGTGGTGACCGGTTCCTATATTCGCAACAGCAAGTTCGCCGCCAATAATCCGGTGGATTCCGTCAGCCAGGAGGACCTCCTGCAAGCCGGCGCCCCCAACCTGGGCAACTATATCCGCGACCTTACTTATACCCAGAACAGCAACACGGTCAACAACGTCAACGCCAGCAACAGCGGCAACCAGACCGGCTTCGGGACCACCTTCAACCTGCGCGGGCTGGGCGAGAACAGCACCTTGACTCTGGTGGACGGGCTGCGCACCGTGGACAGTGCCATCAGCAACCTCATTCCTGAGATTGCCATCGACCGTATGGAGGTGGTGCTGGACGGTGGCTCAGCGCTCTACGGCTCCGACGCGGTGGCCGGGGTGGTCAACCTGATCCCCACCAAACGCTTCGAAGGCTTTCGTACCCGGGTTTACTACCAGCAGGACGAGGGCAACAACTTCAACGAGCCTTCAGTGGGCATGATCTTCGGCAAGTCCTTCGATAACGGAGTGGACTGGGTCGTAGCCGGTGACTACCGCAAGAGCACGGCCCTGATGAATTACGAACGGCCGCGCCTGCTGCGGTCCGACTACGGCTGGGCCAACTCGGGTAACCCGGGCGTCTGGCGCGAACTGAGCGGCGCCACCATCGATCCCGGTGCGCCCCACGGAGGAACCCAGGTTGGCGATAGCCTGCGCGATCCGAGTTGCGGCACCTTCAACGAAGGCCGCACGGATCTGGGCGATGCCCTCAACAACCCCAGCGGCATCCCCGTGGGCGATAACAATTGCTACTTCACCTATTCCGCCCAATGGCCCTTGTCAGACGGCAAGGAAGAGTTCAACCTCTATCAGAGTCTGACATGGATGGTGAACGATCGCCTGGAACTGGACGCCGCGTTCAATTACAGCCAGCGCGAGATGGATAGCCACAACACCGGCACCTACCAGCAGAACGCCAACAACCGTACGGCCCTGGTGGTTCCCGGCGATCATCCGGCCAACCCCTTCGGCGTGGACGTGGGCCCACACCTGTGGCGACCCTTCGCAATCTCCGGAACGCTGCCGTCCCACTTCGATAACGAGTCCGGCGCGCGACTGCAGAACATCGAAGATACCATTCAGCGTTTCAAGGTCGGTGCGCGTTACGAGATCACCGGTACCTGGAATGCCTACACCTATTACTCGACACAGAAGTACGAGCGGGAACGTGACCTGAAAATGATCAGCATGCCCCGTCTTGCCGCGGCCCTGGCCGGGGAGGGCGGTCCCAACGGAGATGAGTGGTTCAACCCCTTCGGCTCCGCCGATCCGCGTTCGCCGTATTACGTGGAAGGTGTCACCGACAACAGCCAGGAACTGGTGGACTGGATTGCCCCGGCCATCAACAACGTAAAGACCAGCGATAAGGACCTGGACATTTTCGAGGTGACTGCCTCCGGTGAGGTGTACGACCTGCCCTCCGGCCCGGTTCAGATGGCCACCGGTTACCAGATGCGCAAATCAGACGAGGGTATTTACCACGATCCCCTGTCCCTGATTGGTGAGGATTACAACACCAGCATCACCGACAGCCCGCCCCGCAATGCCTCCTATGACAGCACGGTGCATGCGGCTTTCGTGGAGTTTGAGATTCCCATCCTGGACACCCTGACCGCCCAGGCCGCGGTGCGCCACGAACGCTTCACCACCTTTGACCTGGATACCACCACGCCCAAGATCGCCCTGCGCTGGGAGGCTCTGCCGTCCCTCGCCATTCGCGCCTCCTGGGGGGAGAGCTTCCTGGCACCCACCGCGGCGGATGTCCGCCCCTTCGACCCCAACGAAGGTTGTGGCGAAATCTTTTTCGGTCAGGACCCGCTCACCGGCGGCGTGCTCAACGGCGGTGCCACCTGCGCCTCCGGCAACCCGGACCTGCAGCCGGAAACCTCGGACATCACCAACCTGGGCATTACCTGGGAAGCGTCCGACGCGCTGAGTCTGAGCCTGGACTATCAGACCATCGAATATACCGACCGCATCCGCACCATGAACCACACGGACATGGTCGGCATCGAATTCGAGCGCATGTTGAGCGCCATCGGCGCCACGGAAACCACCTACGACCCCACGCCCGGCTCCGCCACTCGCGAAGCGGCTAACGCCTGGCTGGCCGCCGGTGGCTATGAACGGGTGCAACGGGACCCGACCAGCCAGCGCGTGATCAAGGTCGTGCGTCAATCGCAGAACGTCAGCTCTGTGTGGGTGGATCTGTTCGATGCCCGCGCCCGCCACCGTCTGGACACAGACAACTACGGGATGCTGGAAACCACACTCACCGGCTCCTACTACACCAAGTATGAATACGAAGGTCACAGCGGTGGTGTGCAGGAAGCGCTGGGCAACCAGAATGCGCGAACCGGCATCGTACCGCCGGTTCCGAAGCTGAAGAGCACCTTGCGATTCGGCTGGTACATGGGCAACCACAGCGCCTCGCTGACCGCCAACTATCAACATCACGTCCTGTTCGATGACAACGTGAATAACCTGCTGACCGGCGTGCAAGAGAGTCGCTTGATCGAAGCGCAGACCATCGTCAACACCCAGTACACTCACCTGTTCGAAGACTACTTCAGCAGCCAGATTTCCCTGAGTGTGGGTATCAGCAACCTCTTCGATGAGCGGCCCCAGCGCCTGCCCATCCTGGGTGGCTTCGAGAGCCGGCTGCACAGCCCCTGGGGACGACAGTTCTGGATGTCTGTGGATTGGACGCCGGACTTCTAAGAGCGCACGACACAGGGCGAGCGCCACAGCGAATGGCCTCGCCCTGGCGTAACAAGCGATTGTCCAGCTTGGCCGCAAACGCCTGGTAAAAACCTCTCGGCCAGGCCGAACGGCCACCATGGGGGAGCAGTGAGCCTGCTCTCCCTTTTTTGCGTTGGCGGAGCGCTTGGTAGGAAAGGAGATTGGTAGTGCGGGAAGTCTGCGAAGGCGTTATTGGCGAGTAATGACGGGCTGAATCAAAACCCAGGGCGCAACGACCACCGCCCAGAACAGCGGATCGGTTCCGTTCCACTGTTGCATCTGTTCTTCGCTGACGCGCGCGACCCGGCCTTCGTCCATCCAGGCGGCGACTTTGTCCCGTTCATCCTTTGCAAAACTGTAGGCGACCTTAACCAGATCCAGCGGATTATCCACCAGCACGAGGCCACCGCTCTCGTAGTGGGGAGCCAGTGCCTTCCACTCGATCTTGCCGGTTTCTCGAACCAGCTTCTGGAAAGTCTCGTCCTGTTCAGGTCCGTTGTTGCTCATGGGGATTCACTGCCTGACATCTGATACCGTTCGAGAACCTCCCGCGCGCCGTCCGGCACCGGGTAGGGTTTGCCGTCCTTGACATACACCAGCACCGCGTCACAGCTGCCCACAAAAACATCCTTTTGAAACATGGCCGAGGCAATGGTGTAGGAGGTGTTGCCCAGGCGGCTCACACCGCAGCCGATGCTCACCGGGTAGGGGTAGTGGCTCTCGCGCCGATAGGTGATGCGAATCTCCGCCAGCACTTTGCCGAGCCCCTCGACCAGCGATCCGTCCCGCCGAAGATCCCGGAAAATCTCCCGGTGGAACTGCAGGCGCGATTCCTGGTAAAGATTGGCAATCGCCACATTATTGATGTGCTTCTGGGTATCCAGATCAGAAAAGCGAGAGGCCAGTTCGACCGTAAAGGGAAAATCCAGAAGCTTGGGTTCAGGGGCAGTCATCAACCTGTCCGGCGTTATTCAAAGGGCCCACAAGCCTACCGGAAAAACGCCCCGAAGGCACCACCGGACCGCCGCCTAAAACACAACCTGCATGCCATAGGCGAGGCCCTCAGCGTCGATCTGGATATCCGATCTCGTCTCGTCATTTGCTATAGTGTCGCCTTTTGGGAAGCCGCTGTTCGCACACACGAATCGGCCGCACTGAGGCAGTTGATCGCTGCCCCTTCCTTGACCTCCAAAGCAGTAAACATTATGAGCTCCAACAACCCCATTCTGGTAGAAGTCATCCGCGGCGGGGCCGTGGAATCCACTCACCGGGGCCGCGCCCTGGTCATGCGCAGCGACGGCGAGACTCTATGGTCCGTTGGCGACATTGATGAGTTGACCTACCCCCGTTCTTCCCTGAAGGCCTTTCAGGCTCTGCCCATGGTCGCCTCCGGTGCGGCGGATACCTTCGGCCTCGATGATGTGGACCTGGCTCTCGCCTGTGCGTCCCACAATGGCGAAGCACAGCACGCAACCAGAGTCGCCGCTGTTCTTTCCAAGCTCGGCCTCGGCGTGGCGGACCTGGAATGCGGCCACCACTGGCCCATGGGCGAGCAGGCCACGGTGGATCTCGCCTGGCAGCAACAAAACCCGGATGCCCTCCACAACAACTGCTCCGGCAAGCACGCGGCTATGCTGGCTTTCGCACTCCAGAAGCAATGGGACCACAAAGGCTATGTGCAGGCCGACCACCCGGTGCAGCAGGCGATTCGCACGTGTGTTGAGCAATGCTGCGATGTGGACCTGAGTCATGCGCCGGAGTCGCCGGATGGCTGTTCCGCGCCCATCTGGGCCATGCCCCTGCATCGGTTGGCTCTCGGCTTTGCACGCTTTGGGGACCCGGAGCAGTTGCCCGCCGAATATCAGGAGGCCGCCCGCCGACTGTACCAGGCCGCCGTGAACGAGCCCTTCTACGTGGCGGGAACCGGCCGCTATTGCAGCCAGGTCATGGAAGAACTGAAGGGTCGCGTCTTCCTTAAAGTGGGTGCCGAAGGCGTATACATTGCGTCCATTCCCGAATGGCGGCTGGGCGTCGCCCTTAAAATCGACTCCGGCGCAAAGGAGGCGGCGGAAGTCGCTCTGAGCGAAATCCTCCACCGACTCGGCCTGCCGATTGAGGACAAGCAGCGGCGCCCCCCAATCTGCAACCGCAACGGCTGGACCACAGGGGAAACCCGCCCCGCCTCCGAGTCGTTCGACAAGATCCCTCGCCTGACAAACCACACCTAACCCACCCGAGGTTGTTGGGTTACGGCCTGCGGCCTAACCCAACCTACGAAGGTGGGGCAATTGTAGGTTGGGTTAGCGAAGCGTAACCCAACAGAGCTCGAAGCGGGGAAAACGACGCTGGCGACCGCCTGAACGAAAGCCGCAAATATCGCCGCCGTAACGCGATCAGCATTACACGCCAGCCAAGTAGCACCGGACCACAACAATCCGCTACCATAGCCTCCAAACCAAGTAGCCATCCTGGACGAGGTGGAACATTCCCATGAGCGAATTGAAACAGAAGATTGCGCTATTCATCGACGCGGATAACGCTCCCGCCAGCAAGTTCGAGGATGTGCTCAGCGAGGTTGCGAAATACGGCGTGGTCACCATTCGCAAAGCTTACGGGAACTGGAAAAGCCCCAACCTGAAACCATGGGAGGATCTGCTGCACGAATACGCCATCCAGCCGGTGCAGCAGTACGACCTCACCAAGGGGAAGAACGCCTCTGACATTGCGCTGGTAATTGACGCCATGGACGTGATGTACACCAAGGACATCGATGTAATGTGCTTCGTGTCATCAGACTGCGACTTTACCCCCATGGTCACCCGCGCCCTGGCTGAAGGCAAGGTCGTGCTTGGTTTCGGTGAGAGCAAGACACCGTCGCCCTTCGTCAATGCCTGCTCCAAATTTCTCTATCTGGACCGGGAAACAAAACCCGACGCCACGCCTGAAAAAACAAAAAACATCAAGTCGGACACCAAACTCATCAACCTGCTCCGGCAAGCCATCGAAGCCACGGAAGACGATGACGGCTGGGCAACACTCGGGGCCGTCGGCTCGCACATTTCCAACAAGACCTCGTTCGATACCAGGAACTACGGATACAAGAACCTCAGCAGCCTCATCAAGGCCATCGATCTGTTCGAGATCAAGCGCGGGCCCGGTAACTCCTACATGGTCCGCAACAAACGCAAGAAGAAATCGGCGTAACATCCCCCTGCAAACAAACGCCGGCGCAGCCAACAATAAAAAGGAGAATAACCAAAGGTGAATAGCAATCTCGTATTCCTGCCCGTACTCATTCAAATCGGCCTCACTCTGTCCCTCTACTTCGCTCTCGTGAAGGCCAAGGTCCGTGCCGTCAAACAGGGCTCCGTGCAAATGGACAGAATCGCCCTGCACGACGATGCCTGGCCCAATGAGGTCATCAAGATTAACAACAACATCCGCAACCAGTTTCAGGTTCCGGTTCTGTTCTATGTGCTGGTGGTGGTTGCGTGGCTCACCGGCAGCGTCAACCTGATCGTACATGTCCTGGCCTGGTTGTTCGTGCTGGCCCGTATGGTCCACGCCTTCATTCATGTGGGCTCCAACTACGTGCCGCTCCGGCGCCAGGTGTTTACCGCAGGGTTTCTGGTGATTGTGATTCTCACCGTCTATCTGATCTATGGGACCGTAGCCAGTGCCGCTGCATAACAATCCGGTGTTATCGAAAGCATAAATAAGGAGCGTAACTATGGATGCCAAGCAACGGGACGAATTGCTCGCAACTCTGAAAGCCCGCTTCGAGAAAAACAAGGATCGCCACAAAGGCATCGAATGGCCGGACGTCGAGGCCAGGCTCAAACCCAGGCCCAGGAAACTTGCCACCCTCAACGAAATGGAAAGCACCGGCGGCGAGCCGGATGTGATCGGGAAGGATAAAAAGAGCGGCGAATACCTTTTTGTGGACTGCGTAAAGGAGAGCCCGAAGGGCCGCCGCAGCGTGTGCTATGACCGCGAGGCCCTGGAATCCAGGAAGGAACACAAACCCAAAAACAGTGCTGTGGACATGGCAGCGCAGATGGGTGTCGAGCTCCTGACCGAAGAGCAGTACCGGCAGCTACAGCAAGTCGGAACCTTCGACACTAAAACCTCCAGCTGGATACAAACTCCGCCGGACATCCGCGAACAGGGCGGAGCCTTGTTCTGCGACTGGCGCTACGGCCACGTATTCGTGTACCACAACGGTGCCCAGTCCTACTACGCAGCCCGCGGATTTCGCGGATTTTTGCGGGTTTGATCGCGCGGCTTGAAACGGACTAAAAGGAATAACCACCACCTCAACACAGGAGAGTTGTATGGACGTAGGAGAATTTTGCAATCTGATAACGGACATGGAAGAGAAGGTCGTTGCAGCGATCCAATCCGGAGCGCAATGGGAAGTATGGCTACAAGTTGAAATATTCGGCGCTCTCATACGTAACTTCGGCTGCGGCGGCCGCGAGATACGGAGGGACGGCGCCCGCGCGACTGACCTGGCTTTTACCCACGATTCCACCGTACATATGGTCGAGCTCAAAGTTGAAAGTGCTCACCACGCAGGCCAGTTTGCCGGGGTATCCTTGAGTGATGCAGTCGATGCCGATGTGGAAAAATTGCGCAGGCTGAACGTTGTTGGCCACAAATGGAGCTGCTGCATCGCCTGGTCTCGCCAGGGGAAAGAGGCGCTGCAGGGATACGGCTTCAACTACATCGCGTTCGGCGATTCGGTGTACGTGGGCGTGAAAACGGCCTGACGAGGAATGCACAAATGCCCAGCGACGATCCCCCGCGAAGCCCATGCCGGGGAGCGTCGACGGCCGGTTCCTCGGCGCGCGTCACCTCGACGGAATAGCGCCACCGTACGGTCATGGATGATTGTGCATGTAGTGCGGATCGCCAGGCGATCGACCGTAGCTGTCGGTTCCCGTGCCGTCGCTCTGCGAGCCGACGCTGCCTGATTCGTACCCCACGAGCAGGCCCAAAATAGCTCCCAGGAAGAACGCCGTCAGCAGGTGGCCAAGCGTCCAGCGCCGCTTTGGCTTATTTGTGCTTCGTCGCGCCGTTTGCGGCGTTTTCTTTTTTTTCTGCCTGGACGTCATGCCTACCTCGCTAGAGAGTTTATAATCGAAATGGAGGCTATCCCCACGGGATCTAAAAGTCCACTGGGTGACTGGTGCATCCGGATGAGAGTAAATCAATAACCTTTTTTGTGATCGATTTTGCCGTCGTTACTTTTTTGCTGGTGGCCTCGCCTGGTCCCACGGTCCCCTCATTGCCAAAATTGCCAGAATCGTGCCCACTGCATGTACATTGCGCATAGTCTTCAGTCACCACAAAGGATGTCTTGGCGTCGACATCCCGAAAGTTGAGGTACCAGCGCAGAATGGCGAGGCTCCTCCAATCCAGGCTCTATAACGCCGCGCGCAGCCGCCAATCCAAAGCGATAGGTTGGCTCTCGTGCCGCGCGACTTGTGAACTCCAGCACAGCGGTCTAAAGTGAACAGCGGGCGGCGCCCCCGCAGGTTAGCCGGAACACAGCACAGCACAACAAGGAATGCCCGCGATCCCGCGGAATTGGGCCATGGCAACCATCATCCCCAGCCTCAGCACCATCCGCAACATGACCACAGGCGAGCGCCGCCTGGGCCAGCGCCTGGAAAGCCTGCTGGAGGATGACTATACCGTCTGGTTCGACATCCCCCTCGGCAGGCAGCGCCGCTACCCTGACTTTATCGTCCTTCATCCCGGCCGGGGTCTGCTGTTCCTGGAAGTGAAGGACTGGAAGCTCGACACCCTCAAAAGTATCAGCCCCGATCGCGTAGAACTGGAAACCAGCAGCGGTCGCCAGACCGTCAGCAACCCCCTGGAGCAAGCTCGCCAATATGCCTACACGGCCGTTAACCAGCTTCGCCGGGACCCGCAACTGATCCACAACGAAGGCCGCTACCAGGGCAAACTGCGCTTCCCCTACGGTTACGGCGTGGTCCTCACCAACATCACCCGCAAGCAATGGAACCAGGCCGTCCCTGAGCAAGAGCAGGAGCGCCTTCTCCCTGCGCACCGGGTGATCTGCAAGGACGAAATGACCTCCACCGCGGACCCGGAAGAATTTCAAAGCCGCCTCTGGGGCATGTTCGAATATTCCTTCGGCGGACAACTGAGCCTGCCGCAAATTGACCGCATTCGCTGGCAACTCTTCCCGGAAATCCGCATCAACCAGCCCGGGCGGGACCTGTTCGGCGGTCAGGCGGGTGCCGAAGAATCTCAACACCAGCCTGCGACGGACGCCATTCCCGACATCGTCCGGGTCATGGACATCCAGCAGGAACAACTCGCCAAAAGCATGGGCGACGGCCACCGGGTCATCCACGGCGTGGCCGGCTCCGGCAAAACCCTCATCCTGGGCTACCGCTGCCTGCACCTGGCCAATGCCGTTCACAAACCCATCCTGGTGCTGTGCTTCAACATCACCCTGGCCGCGCGCCTGCGCAGTTTCATTGCCGAGAAGGGTATCGCCGATAAAGTGCAGGTCCACCATTTTCACGACTGGTGCGCCCGCCAACTGCACACCTACAACGTGGACCTGCTCCCGGGCGACGCACCCTACTGGGAGCGCCAGGTGGAGAGCGTGATCGACGCCGTGGACCGGGGCCAGATCCCCCGCGCCCAATACGGCGCCCTCATGATCGACGAAGGCCACGACTTCGAGCAGGAATGGTTGAAGCTCGTGGTGCATATGATCGACCCGGACAGCAACTCCCTGTTGCTGCTCTACGATGATGCCCAATCCATCTACAGCAAGCGCAACCTCAAATTCCCCCTGTCCAGCGCCGGCATACAGGCCCGGGGCCGTACCACCATCCTCAAGCTGAATTATCGCAACACCCGCGAGATCCTTAGCTTCGCCTACGAATTTGCCAGTGACTTCCTGCAGGCTCAGGACGCAGACGACGATCACGTCCCCCTCATCGCCCCGGAAATGGCCGGCGCCAACGGCCCGCCGCCCGTCTTCCGCCAGTTCCAATCCCCCACGGAAGAAGCCGCTTACATCGCCCGCTGCATCCACAAATGGCAGCAACAGGGCCGCCCCCTCAACAGCATCGCCGTGGTTTACGCCTACCACTGGCAGGCCGAACAAATCCAGGGCGCCCTCAAAGCCGCCAACATCCCCAGCACCTGGCTGAAGGACCGCAAACAAAAGCAGGCCTACAACGCCGAACAACCCCAAGTCGTCCTGCTCACCCGCCAAAGCAGCAAGGGGCTGGAGTTCGACACCGTCATTCTGGCAGGGCTGGGTGCGCTGAAGGACGACAAGGACAACCTGGCTCAGGAAACGCGGCTGATTTACGTGGGGATGACGCGCGCGAGAAGGCAGTTGTTGGTGACGGGGTGTGGGGGGAATTGGTTTATGGGGAGGTTGGGGGAACTTGTGGGGATGGTGGCTTGAGTCAAGCTTCTTCGTAGAGCAGGGGGAAACGCAGCGACCCCGTTTTTCAGAGCGTTGTGGTTAATCTGAACAGGGGCCAATAGGGAGCGGTTCCGACTTTTGCAGCGACCGCCGATCTCGGTAGGATCTTGAACTAGTCAGCTTAGCTGCTCCAATAAAAGACGTAGCTTCTTCTTATGTGCTTTCGATAGCTTCACAAAATCTTCAATCAGCTCGGCCAACTGCTGATCCTCCGCATAAAAATATGCTGGCGGAAGATTGAGAACTTTCGCCAGTCGAGCCACGTTGTAGTAGTTCGGCTCATGCTTCCCGGTCTCATACTGGTTAATTCGCGGACTTGCCGAAAACTCATCAATCCCGGCCCGAATGCCCAACTCCTTTTGCGACAGGCCCGCTCGGGTCCTTGCCTCTCTTAGTCGTTTCCCAATGGGGGACTCGCTCGCCACAACAATGTACCTCGGCCTTGCCAATGAACTAAGAGTGTCTTAGTATCCGAGGCATGCTGATACTAAGGAATCCTTAGGTTTCAAAGGCCTCGTTTGTTCCACAAGGAAGATCAATGGACACACCCTCCGAAACTCTCTGGCAAGTCATCGAAACCCTGCTCCATAGCGGCAACGCGCCTCTGGCTCGCACTGCCTTTCGCTGGAGCTCGGAATACGCCTTTCTCTGCGGCCTGAAAAACGCCCCGGTGCCTGTGGTGATCACCAAGTTCGAACAGAACTTTCGGCCGCTCCGCCTCCATCTGGATGCCCGGCTGGAGCGCTCCTGGGAGGCGGTGGCCGCCCTCAGCCGTGCGCAGGAGTGGCGGGCAGCGCGCAGGCATTTTGTGGATGCGGTGAATGCTTACTACCTCTACGCCATAGAGGTCAGCAAGTACGGTGCCTGTGAGGGCGGGGAGGGGTTCTGGTCTGTCAATAAATGGCACTGACAGGGCGTGAATTCACGGGATCGCGGCAGGTGCTCAGCGGTGTTCCGGTTTGAGAAGAGGGGCGGGCGGCTGGGTGGTGGAATCGCGGGTTGGGTGGAGGGCGTAACTTGCGGCTACAGCCACCGCCCCACCCGCTGCCGGTAAGCTGTATATTCCTCGCCGAAGACTTTGATGAGTGCGCGCTCTTCAGGACCAATCTGAAAACGGTTCATGTAGAGGATGAACACACCAGAAACAAGAATCGCCCAGCCCGACCAGAGGTAGGCGCCCCAGGCCAGCAGGAACAGCACAAACCCCAGGTACATGGGGTTGCGGGTCAGGCGGTACACGCCTTCGGTCACGAGGGTGGAGGCTTTGTCTGGATGCAGCGGGTCGACCGTTGTGTGGGCACGGCGAAAGCAGAGCACACCGGCGCCGCAGACGGCCAGGCCGAGCAGCAGGAATAGCACGGCCAGTGTGCCGGACAGGTTGCCAACCTCGCGCAGTGGTGGCGTGATGTCGGCGACAAGCCACATCAGCGCCGCGACGGCGAGGGCAATCAGCGGTGGAGGAATTCGGTGTTCGAGCCAGTTGGTGGTCATTGTTTTCGTTATCGTAGTCAGAGCTTCCGGAAAGGGTAGGGGATCCCGCGTGGGCTGGCAACCGCGCTCATTGCGCGGCCGGGTTTGCGTAAACTCAGCCGAGCATCTCCAGCAGCGACAGGCGCCCGATTGCGTCCCTCGCCACCAGGAATCCGGCAATGCCGATGACCCAGCCCAGCGCGCTTTCGGCATTGCGGGTGATCCATCCGTCGATTCGCAGCAGAATGGGTTGGATGCGCATTTCCGCCAGTTTCCGGCAGGCGAGCAGCACCAGTGCCGGGGCAATCATGATCAGGCAATAGGCGGCCAGCAATCCGAAATTCGCCGGGCTGTTCAGGTCGGAGCTGGCCAGTATCGCGATGGCGCCCAGGTAGGGCAGCATGGTGGCGACTTCTGCCAGTCCGGCGAACAGTGCCAGCGGCACCAGCACTCCAGTCGCGGCGTTTGCCGCCTGGGTGCGGAGCTTCCAGCGCTCCACACGAGCGTGGCTGCCCGCGCGCTTGGAATCGAAGCGGAAGCTTACAATAAAGAGCATCACTCCAATCACCAATTGCAGCCAGAGCACGGGGCGTGAATCAAGCGAACCCCCCAGCGAGGCCAACGCAGTATCCGCCCCCAGAACAATCAGCAGACCGACGCCGAAATAAAAGGCTGCAATGGTCAGCAGATAGCCGAGAAAGCGCCCGGTGTGCAGGCTCCCCACACCCAGCAACAACCAGATGGGAATCAACAGCGTCCCGATGCTGGTGCTGTCCACCAATGCAAGGCCGAAAAGAGTCAGTAGCAGTTCGATGGGGTCGCTCCTTGTTTTTCACACCCATTCGGCAGTTTGCAGCGAGTGGTGAGCGCCGCTTGTCCGAGTGGGCCTATTAGTGCTTTATTATTCAGTACGCGTGGTTATAACCATCGCATCATCGGCTGCCAGCCAGAGTGTAAGGGATTACTGTTCACCCAGATATGGTAAGGATGCATTAAGAATACCTTCTTGTCCTTCCTGGAAAACCGCCCCTCGGTTTTACATCGGCTCCACGTATTTCCATGTAAACGTTTGACGCTGAGCTCAGTGCGGATATCTATCCGCAAATACATTGATTTATATCCCGGTTTGATGCTGTTTGTTGCTCGTTCTCGGCAATTTTACCTTTTGTGGTTTCACTGTGAGCAGCAGGTCAGGGATTCCTCGTTAACAGGGTTGTCGCACAATTTCAGGGCGAACTGGCAACCATTGAGAATCTTCAAGCTGCTTGGATGCGGTGCAAATCTTTGCGTAGCGAGTTGTCGTTGCGCAGGTACGGAAACGATCGGAGACCTCCAATGAAACGACTTTTCAGGCTGTTTGCGCTGGTCTCTCTTCTGATAACGCTATTTGCCTGTGGCGGTGGAGGCGGAGGTAGTGGTCGGCCCATCGTCCCCAGCGGCGACGGGACAAGCGAAAAGCCCCCCGGCGCGCCGACGCTGGCGCTGAGCCCTCAGTCCATCAAAAACTTTCAGTTTAGTTGGGATGACGTGGATGGTGAAACCGAATATCGCCTGCTTGAGAATGCGGACGGGAACTCGGGCTACGACCAGGTCGCAACCATCACCGCGGACGCCACCAGCTACAACCTTAATGCCTTCCTGCCGGGTCGCACCAATGCAAGCTACATCCTGCAGGCTTGCAATAGTACCTGCACGGATTCCGAGCCGGTGCATGTAGGTGATGACATTGCCGCGCTAGCGGGATATTTCAAGGCGTCCACCACAGCGACCGGCTTCGGTTACAGCGTCGCTCTGTCGGCGGCCGGCAACACTCTGGCGGTAGGTGCACGGGGGGAGAGTAGCAACGCGATCGGTATCAATGGGGATCCAACGGACAACTCGGCCCCATCAAGCGGAGCGGTTTACGTATTTACTCGCACTGGAGGCGAATGGGCCCAGCAAGCCTATGTGAAAACCCTCAATACAGAGGAGCGAGACATGTTCGGGACCAGTATTGCCCTGAGCAACGGTGGGAGCGTCCTGGCCGTGGGGGCGCGAGGAGAGAGCAGCAACGCCGTCGGCATCAATGGCGACCACGCGAACAACTTAGCCGAGGAGAGCGGGGCCGTATACGTATACGCTCGTGACGGAGAAAGCTGGAGCCTGGTGGCTTACGTGAAGGCTACCAACACCGACGGTTTCGACGGTTTCGGGTCGAGCGTTGCGCTTGCAGGCGATGGCAGGAGCCTGGCCGTAGGGGCGTACGAAGAAACGAGCAGTGCCACTGCCCTCGCCAGGCCACGCTCCAAGTTTGACATCCCTTCTCACGAACCGTTTCCCACCGGATACGGCCATCTTCCTTGACCCATTTCAATGATTTGCTTTCGCATTGTTCGCACCAGTCACAGGTGTGCCTCTGAACGGTAGCGTTTGACCCTTACATTAAGCTAGCCTTGCAGTTCTGCCGGTTGTGAAACGACCGGTTACGAAGTTACGGGTCGTGAAGTTGTTGTATGAAGTACACCCACATCGGGCTGGTGGTGTTGCTGGCCGTTTCCAGTTTTTCCTGGTCGCAAAGCCCCGCAGTCAAGTTGTCCAAATCCGGCATTTGTCACGATAGCCGAAGTTCGTGGTATTCGCGGACGCAGTCGTTCACGCCTTATCCATCCCTGGAGGCCTGCCTGGCGGCGGGAGGCCGATTACCGAAAGGGTTCGACGCAGCTATCGAGCAGCCTCCGGGGCCGGGCACCGAGTACAAACGGGAGTACTTCGGTTCCGGCTGGGCGGATGAAGATGGCGATTGCCGGGACTCCCGTCAGGAGGCGCTGGCCGCTCAATCCACCGGGCCGGTTCGCTTCGACAGCCGAGGCTGCCGGGTGATCGCCGGGCGGTGGATTTCCCCCTTCACCGGCAAGGCCATCCACGATCCCTCCGCCATCGATATCGATCATGTGGTTCCGCTCAAGTGGGCCTGGGATCACGGGGCCAGCGCCTGGTCCCGGGAAGAGCGCGAGCGCTTTGCCAACGATCCGGTGAACCTGCTGAGTGTCGAGGCGTCGCTGAACCGCAGCAAGGGTGCAAAGGGCATTCTGGAGTGGCTGCCACCATCGGGGCAGTGCCAGTATCTGCTGCGCTTCTTGCGGATTGTGGCCAGCTACAAGTTGAACCTGGCGGAATGGGAGGCCGAACAACATCGGCGGACGCGTGCCGGTGTTTGCGGGACGTAGTTCCATCGAGGCTCAGGTGTGTTGGGTTACGGCCGTTGGCCTAACCCAACCTACGGGCTCCGCTGCCGATGTGGTGTTTGTGTAGGTTGGGTTAGCGATAGCGTAACCCAACATTGGATGCTCCGGGCCAATGATGTGTTGGGTTACGGCCGTTGGCCTAACCCAACCTACGGGCTCCGCCGCGCGTGGTGGTTTGTGTAGGTTGGGTTAGCGATAGCGTAACCCAACATCGGTTCCGACAGGCAAAAGGGCGTTGCGCCCTAATACTAAATCATTAAACAAATAAAAGCTGTTCTTCTCCTCCCCTGCTCGCGCGCTTCAAATGTGGCGCGCGGCGTTATATTCTTCGCCCCAGCAGTAGCCGGGTTCTCCGGCGAACAGGACCCACTCATCACAATCTCTGGTTGTCTGTCGGTGCTCGCGCCGATTTAGATGGAGGTTACCTTTTTATGGAGAATAACAATGACGCCAACAGAGAAGTTCGTGCATGCTCCACTGGTTTTTCTGGAGCGCAACATCATCATAACACCCAGTGAAGTGTCCAACCCGGATGAGTTGCAGAGTCAGCCGCTTTTCGGAGATACCACCCGGAGCTTCAGCTACAAGGATGGCGTTGACGGTGTGTTCCACTTGGGGCTGGAGAAACTGGAACGCGTTCGCGGCTCCGGGCGATTGGTGCGCGGGATGCGTAACGGGGCACCCTGCCCGGTGTACGAGCTGGTGCGCAAGCAGCCGGGAGATAAGGATTCGTTCAAGGCCTATTGGTGCCCTTACCGGGAGAGGAACGCCGGCGGTGTGGTTATTCGCAACAAGGCGGACATGATGTTCACGATTACTTTGAATGGTTGCAGCCTTGGTGTAGGACACAAGGCGAATAACGGAGCGCGGCTCATCACCCACGCCAACATGGGCGCGAACGCACAAACCCAGCGGATCATGATTCGTGCTCAAGGGGATTTCGGTAAGCAGGTCATCGAGCCGGACAATTACCGGGACCGCCAGAACAACGGCCGGCTGGTGGGTAACGCGACTGTATTTGGGCGCATCAACCCGATCACCCGTGACTGGATCTTCCACGCGTTGAAGTACGATTGCAGCACCAGTTTCGATGGCGATAACAACGGTACTCGAACCTACACCCACAACGGTCTCGTTGACTTGCTGGAAGCCAGGGTCTGAGGAATGGTGCCGCTCGTCCGAGTGGACGTACAAACGCTTTATTATTCGGCACGCGCCGCTATAATCATTCGCGTCATCGGCTGCCAGCCAGAGCGTAAGGGATTACTGTTCACAGAGATGGTAAGGATGCATTAAGAACATCTTCTTTTCCTTCCAGTTTACTGCTCTCCGGTTTACATCGGTTAAACGCATTTCCATGTAAAAGCCCAAGGCCGAGCCCAGTGCGGACATCTGTCCGCAAATCTGTTGGTTTACATCCTGAGTGATGCTGTTCATTGCTCATTTTCGGCAGAAGTGCCTGTTGTGGTTGCGCTGCAAGTAGAGCATTCCTCGCTCACAGCACTGTTCCACAAAAGAGCTCGGCGAGCTGGCAACCATTGAGATTCTTCAAGCTGCTTGGATGCGCTGCAATTCTTTGCGTAGCGGGTTTCGTTGCGCAGGTACTGAAACGAACGGAGAACAACAATGAAACGACTTTTCAGGCTGTTTGCGCTGGCCACTCTTCTGACAACACTCGTTGCCTGTGGCGGCGGAGGTGGCGGAGGTGGTGGCCTGCCCGCCGTCCCCAGCGGCGACGGAACCAGCGAAAAAGCTCCGGGGGCTCCGACCCTGACAATGAGCCCTGAACCGGTCAAAAACTTCCAGTTCAAATGGGATGACGTCGAGGGGGAAACCGAGTATCGCCTGCTCGAAAATCCGGACGGGCAATCAGGCTACGACCATGTGGCCACCGTCGCTGCGGACGCCACCAGCTACAGCCATACAGTCTTCTTGCCCGAACGCCCAAATGCAAGCTACATCCTTCAGGCCTGCAACACCACCTGCACGGACTCCGAGCCTGTCTACGTGGATGAAAATCTGTCTGCGTCGATCGGCTACTTCAAAGCGTCGAATACCGACAGCGATGACCGGTTTGGGTACAGCATTGCCCTGGCAGCTGACGGTAACACCATGGCCGTGGGGGCATACGTGGAAGCCAGCGCAGCCGCGGGAATTGATGGCGATCAGGCGGACAACTCGCAGATCGATAGCGGTGCCGTGTATGTGTTTACCCGCAGCGCGGGCGAGTGGACGCAGCAAGCTTATCTGAAAGCTTCCAACGCCGATGCAGGTCGGGACATTGGATTCGGCTACAGCGTTCACCTTTCGGACGACGGTAACACCCTGGCTGTAGGCGGGCCTTACGAATACAGTGCCGCGAGCGGCATCGACGGCGACCAGTCGGATACCTCGGCGGCTGGCAGCGGCGCGGTGTACGTGTTTACCCGCGATGCAGGCACCTGGACCCAGCAAGCCTATGTGAAAGCCTCCAACAGCGGCCCCGATGACTTGTTCGGTCACAGCGTTGCCCTCTCCGGCGAGGGTGACACCCTGGTGGTGGGCGCGCCATTTGAGGAGAGCAATGCCTCGGGTATCAATAACGACCAAACGGACAATTCTGCGGCTTTGAGCGGTGCGGTGTATGTATTCAATCGTGAGGAGGGCAGTTGGATTCAGCACGCCTATGTAAAAGCTGCCAGCCCCTATGCCGGGGACGTATTCGGGTACAGCGTCGCGCTTTCTGCGGATGGTGACACTTTCGCAGTGGGCGCTCCCAGGGAAGGAGCGGCCAGCGGTGCGGTGTATGTATTCGCCCGGGAAGAAGGCGCCTGGAGCGAGCAGCTCTATGCAAAGGCCAGCAACTCTGCGGCGGATGACCGTTTCGGAGTCAGCATCGCGCTCGCGGGCAATGGCGATACGCTGGTGGTGGGCGCGGTTGGGGAAGACAGTAGCGCAAGCGGGGTCGATGGTGACGAGGCGGATAACTCGCTCGAGTCCAGCGGCGCAGTGTACGTTTACACGCGCGACGGAACACTCTGGAAGCAGGAGGCCTACCTGAAGGCGGAAGCGCCCGCTTTGAACACGAATTTCGGATCGGCCGTGGCAATCTCGGCAGACGCCGGTACCGTGGTGGTCGGTATGCCCTTCGACAACAGCGCTGCTACCGGCATCAACGGCGAGTCGGGTGGCACAGCCCTGAAGAGCGGTGCCGCCCATGTTTTCACCAAAGACGGAGGCGCCTGGGTTCAGAAGGCCTACCTGAAGGCCCCTAACGCAGATGAACAAGACTACTTTGGCGCCAGTGTGGCTCTCGCGGATGACGGGAACACGCTGGCTGTGGGGGCGCGGCTCGAATCCAGTAACGCGACCGGGGTGGGCGGCGACTCAACGAATAACTCCTCGAGTGCCAGTGGGGCAGTTTACCTCTACTAGGCCATAGACCGAATGGTGCAGTAGTGGCCAAGGGAGTCCCAGCCATTACCGCACCACACACTCCTTAACCTCGATATCTAAAAAGCCGCTGGACGCGGTGACCAACCTTGCGTATCCAGCCGTTGCGCAGCCAATCATTTATTTCCGGAGACCGACCATGAGAGGTAACTTTCGGCTGTTCGCTTTAGCATTACTTTGGATAAATCTGACTGCCTGTGGAGGCGGCGGTGGCGGTGGAGGCGGGGGGATACCGGTCGCTGCGAATCCGTCACCGGGTCCCGGGGACGAATCAGAATCTCCTCAGGAACCGACCCTCACGATTACACCGACCAGCATCAAGACATTGCGGTTCAGCTGGGAAGATGTTGACGGGGAGACCGAGTATCGGCTCCTGGAGGACCCGGACGGAACCTCTGGTTACTCTCAGGTGACAACCGTTGCTGCGGATAGTGAGAGCTATGACCACATTGTGTTTCTGCCTGGGCGGGTTAACGCTCGCTACATTTTGCAAGCGTGCAGCACCACGTGCTCGGACTCGCAAAATGTTCACGTGGCTGATCTGTTGCCGGCCATAGGCTACTTCAAGGCTTCCAATACAGGCGCGGACGACGACTTTGGTGCAAGCATTGCCCTTTCGGCGGACGGCACGACGATGGCGGTAGGCGCTCGCACCGAGGACAGCAGCGCAACCGGAGTGAACGGCGACCAGGCGGACGACGCGACCATTAACAGCGGTGCTGTTTACGTTTTTACTCGTGACGATGGCGCCTGGAGTCAGCAGGCGTATATCAAGCCGTCGAATACCGGCGCGTGGGACCACTTCGGAACTGAGGTCGCGCTTTCCGGCGACGGCAACACCCTGGCGGTCGGTGCCCCCAGGGAAGACAGCAACGGAATCGGGAACAATCCAGCGGATAACTCCGCCACTGATAGTGGTGCTGTCTATGTATTCGTTCGCGAGGCTGGCAATTGGAGCCAGCAGGCTTACATCAAAGCCTTTAACGCCCAATCCAATGATGTCTTTGGAGAGAGTGTTGCCCTCTCGTCCGACGGAAACACCCTGGCAGTGGGGGCCAGCCTCGAAGACAGTAGCGACGCCGGGGTCGATGGTGATCACACGGACAACGCGGCGGAGAACAGCGGGGCGGCCTACGTATTTACCCGATCCGGGAGCAACTGGAGCCAGTCGGCCTATCTCAAAAGCTCCAACCCGGAGCGCTTTGATCTCTTCGGAAGAACCGTTGCTCTGTCAGGCGACGGAAGCACCCTGGCCGTGGGAGCGGACAGTGAAGACAGTAGCGCCACGGGTGTAAACGGCGATCAAACCGACAACTCGGCCGACGAAAGTGGAGCGGTGTACGTCTTCACCCACGAGGCCGGTACCTGGAGCCAACAGGCCTACCTCAAAGCATCCAACCCCGATGCATACGATGGGTTCAGCTTTGCCCTCTCCCTGTCTGGCGATGGCAACACGCTGGCGGTCGGGTCATTTGGCGAAGCCAGCAGCGCGGCCGGTGTCGACGGGGACTCAACCGACAACCTCCTTAATAACAGCGGCGCGGTTTATGTGTTCGCACGCGAAGAGCGCACATGGAGTCAACAGGCTTACATCAAAGCGTCCAACCCCGGCGAACTCGACTTCTTCGGCCTCAGCGTCGCGCTGTCGGCTGACGGCAACAAGCTGGCGGCCGGAGCCCTTGAAGAAGACGGCAGTGCACGAGGGATCAATGGCGCCATTTCGGATTCGGCGCGTTACGCCGGCGCGGCGTACCTGTTCACCCGCGACGCGGGCGTGTGGAGTCAGCAGGCCTATATCAAAGCCTCCAATACTGAAACGGAGGACTATTTCGGAGGCGATGTAGCGATCTCCGCTGACGGCGAAACTCTGGCCGTAAGCGCTTCCGAAAGCAGCAGCGCAACGGGCATCAACGGCGACCAGGACGACAACTCAGCCCGATCGAGCGGCGCCGTGTATCTATACTGATTCGTCCCTCCAGGACACTGGCGCGAATCCTGCTCCCTCCCGGGCGTACCGAGCATGAGGGAGCAGGGTTGTGGCTGAGAATCAGGACTTCAAAGGCGTTGTCCAGACGTTCAGTGGTCTCAATGTGGTCGCTGGCCTGTGGCTGGTTGTTGCGCCCTGGCTGCTGGGCTATGTGGAGGTAGCGCCGGCCTTCTGGAATGATGTGCTGGTGGGGGCCGCGGTCGTGGTGCTGGCGGGTGTTCGAATGATCAGACCGGCCCGCATGGTCAGCCTGAGCTGGATCAACCTTGTGCTTGGTGCCTGGCTTATTCTCTCACCGTTCGTTCTCCGCTACGGTGATGGTTCGGTGTTCGACCAGGTGGCGTTCTGGAACGACCTGGTGCTCGGCTTCGTGGTTGTCGGGCTGGCGTGGTTGAGTATTGATTCTACACGTCGGATGTATGTGACATGAGCGGGTTCGCAAATCGCCCCCCGTGCGAGCGCTTTCCCCCCTTCCTCAGAATCAATTCCCGATATTGCTCCCTCCCAACCTCTTGTGATGGCCTTGAGCTCCGGCGTGCAGGGTCGCGGCTCAATCGGCGCTTATGGTGGGCGATTGGTACATGGGTTGCTGTCCTTTCTGTTGTTCCATAGTCGTTATGAAAATGGGACCAAACACAGGGAGTAGTGATCATGACAGACACCAATTACAACCAGACCGCGCCAACCGGCACCGCGCCCGCTGGGGGATGGGGGCCGGCACGATTACGCCACGTGTCCTGGAGTTCCATATTCCTGGGGCTTGTCATCGCCGTGGCATTTCAGATCATGCTGGGGCTGCTCGGCCTCGGTTTGGGTTTTACTGCGGTTGACCCGCAGCAGCCCACGCCCGGCAGTGTGGGCGCCTGGAGTATAGGCTCGGCGATATACATCATTCTGGTCAATATCATCGCGCTGTTCATCGGGGCCTACATTGCATCGCGACTCGCGCCCGCATTAACGAAGCAGAGCGCCATCTTCCACGGTATGTCCATCTGGGCCCTGGCCACAATCGTCATGCTCTGGCTGGGTACGACAACGGTGGGGCTTGCGATCAGCGGGATGAGCAGCGCAGTCTCGGGCATCGCTTCGGCGGCGGGGCAGGCTGTTCAGACGGTAGTGCCGGAGGATCTGAATCTCGGCTCGATTGATTACCAGGATCTGCCTCAACCACTGCGCCAGACACTTGAGGAAAACGACATCACGCCGGAGGACTTGCAGCAGGAGGTCACCGGCGCCTTCCGGCAAGCGGTGAGCAGGCAGGAGCAACAGCAGCTGATGCAGGAGCTCAGGCAAACCGTGCAAGAGGTGATGCGCAGCCCGGGCCAAGCCGGTGAGCAGATTGGGCAGGCGGTCGATGAGATGTTCGGCCCGGGCGGCATTCTGAACGAGCAGGATATGAATCAGTTGCGGAGCACGCTTGCCCAGCGGCTTAATCTGTCCGAGCAGGAAGTCCAGCAGATTACGGACCAGGTTCAGCAGGGTATTCAGGAAGCGGGCGAGAATATCAAGCAAACGGTCGAAGGCGCCCAGCAGCAAGCGGCCGAAACTGCCAAAGCGGTTGGTGACCAGGTGGGTAAAATCGCATGGGGGCTCTTCTTTGCCAACTTGCTCGGTCTTATTGCGGCCGTGATCGGCGGCAAGATGGGCGAAGTGAAAACACCGTTAGAACGCCATTAAGTTCCCCTCGGGCGTGTTGGCGTAGATTTTCACGATGCCGACAGTCCGTAGGTTGGGTTAGCGCCAGCGTAACCCAACAAGTTCGCCAACACGTGTTGGGTTACGGCCGTTGGCCTAACCCAACCTACGCCACGAGTCGTTGGCTTCAGGGTTAGCGCCAGCGTAACCCAACAGAGTCCTGCGCTGTCTCTATGGCTTCCTGAACACCAGGAAGAAGCGGTCCGTCTGGCCGGTGACCGCTTCGTTTCCCACTTCCAGGTTCAATGCATCGTTTTCGCGGAAGAACATATCGGAAACTTTTTCCAGCTTGAAGCCTGCTTCCTGTACTTCCAGAATAACCTGAACCGGATCTTCCCGCCGGCCGAGAGTACGGCTTTCCGGGTGGTTGTGGCGACGAGTATGGTCGATAACAACATAGCGTCCACCGGCCTTGAGGGCGTTGAAGGCTATCCTGTTGAGCCGGGCTTTGTCCTCTGCGTTGAAGTTATGGTACTCGCGAATCTTCAGGAAGAGATCGGCATTCTTAACCGGAAGGTCAAACTCGCCGATTTCATACCGGCCTTCCTGGCGATTGTACCCAGCGTCCACCACAACTTTATGGGTGTTGCCGAAGACCGGATTCGCCAGCATATCGCCCCAGCTCGAAAAAGTTCGTTCCGAATCGATCAGGTAAAGCTGGCCTTTTTCACCCAGCACTGGAGCCAGGATCTTGGTGTACCAGGCCTGGCCTGCGGGAAAGAATTCCACCACGGTCATGCCTTCTTTCAGCCTCATGAACTCAAGGGCGTTGACCGGATCGCGGTTAGCGTCCCGGGCGCGTTCTGCGTCGCTGCGATAATCCATTTTCAGCGCGTCGGCGACGCGCTTCTGGGTGGAAGAAAAGTCTTCCGCAAGGGTCGGCAGAGGCAGGCACAAAAGAGAACTGGCTACAAGCGCGAGAACGGTGCGAAACATGGTGAACTCCGGTTTTTTTGGTTTGACACTCAGTATATCACCAGATACCGGTGTGCCCGTCACGCCGATTGGACAAACATCACCGTTTAAAAAGGCGAGCGCTCGGGCACCACATCCGTCCGCTTGTCATTCATCTGGCTGGAACCACTGAGCAGGTAGGACGTGTCCGTGTGGCAGGCAATCACGATACAGCAGCTCGTGTTTGGCAAGCCGCGGTGGCGCGTCAATTGGCAATCAGTATGTCAGCCACGGCGATAGTTCCTGCTTCCCCGGGGTCGAGCGTTTCAGTATTATCGCTTGACAGATGTTACCGGGGCGCCAGCGATATTACCGTAGGGGCGCCGAACAGAGGAGGTCGCCATGCTGGGATCGATCGAAGTCAGGGATTATATGAATCCGGATCCGGTGAAAATCGATGCCGGAGCCGATGTTTTTGAAGCCATTTCACTGATACGCGAACACAGGATTTCCGGACTCTGCGTGGTGGACGCCGAAGGGCAGTTGGTAGGAGTGCTCTCCGAGCTCGACTGTCTGGAAGCCATTCTGAGCGCGGCCTATGATGAGCGAACGGCCGTGGGGACCGTCGGAGAGTACATGACGCGGGATGTTGTTACCGCCAATGTTAACGATGACATCCTGAAAGTGGCTGGCGATATGTTGAAGAACAAGCACCGTCGCCGCCCGGTCCTGGACCATGGCCGGCTGGTGGGGCAGATCACCTGCCGGCAACTGCTGGGCGCAGTCAAGGATTTCCCCGGGCGCGATCGAAGCTGAGCCTTTAGGTTGGCAATGCGGCGATCGCCAGGAAAATGGCCCAAGCTAGTGTTTTTGTTCTCCTTCCTTCACGGCAGCTTCGAGGTCTTCATCTGAGAGGAGACGCTGGTCCGGGTCGGCAGCGCTTTCGTCTCGTGGGGTAAATCGCAGCTTTTCCATGTAGGGCGTGGGTTCCTTGCGCCGGAATCTGAGAAACTCCTCTGCATAGTAAGAACGCGCCTGCTCCACGGTTTTGGCACCGGTTACAATGTCATGCATCAGATTGAGAGCCAGCATGTTCGCCTGCTCGTCGTGGCAGCGGGCGGATACCTCACCTGTGGTCCTTTCGACAGTTACGCTGCCGTCAAACGCTGCCACGTCGCTCACTTTGTCCACCGGCACCCGGTAATCAACAAACGTTTCCACCGAGTCGATGTGCCGGGTGGGGAAGTTGTGGTCATGATACACCTTGGTGGCCACAATACGTTTCCAGGGCTCGCGCCCGTGCCATGTCAGGTGCGACTCCACGACCTCATCGGGTTCGCCACGCTGATCAATAACCAATTGCGCAGCTTCGCGTGAAGCCTCGGGCCACTGTTTGATGCACTCACTACCGGTAATCATGTCCCACCTCCTGTAAACAACCACTGCCGGTAGACTCGCAAACTTTGAGCCGCGTTGGTAATGGCACAACTTGCATTTCAGTCAAGGGGCGGGAACTCAATGATACGAAACGGCGGACGATCCGGGTAAGTTCGCTGGAGAAGGGGTTTGGCCACGTTGTAGACGGGAATATTGTTGACGGTTTTCCCTTCCGGGAAACCCCGATGCGCATGCCCGTGAAACACGCAATCGACCGGGGAGTGGATCAGCGGGTCTTCGAGGCGGCTGGTACCCAGGAAGGCAAATATCTCCGGCGGCTCGCCCTGAATGGTCGCGGTCACGGGCGAGTAATGGAGGAGGGCGATGCGGTGCCGCGTGCGCAGTTTGGCCAGCGCGGTTTCCAACTTGAGCGCCTCGTGCAGGGCTTCGTCCACGAAGTGCTTGATGGCCTGTTCGCCCCAGGGGCCCAGCGCGCCGCGGCCGAAACCGCCGGCGAAACCTTTGATGCCGGCAATGCCGATGTTTCCAAACTCCCAGGCTTCGCCGTCGAGCACGTGCACACCGGCATCGCTGAGGATGTGCTTGACCGCCTTTTCGTTACCGGATTCATAATCATGATTGCCGAGCACCGCGACCTTGGGAACGGAGGTGGTGGCCAGTTCGTCTCCCAGGATGTGAGCTTCTTCCTCGGTTCCGTAGTCCGTCAGATCGCCGGCCAGCAGCAATAAGTCCGCCTGCTGGCCCGCTTCCGCAAAGATGTCGCGAAGGCTGCCCTCCGACCCGATGGTGCAATGAAGGTCGCCGATTGCAGCCACCCGTACTGATTCTTCTGAAATCTCCATCCTCCTGGCCCTTACTTCTGAATGGCAATGGAAGCCGCGCCCGTTACGCACGAGCTGGCTGCCACGCAAGAGCTGTACCACGGGGCGATTTGCGGCATCGGGTGGCACAGGTGTTGCCTCATCAAAACGAACCTCTTCAGATTGGGCTGACTATGCAACAAGTGACCATGAGCGTGCCGGGTGGCGAAAACATTCCGGCGAATACGCTGAGCTTTTATCGCGATGTTCTCGAACTGTTGAACAAACGGGGCCTGCCCTATCTGGTGGGCGGTGCCTGGGCGCTCAACCACTACGCGGGTATCTGCCGTAATACTCATGACTTCGACATCTTTATCGCGCGTGGAGATTTCGAGCGAATCAGCCAGGCCCTGGCCGAGGCGGGCTACCGCACGGAACTGACCTATCCCCACTGGCTCGGCAAGATTCACCTGAACGGCGACGCGATAGACCTGGTGTTCAGCTCCGGCAACGGTGTGGCTGAGGTGGATCAAACGTGGTTCGACCATTCCGAAGCCGCTGAATTGTTTGAACTGCCCACGCGCATTTGCCCGGTGGAGGAAACCATCTGGTCCAAGGCGTATATCATGGAGCGCGAGCGTTACGATGGAGCGGATGTGGCCCACCTCATTCTGGCCCGCGCCCACGGATTGGATTGGCAGCGGCTGATCGGTCGGTTCGAAGATCACTGGCGGTTGTTGCTGAGCCATCTGGTCCTGTTTGGATTCATCTATCCCGCTCACCGGGAAGTGGTTCCCCGCTGGGTCATGGACGAACTGCTTGGGCGCCTGCAGCAGGAGATGTGTGACCCGGCGACCGACCATCGACTCTGCAGCGGAACGCTGTTGTCGCGCGAGCAGTACCTCAACGACATCAATTACGCCGGCTATCGTGACGCGCGGGTGGAGCCACACGGAAAGATGACCGAACGGGAAACCGCTCAGTGGACTGCGGCAATCAAAGACAAACATAACTGAGTGCAGCGCACGGCGTTGGCGCCAGGCCCGCAAGTGTCGGGTCGAATCAATGGCGCCCATTCGCGCCTAACGCGCGCCTAACGAGTCCTGACTTCCCTTAATATGCTGGCTTGAGGGCGGCGTCGACGATGTCCACCCCTGTCGAAAATCTGGCTGCCCGGACGACAAGGATCGTAGTACTCAATAACCACAAACCGGCCGCAAGGAGCAGGATCATGTCAAACAAGCACGGCGATTTTATCTGGTACGAATTAATGACCCGGGACCCGACCAGGGCCAAAAGTTTCTACGAGGACGTAGTGGGATGGACCATTTCCGCCGAGCCACCTGGGGACGCGGATTATCAATTGATTGGATTCGGTGGCGACTTCGTGGGCGGAGTGCTCCGGCTGACCGAGCAGATGTGCGACGGCGGTGCACGGCCGGGCTGGATGGGCTACGTGGGAGTGGACGATGTGGATGCCACCGTGGCCAGACTGCAGACACTGGATGGCAAGGTCCTTATGCCCCCGCGGGACTTAACGGGGGTGGGGCGGTTTGCCATGGTGGCGGACCCCCAGGGCATTCCGTTCTACGTGATGCGCGGTGCGGTGGAGGACGGTCAGAGTAACGCCTTCAAGCCCATGGCCCTGGGCCACTGCAGTTGGAATGAGCTGGCCACCGTTGACCAGGCTGGTGCCCTGTCTTTTTACGGGGAGCTCTTTGGCTGGGAGAGTAAGGAAAGCATGCCCATGGGTGACATGGGAGAGTACAAGTTTATCCACCAGAATGGCGAGATGATCGGCGCTGTTTCCCCCTGCGCGGACCCGAGCCAGGGGCAAGGCTGGACTTATTATTTTCATGTGTCAGACGTGGATGCCGTTATGGAGAAAACCCAGGCCCATGGCGGCAAGGTCTTGCTCGAACCCCACGAAGTGCCCGGTGGGGATTACATTGTGATCGGGGCGGACCCGGAGGGTGCTGTCTTTGCCGTGGTCGGCCCTCGGGGCAGGTAGCGTGACATTGCGGATGGCAGCAGAGGAGGTAACGCCCACCCGCTGAAAAGGAGCTTAGGGTTCGAGAGTTTTCTCCATGGTGAGGTGTTCGACGCCGAGCTCGAGATAGGCATCACTCACAATGCGATAACCCAGCTTCTGGTAGAAGCCTGCCGCCGTCGCGCGGGCGGCCAGGGTGATGCGATGGTAGCCGCGCTTGCGCACCTGCTCCTCGGTTGCGCGGACCAGTATCGCACCGAGCCCCTGGCCTTGACGGGCAGGCGTTACGGCCATTTGCCGCAGTTTCCCGCAGCCGTCCGGAAGCGGCTTGATTAACACGCAGGCCAAGAGCTCCTGACCATCAAAAAGGCCGAAATGGAGTTGCTCGCTTTCTCCCTGCAGGTCCTCTGCGCTCAGAGTTTTGCCGAGCGGCGCACGGAGGATCTGTTCGCGAAGTTGGCGAGCGTCTTGATATTCTCTGGTACCGAAGGCAATTTCCCGAAATTCCATAGTGCTCACCCGGCTACCCCGTAACCCAATATTCCCGTGTGCGGTACTTTTGTTGGGTTACGCTTCGCTAACCCAACCTACGGGTACGGTGGTTTGCGTTGTTTCTGCGTCGTTGTGTTGGGCCCTTGGGCGTAATCCGACCTTTCGTGTGCCGGCACTTTTGTTGGGTTACGCTTCGCTAACCCAACCTACGGGTAGGGTGGCTTGCGTTGTTCTGCGTAGGTTGGGTTAGGCCCTTCGGGCCGTAACCCAACATCATCCGGCGGCGACCACCGCCCCTACTCATCCTCGCCGATAAATCGGAAGCGCGGTTGTTCGGTGCCACCTGCGTTCACTGTTTCTGTAAACATTGACAGGGGCCGCACCCAAAGATCGTAGTCACCGTAAAGACAGCGGTACACCACGAGCTTTTCTTCGGTTTCGCTGTGCGTGGCCACATCGATTACTTCGTAATCCTTGCCCTTGTAGTGCCGATAGCGACCGGGCTTTAGCATGTTGGTCTCCTCACACAGTCCCGGGGTCGGAACTCGCAAACGCCGGCTCGCGGACAATCAGTTCCTTGTCCAGAGCTGCCTCCACCCAGAAATCGAAGGCTGCATACACGCACTGATCGCGAGTCATGCCGATCTTCTCGAAGGTCTTCGGTTTGGCGGAAGCGGTCATCAGAATGAAGTAGGCGGACCAGGCAAAGTCCGGATTGATCTCCTGCCGAAGAAAGGGTGTGACCCGCGCCTTCATTACCGCCATGCGGCTATACAGCGAGTCCACATACACCTTGTAGAGGTGCGGATAGTCCGTCTGTAGGTCCAGCCAGAAAGCGGTGGAAAACTGCGCGTCGTTCTCCACCCAGACCTTCACCCAGTAACGGAGGATCTCCAGGAGCCCGCCTTCGTAGGATGAGAGTGGGCGGTGGATGCGGTTCTCCCAACGAGCCACCAATTCGTAGACCACGTCTTCCTTGTTGCGAAAATATTTGTAAAGGGTCTTGGTGCTTACGCGCAGCTCCCGCGCCAATTCGCTCATGGAAATGGAGCGGATACCCACCGTCTGAGCCCGGCGGGCAAAGGCCTCCACGATTTGGCCGGCCGTTCCGGCCGCGTCTTCGGGCGCCAGTTTGGAGCGCAGGGTGGGGGTCTGGGAGCTGTTGACTTCCGGCCTTGCCATAATAGAATCGCCTGAGGGGAAAACAAGAAATACCCCTCGTTTTCCAAGTTGTCTCTTTGATGTTGCTGCATGACCGCGGTAAATGCAACGAAGCCGCCCTTCAGCACGCTGAGAGTCGGCAGACAAAAACAGCGCACAGTTTAAGGAATCCTCGCCCAATGGAAAAGAAAATTCCGATTTTCTTTTCCATTGGGCGAGGGTCGCAGAGTGCGTGCAACACGATCGGGCCACGGGTTTTGCCCGACACGGGCCACCCGGTCCCAGGCACTTAGAAGGATGTACCCATGCGGCATCTCGCATTGTCCACCGCGGCCTTTGTCGCCACGGCTTGCCTCACGGTGAGCTGTTCCCAACTGAATTCCACCGGCTCATCCGCGCCTTCCTGGAACTCCCTGCAACCCAAGGCCGGGGAGTGGATTACCTGGGGGGGCGATCTGGGCAATAAACGCTATTCACCGCTCGACCAGATCAACAAGGAGAACGCGCAGGATCTGCAGGTCAACTGGCGCTGGCAGGCGGAGCCGTTGCCGGGGCGGCACGACTCCAACTGGAAGGCCACACCGCTTTACGTGGATGGGGTGCTGTACCTGCCCACCGGCGGCAGCAAGGTGGCCGCGCTCGACCCCGCAACCGGCGAAACCCTTTGGCTGTTTACCCCCGACCCCCTGCGGGTGGGCTCGCGGCCGTTTACCGGTTCCAGCCGCGCCGTGTCCTTCTGGACGGACGGGGAACGCAAGCGCATCCTGCACAACTCCATCGACGGGCGTCTGTTCTCGATCGATGCGCAAACCGGCGAGCCGGATCGGAATTTTGGAACCGACGGCTTTGTGGATCTGAACGAGAACCTGCTGGCGGAGGGAGATGGCCGGTCCCAGGATGATGTGGGCTCCACGGCGCCGGGCATTGTGGTTGGCGACGTGATCGTGGTGCAGGTGATCGGCAACGATACACCGAAAAACACCGTGGGCACGCCCGGTTACATTCGCGGCTTTGATGTACGCACCGGCGAGCTGTTGTGGACCTTCCACACCATTCCGCGTCCGGGTGAATTCGGCCACGAGACCTGGGAGGACGGTTCCTGGAGCTATACCGGAGCCGCCAGCGTGTGGACCATGATGTCCGCGGACCCGGAGCTGGGCTACGTCTACCTGCCGGTAGAGAGCCCAACCAATAACTTCTGGGGCGGACAACGGCCCGGCGATGGCCTGTTCGGGGAAAGTATCGTCTGCCTGGATGCCAAGACCGGCGAGCGTGTCTGGCACTTCCAGATTCTGCACCACGGTGTGTGGGACTACGATCTGCCTGCCGCGCCGATTCTTCACGACATCGAGAAGGACGGCAAAACCATCAAGGCAGTGACGGTGCTCACCAAGCAGGGCATGAACTTCGTGTTTGACCGGGTAACCGGCGAGCCCGTATGGCCGATCGAAGAGCGGCCGGTTCCCACCGAGATGGCTGTGCCCGGCGAGAAGCTTTCGCCCACCCAGCCCTTTCCCACCAAGCCCGCCCCGTACTCAAACCTGGGCTACCACGAAGAGGATCTGATCGACTTCACGCCCGAGCTGCGCGCCCAGGCTCTGGAGATCATGAAGGATTACGTCACCGGGCCCATGTACACCCCCCCGACCCTGGTGGGCGAAGGTATTCCCACCAAGGGAACCCTGGTTTATCCCAATTACGGTGGCGGTTCCAACTGGAATGGCGGGGCCTTTGATGTGGACAGCAACACCCTGTTTGTCCCCACCCGCAACACCTACATGACCATCGGCCTGAAAAAGGCGGACCCGAACCTCACCGACTGGAAGTACCTGCCGGTGGGCAGCGGCGCCCGGCCCCTGAGCCTGCCCAACGGCCTTCCCGTGAACCGCCCGCCCTGGGCGCTGGTAACGGCCACGGATATGAATCGGGGCGAGCACATCTGGTCCCGCTCCATCGGCGGCGCGCCCGACCGGATACGCAATCACCCGGATCTGCAAGGGCTGGACCTGGACTTTGACAACATGGGGCAGATCTCCGTGCGCCCCAGTCCACTGGTTACCCGGTCACTCATGTTCCTGGCTGAATCCGCCAACATCGGCGGCGATCCCGGCGACCGGATGTTCCGTGCCTACGACAAACAGACCGGCGAAGTGGTGGCGGAAATCGAACTGCCCGCGCTCACTTCCGGTGCGCCCATGACCTACATGCACGAGGGGCGACAGTACATTGCAGTGGCCCTGTCCTCGCGCGAGCACCCGGCGGAACTGATCACTCTTTCTCTGCCGCGGCCGGGCGACGAGACGGCTGCGCCGGTTCCTGCTGCACAACCCCGGTCAACGGCCACGGTGGACCTGGCGGAAACCGTGGATGCAAGCCCGCAGCAACTGAAAACCGGACGGCAAATGTTTGGGCAGCACTGCGCGGTATGTCACGGGTCCGCCGGTGAAGGCTTGCCCCAGTCCGGAGCGCCGGCCCTGCGTGGCCTGGGCCACTTCGCCGACATCAAGGCCATTATTGGCAACGGCTCCGCGGAGATGCCGGCCATGGCCGCAGTGATGACGGCGGACCAGTTGGATGCGGTGGCGCGTTACGTAGCGGTGGAGTTGTCCGGGCGCGAGGACTGACCTGTTCGAATCGCTCCCGGACTCCCCCGCGGGCCGAGTCCGGGGCCCATTTTCGAGAAGCGCAACGCGCGAGGAAAAATCATGGAAAAGCGAACTCTCTCAATTGTCTTCGCAAGCGTTATTGCCGCAGCGGCCGTTCCATTTGCCACTGCGGACGCGGACTACGAGGCTCCGCGCAATTCCTTCGGTCAGCCGGACCTCGGCGGAATCTGGAGCAATGCCACCACCACGCGTTTCGAGCGGCCGGACCGTTTTGGCAACCAGTTGGTGTTGACCGAAGAGCAGGCCGCACAGGTGCAGGGTGCGGCGGAAGCCTACCGGGAAGCGGGCAACAAGCCCACAGATCCCGACGCGGGTGTGCCCGATGACGGTAATACCAGCGCCGGTTACAACCGCTTCTGGACCGATCCCGGTACCCAGGTCATGCGGGTCGGCGGCGAGCCCCGCAGCTCCATGATCACCACAACACCTGATGGCAAAGTGCCTCCGCGAAAAGCCGACGCGCCGCCCTACACGCCGCGTCCTTTTCTGTTGAGCAAGGACAAGGATGGCAATCCGGTTGATCCCAGTGACAACCCGGAGAGCCGTGGAATCTCCGAACGCTGTTTGTTCATGCCTACCAGTGCCGGGCCGGTCATGCGTCCGGTTCTGTACAACAACAACTACGTGTTGACCCAGGGGCGTGATCACGTGGCGATAACTGTGGAGATGATCCACGACACACGCATCATTCGCCTGGGCGATGAGCATCGCAACAACGGTGTACGCAAGTGGATGGGTGATTCCATTGGTCGTTACGAAGGTGACACCCTGGTGGTGGAAACCATTGACTACCATCCCGACCAGACTTTCTTCGGAGCTTCCGACCAGTTGAAGGTCATCGAGCGCTTTACGCGGGTGTCCGAGGACCGTCTGCTGTATCAATTCACCATCGAAGATCCGCAGGTCTGGGACCAGCCTTGGGGCGGTGAATACGAATTCTGGGCATCCCCCGGTTTCTACGAATACGCCTGCCATGAAGGCAATATTGGCCTGCAAGGCATTCTTGCCGGCGCTCGCAGGGAGGAAGCTGAGGGCGAGAAAAAATAATCGCCCGGTCTCCACTTCCGTCTCTCCAGGGGGGCAGGCGGATAAGAACAGGTTTAAAAGAAAGATAAAGCTCGATGCGAACCTTCGAACCCGTATTGCCGGGTCGGGAGGTTCGGGCACAGGTTCCGGCTGCCGGATCGTGTTCTCGTTCCGGCAGCCTTGACAATAGTAATAATAGTTAGGAGTAGACATGACACCCTTCAGGAAGCAATCAGTCTCCAAGCGCACATTCAGTAAGTTGGCCTTCGGTAAACTGGCCATGTACAGCAGTCTCGGCGCCCTGCTGAGTACGGGCGCACTTGCGCAACAAAACTCCATACTGGAGGAGATCGTTGTTACGGCGCAGCGCAAAGCCGAAAGCATTCAGGACGTTCCCGTTGCGATCAGTGCCTTCGGCGCTGAGGATATGCAAATGCGTCGCATGGACGATGGCCGGGATCTTCAGTTGGCCGTGCCCAACCTCAACTTTACCGGTGGCAACAACTTCCAGATCCGCGGTGTGGGTGATTCCGTGGGCGGTACAACCGGCGATGTGGGAGTGGGCATTCACCACAACAACGCGCCCCAGGTTGTGAGCCGGGTGGTCAGCGCTGAGACCTACGACGTTGAGCGCATCGAAGTTCTGCGCGGACCTCAGGGCACTTTGTATGGCCGCAACTCCACCGGCGGCGTCATCAACTTCATCACCGCAAAGCCCCAGTTCGACGAGAACGATTTTTCGGTTAGCGCGGAAGTCGGCAACTACAACAGTCGCAAGTTCAAAGCAATGGCCAACGTTCCCATGGGCGAAATGTTTGCGCTGCGCCTCGCGGGCATGTCCCTGAGCCGGGATGGCTACACCGATAACCTGGCCACCGGCAACGACATCGACGACCGTGACCTGTACTCCATGCGCGCCACGCTTGCGTTTGAACCAAGTGATGCTGTGGATGGCTGGCTGTTGTTCGAAACCTTTAAGGAAGACGATAGCCGTCGTTCCGGTGCGCGAAGCATGTGTATCACTGACCCCGGTCCCACCCAGGTGGGTGATACCGCGGTAACCAATCCGCTGCTGCAGGATTTCCTGAGCCAGGGTTGTTTGCCGGGTTCGATTTACAGCGACGAGGCTCTCGGTCGCCCGCACAGTGTGGGCACCTTCGGCGGACGTTTTGCGAGCGCGCTGAGTCTGGCCGGCCTGGTCCCTGCCGGCAACTTGTACGAAGGTATGACTCAGCCCAAGGATCTGCGTAAAACCTCCGAGTTCATGGATCCGGAAACCACTATCGAGCAGGACATTGTTGAGTTGGAAGTGAACTTTCACCTCACCGATGAGCTGACTCTGAGTTTTCTCGGGCACCACTCTGAGGACGAAAGCTACGCGAAGTCGGGTAGCTACGAAGGGGACGTCCGGTTCCTGGATACCCCGTTGACTCCAGACGGTGTCTGGACGGATTATCAGCACGGCGCATCCACCGGCATGCGCACGCTTTCCATCAACGATGGCTACGCGGAGCAAACCTCCCTTGAAGTGCGTCTGCAGTCGGATTTTGCCGGGCCAATCAACTTCAACATCGGTGCGCTCTCCTACGACGTGGAGCGGGAAACTCACACATGGGTGAGCACCAACACCACTACCTTGTACATCAACGCGAGCAGCGCCACCTATTGTGCGAGATTCGGTTTGCCTTCCGGGTGCGTCTATTTCGACGAAAATCCCACGCCCGACTACAGTGGCCACCAGTACTTTGATACCTGGACGCCTTATCAGCTCGATTCACAGGCACTCTTCACCGAGCTGTATTTCGACCTGAGCGACACACTGAAACTGACCACCGGGCTTCGCTATACCGAGGACGAAAAAGAGCGCTTGAGCCTGACGCCCCAGCTTCTTTCGCCGATCGGTGCCAACGGTCCGGGCACCGGTGGCTACCCCGAGTCTGCGAAACGCATCGACGAAGTGGGCTTCGAAGAGTACACCGGCCGTATCGTGCTGGACTGGATGCCGAACGTGGCCTTCAGCGACAGCACTCTGGTTTACGGCTCCTTCTCCCGTGGCTACAAAGCTGGTGGTTTCAACTCGCCGGAAGCGGGTCGGGATACCTTTACGCCCTATGATCCGGAATTCGTTAATGCCTTTGAACTGGGTACCAAGAACACCTTCGCCGGTGGTCGCACCCAGGTTAACGCAGCGCTGTTCTTCTACGACTATCAGGACTACCAGATCTCCAAGTTGGAACAGCTCTCGGTTCGCAACGAGAACATCGACGCGGAAGTCTGGGGTCTGGAGTTCGAAACCATCTTCAATGTTATGGACAACCTGGCCCTGAATGCCAACCTGGGCTGGCTGAAAACCGAAGTTCAGAACGGCGCATCGGTTGATACGCTGGATCGGACCGCGGGCGACCCGGACTTCACCGTGTTGAGAACTTACGACAATGGCTGTATTGCGCCAACCTCGGAAGTCGAAGCAATCGTCAATGATTTCCAGACGGGGGCAGCGGACGCAGTCAGCGTCAGTGATCTGGTGAGTGGTATGTGTGCTGGGCGTTCCGCGGGCATCGCTCAGGACCTGACCGGTAATGAGTTGCCGAATTCGCCTGAGCTCTCCGCAGCGTTGGGTCTGCAGTACAACTTCAACGTAGGCGGTTGGGATTCGGCTCTGCGCGTCGACTACAGCTGGAAGGATGACTCTTACGTCTCCGTTTTCAATGGCGAGAACTATGAGTTGGAGTCCTGGGACAACGCAAACCTGTCTCTGAACATGGCCAACTTCGACATGGGCCTCGACGTTCAGCTCTTCGTCAAGAACGTCTTCGACGACGACACCGTTGTGAACTACGGAACAGCCTCTGACGGTGTAGGCCTGACTCGCGGTGTGACCCTCCTGGATCCGCGTCTGTGGGGTGCCGCGCTGACCTACAACTTCTAACCTCTCTCGCAAAGTCCAGCTAGCGAGTCTGCCGGGCCACCGCAATGCGGTCGGCCCGGCTTTTTTTTGGGCGGTAAAAATGTTGGGTTACGCTCCGCTAACCCAATCTACACAACTCCCGGCGCGTGCTCCGTAGGTTGGGTTAGGCCGCAGGCCGTAACTCAACAAATGTTCCGACTAGTCTGGCAGGTTGGGTTAGACTCCTGCCGTAACCCAACAAAAACTGCGATGCTCTATCCAAATAGGACCGATTACGTCCTCATTTGCCTGTAATCTCCTTCTTCGACGGATCAAACCCGGTCCTTCAGGAAAGGAGTTAACCATGAGCAAGCTGACCTTCTATACACACCCGTTCTCGCGCGCCCGTACCGTACGCTGGATGCTGGAAGAGCTGGAAGTCCCCTACGACACCAAGGTGGTGGACTTCGGTGGCAGCATGAAATCGCCGGAGTACCTGGCCATCAACCCCATGGGAAAAGTGCCTGCCATTGTCCATGACGGGGTGGTGGTGACGGAAACCATGGCCATCTGCGCCTATCTGGCGGATCAATTCCCCGAGAAAAAGCTGGCGCCACCGATCAACAGCCCCGAGCGCGGCCCCTACTATCGGTGGCTGTTCTTCATCTCCGGCCCCTTCGAGCTGGCCTTGACCGTCCGGACCAACAATTGGGAAATCCGGGAGGACATGGCGCGGGGCCTGGGCTGCGGCCATGAAGGGGATGTGGAGGACACCCTTGAGAAGCTCCTGGAGGATCGCACCTATGTTTGCGGCGATTACTTCACCGCCGCCGATCTGATTGTTGGCAGTTATCTCGGCTGGGCGATGATGCAGAAGCAACTGGAGTCCCGTCCGGCTTTTGCCGAGTATGTGGCGCGGGTGACCGATCGCCCAGCCGCCCGCCGCGCGCAAATGCTCGATGATGAGCTGGGGCGGCAGTTGAGCTCCTGACGCAGCTGTCGGAAGGACATGAACGCTGAGCCCGGGTCCCGGGAGCCACGCGTCGCATATGGACAGCGAGTGGTCAGGCCGGGAGCCACCCGCTAGAATACGCGGTTTTCTCCCCCCACTGCTCAGCAGCAGCGCTAGAGGTTCCCCATGTCCAACCCGAAAGTCGGCTTTGTCAGCCTCGGCTGTCCCAAAGCCCTGGTCGATTCCGAACGCATCCTCACTCAGCTCCGCACCGAGGGCTACCAGGTGGTGCCCACCTACGACGACGCGGATGTGGTGGTGGTGAATACCTGCGGCTTCATCGACAGCGCGAAGGCGGAATCCCTGGAGGCGATCGGGGAGGCCATTACGGAAAACGGTCGGGTGATTGTTACCGGTTGCATGGGCGTGGAGGAGGACAACATCCGCCAGGTGCATCCAAGCGTTCTGGCGGTGACGGGGCCGCAACAGTACGAGCAGGTGGTCAACGCGGTTCACGAGGTGGTGCCTCCGTCGGTGGAACATGATCCCCTGATTGACCTGGTGCCACCTCAGGGGATCAAGCTGACCCCGCGACACTACGCGTATCTGAAGATCTCAGAAGGCTGCAATCACAGCTGCAGTTTCTGCATCATTCCCGGCATGCGCGGCAAGCTGGTCAGTCGCCCGGTTGGCGATGTGCTGGGGGAGGCGGAACGCCTTGCCCGGGCCGGCGTCAAGGAACTGCTTGTTATCTCCCAGGACACCAGCGCCTACGGGGTTGACATCAAATACCGCACGGGATTCTGGAATGGCCGCCCGGTAAAGTCGCGTATGACGGAAATGTGTGAGGCCCTGAGTGAACTGGGCATCTGGGTGCGCCTGCATTACGTCTATCCCTATCCCCACGTGGATGAACTGATTCCGCTGATGGCGGAGGGCAAGATCCTTCCCTACCTGGACATCCCTTTTCAACACGCGAGCCCAAAAGTGCTGAAAGCCATGAAGCGTCCCGCCTTCGAGGATCGCACCCTGGCGCGCATCAAGAAGTGGCGGGAGATCTGTCCGGACCTGACTATTCGTTCCACGTTCATTGTGGGCTTCCCCGGTGAAACCGAGGAGGACTTTCAATACCTGCTGGACTGGCTCAGCGAAGCACAATTGGACCGCGTGGGCTGCTTCAAGTATTCCGACGTGGAAGGTGCTGCCGCCAATGAACTGGACGGTGCGGTACCGGAAGAGGTGAAGGAAGAGCGTTGGGAGCGCTTTATGGCGCACCAGCAGGAAATATCCGCCGCGCGCCTGCAGCAGAAGATCGGTAAGACCATTCAGGTGCTCGTGGACGAGGTGGATGAAGAAGGGCCGATTGCCCGCTCCATGGCGGATGCGCCTGAAATCGATGGGCGGGTTTTTATTGACACCAATGAGCCTTTGAATCCCGGTGAGCTGGTGACGGTCAAAGTCACGAAAGCCGATGAGTACGACTTGCTGGCGGAGTTGGTTCAGGAGCCCCAGCAACATTTTTGATGTGCAGGTGGGTTGTTGGGTTACGGCCGTTGGCCTAACCCAACCTACGGGGTCGAGAGTGCGGTGCCGTGTTGCGGTTGTTGTTGGGTTACGGCCTTTGGCCTAACCCAACCTACGGGGTGGAGATGCGGTGCCATGTTTGCCTGTAGGTTGGGTTAGCGGAGCGTAACCCAACAGGTGGAATAGAACCATTCTGGCTGCGGATTTGCAGGCTCTGCAACTCATTTGCAAAAAGCCTTAACGTCTCTGTGGAAACCTCAAGCCGCGCCATCGCCACTTACGATGCCGTTCTTTTCGACATGGACGGTGTCGTCACCCGAACAGCTGACCTGCACGCAGCTGCCTGGAAGGCTTTGTTCGACGATTTCCTCCAGCACCACGCCGGCGAGAACGATTCGCCGCGCCTGTTCGACATTGACTCCGACTATCGCAACTACGTTGACGGCAAGCCGCGCGAAGCGGGGCTGCGCAGTTTCCTTGCGTCCCGCGGCATCGAACTCCCGGAAGGGAGCCCGGCGGACCCGCCGGAGGCGGAGACAGTCGCGGCCATGGCGAAACGCAAGGATGAGTTGTTCAGCGAACAGGTGGAGCAGCGCGGGGTGGGGCTGTTTCCGGGCACCATCGACTTCATCCGGGCATTGCGTAGCGCCGGCATCCGAACCGGTTTGGTAACCTCGAGCCGACACGGGCGCGAACTGTTGAAAAAAGCCGCCATTGAAGAGTTGTTCGACGCTGCGCTGGACGGCAACGATATTGCGGACCTTGACTTGCGGGGCAAGCCGGACCCGGCCATGTTTGTGGAATGTGCCCGCCGCGTGGGCAGCAGCCCGGCACGGAGTGTGGTGGTTGAAGATGCCAGCTCCGGGATTGCGGCCGGCGAGGCGGGTCGCTTCGCCTTTACTCTGGGCGTGGATCGGGGCGGGAATCGCGAAGCGCTCGTGCGGCATGGCGCCGACCTGGTGGTGGGTGACCTGGAGGAGCTGAGCCCCGAAGAGCTGGACGCCCACGTCGAGCGCCGGCTCGACGCTCATTCCTGGCACATTCGCCAGACTGGTTTCGATCCCGTGCAGGAGCGGGAGCTGGAAAGCATATTCACGGTGGCCAACGGCCGCCTTGGCGTCCGCGGCGCGCCGGATACCCCCTTGCCCAATTCCCAGGACGATCTGTTTGTGGCCGGCATCTACGGTCGCAAAGTGGAGCACGTCCCCTATTCGGAAACCGAATTCGTTACCAACGGGCGGGATAATCCCTACGCCGAGCTTGTTCACTTTCCCTCGCCGTTTCGGCTCCACCTGCGGATCGACGATGTTCCCGTGGAGCTCAGGGAAAGCAACTGGCGAAGCTACCGGCGCACCCTGGCCCTCCGGGAAGCCGTGGTCAGCAACCATGTGGGGTTTGCGACCCCGGCGGGGGAATCGAGCCGGCTCGACACCGCGCGGGTGGCTTCACTGGCCGATCCCCACCTGCTGCTGCAGGAGATCGAAGTCTGCGCGGACAACAATTCGGCGGATCTCAGCGTCCAGGTGGCGAGCCGCGACCCGCGCTGGCAGGAGGACCACTCCAATCTGAGCGAATTGCACTACAGCGTAGAGGACGGGATCGAAGTCCAGCATTACCGGGTGACGGGCTCCGATTTCGAGGTTTGCATCGCGTTGCTCATGCTGGAGGAAGGCGGGTGCCCAATGGATACCGACTTGAGGCTGGAGATGGAAATCGGGCGGGCCGTAAGGCTGCGTCGATTGGTCGCGGTCTACTCCAGCCGTGACTGCGACCATCCGCGCGAAGCGGCACTGGACCGGATCAAGGGCGAGAGCTGGGCAAGCTTTGATCGCGCGCTTGAAGACCACCGGCGGGCCTGGGACGAGGTCTGGAATGTTTCGGATATCCGTATCAAAGGGAACCCCGCCACTGAGCAGGCCCTGCGTTTCCAGCTGTATCACCTGAATTCCGCGGCCGCCGAGGCGTCGCACATTTCCGTAGGGGCTCGCGCCCTGACAGGGCGGGCTTACGAAGGTCACGTGTTCTGGGATCTGGAAGTATTCATGTTCCCGTTCTATCTCTTTACGCGGCCGGCCCTGGCGCGCAGTCTTTTGTCCTACCGCTACACGACCCTCGACGGTGCCCGCCGCCGGGCGCGGGAGTTTGGATTCCGGGGCGCCTGCTACGCCTGGGAGTCGACGGTGGATGGCAGCGATGAAACGCCCAAACTGATCCTGCTGAAGACCACGGGCAAGGAAATTCCCATCTACACCGGCAAGGAGCAGATCCATGTAACCGCGGCGGTCGCCCATGCCGTCTGGCAATACTGGGAAGCGACGGTCGACGAGAGCTTCATGTTCGAACAGGGCCTGGAGATTCTGGCGGAATGCGCGCGCTTCTGGTGCAGCCGCGTCGACCGGGAAGAGTCCTTTCACATCCGCGCTGTCACCGGACCGGACGAGTACCACCACACAGTCAACGACAATGCCTATACCAACTGGATGGCCCATTTCAATCTGCGCAACGCGCTCGAAGGCTTCGCGGAATTGGAGCGCAGGGACCCGGCTGCCAGCGGCGCCCTGAGGGAGCGGATCGGTGTGTCAGACGACGAGTTTGAACTATGGCGGGAGGTTGCCGACAACCTGTTTTTGCCACGCCCGAATGCCGATGGCGTCATTGAGCAATTCGAAGGGTTTTTCGAACTGGAGGATTATCCTTTGCCGGCTCACGAGCGCTTCAAGGCGCCGGTGAGCCGGCTCTTCGAGGCCGAGCGGATCAACCGTCTCAAACTGGTGAAGCAGGCGGACGTGCTGATGCTTCTTCATCTGTTCCCCGACCTTTTTCCGCGCTCTGTGGTGGCTGCCAACTACCGCTACTACGAACCCATCACCGACCACGGCAGCAGTCTTTCTCCAGCGGTCCACGCCGCCATCGCCGCGCGACTCGGTTTGCGTGAAGACGCTGAGCACTACTGGCACCAGTGCCTCTGGCTGGATCTGCACAACGTCATGCACAACAGCGTGCTTGGAGTGCACCCGGCCGCCATGGGCGGTTGCTGGCAGGCTCTGGTATTCGGGTTTCTCGGCCTGCGTTTCGAGCGGGATGGTCCGGCGACGGCCCCCAATCAGAATCGCCTGCCGAACCACTGGCGGGCGGTTTCGATGCAGATCAACTGGCGGGGGCGGCTGTATCCGGTGGGGGTGGAACCATGAACGGCGAACGTGCAATGTCGGGGCTTTTTTCGTCCATTCTTCTCCCGCTGGATGGCTCGGAGAGTGCGGTAAAGCCATTGCAAACGGCGTTGTGGCTCGCGGAAAAAACGGGAGCGCGACTCCATATTCTGAGCGCCGGCGACGAAAGCCTGCCGGCGGACGAAGCGTTGCAGCGTTTGCGCGTTCCCGCGGAGTGTCGGGACGCCGTTATATTGCACCAGCAGAGTTCCTTCGCGGAGGAGGCAATCCTTGAGGCCATAGCGGCCCTCCGGGTGGATCTGTTGGTTATTTCCGCCTGCGGCGCAGGCACCGGCGGCCGTCCCCTCGGCACTGCGCCCCGGGAAATGGGGCACGTGGCGCGCTACCTGCTGGAGCAAAGTACGGTACCTGTGCTGCTCGCACCTCCCAGGTTCCGAACCCATCTGCCCATGCGCTCGGCGCTGGTTCCCGTAAGCGGTGAGCCGGAGACGGATGCGGTGTTGTGTCTGGCGATTCGTGCCGCAAAGCTCCTGGACATGCGCTTGTGCGTCGCCCATGTGCAAAGGTCCGCGAACAGTCAGCATGGCTTCGAGGCCGAAGTCATGTACCCGGACTCCCTATACTACGAGTACGCCGGTCGCCTGGAAGAAATGCTCAGTCGCGCGGCTCAGTGCAGCCCTGAAGATTTTCGAAGCGTGGTCGCCGGTGTTCGTTTGTGCCACGGCGACATCAAACAGGAGCTGTTTCGAATGGCCAGAGAGAGTAACGCGGATCTATTGGTTACGGGCTGGCACGGGACGCTCACGGACGGACATGGGGCATTGCTTCGGCAGCTCATTCGGGAATTGGAGTTCCCTTTGTTGTTGACCAAACCCGGCCCGCGGCCCTACTTCCACTTGAATGTGGGAGAGGGCTTCGTCGCTGAGGAGTAGGGAAGATCCACGGCCGTTTCCAAAGGTCGCACTACAAGGTGCAGGCGGCGCCTTCGATGATGGCAAGCACGTCGGCAAGTTCCACGGGCTTGACCAGATGATGGTCGAAGCCCGCTTTTCTGGAGCGCTCCAGATCCTTGCTCTGTCCCCAGCCGGTCGCCGCAATCAAAATGCAGGATTCCATTTCGGGCAAACGCCGCAGCTGGTGTGCCAGATCGTAGCCGCTCATGCCGGGCATTCCGATGTCCAGAAAGGCGAACTCTGGGGCAAACCGGGGCGCCTTTTCGAGCGCCGCCCGGGCGTCGTGCAGTACCAGGACCTCGTGCCCCAGATCTGCGAGCAGTGCGGCCATGGTGTCAACGAAGTCCACATTGTCGTCCACCAGCAGGATGCGTCGCCCGCGGCTTTGGGGGGCCGGCGCCGCTTCGGACTGCAATGGCGCCGCCGGGGCCTCGACCCGATCCAGGCGCACCGTAAAAGTGCTGCCTCGCCCCGGACCTTCGCTGGCCACTTGCAGCTCGCCCCCATGTAGTTCCACCAACCGCCGGGAGAGTGCCAGACCGACACCCAGGCCCTGGTAACTGCGTTCCAGTGATTGGTCCACCTGGGTGAACATGTCAAATACATCATCCAGGCGGTCTGCCGCGATTCCGATTCCGGTGTCGCTCACACTGAATGAGACCTGCTCACCGTCCTGTTGCGCCATCAGGTGAATGTGGCCGCCGGGCTCGGTGTACTTCGCCGCGTTGTTCAACAGATTCGAAAACACCTGCGCCAGGCGCAGCGGATCAGCCCGCACATACAATGGTTCGGCCGGCAGCTCCACAGTCAAGGCGTGGCCGGCCCCGTCAATCTCGTCGCGTGAGGTTTCCACTGCGTCACGCACCACACTTTGCGCTTCCACCACCTCGGGGGCTATTTGCAGTTTGCCGGTACTGATTCGGGACACATCGAGCAGGTCGTCCACAAGGCGCACCATTTTTTTCAGTTGCCGGTCGAGAACGGCCCGGGCTTCCTCCTGCTTGGCCGGATCCTGAGTGTCCATTTCGAGAATGCGCAGGCCGTTCATCATGGGAGCCAGGGGGTTGCGCAGCTCGTGAGCCAGAGTGGCCAGGAATTCGTCCTTGCGCCGGTCCGCCTGGCGCAAGGCGTTTTCCGCCGCTTGCCGCTCACTCATTTCCCGTTCCAGATTGCGATTGGACTCCTCCAGGGCTCGAGCGCGCCGTTCCACCTCGCTCAGCATGTCGTTGAAGGCATCCACCAACACACCGATTTCGTCTTCACTGGAGCGCTGTGCCCGCAGCGAGAAGTCGCGGCTGCGCATAACCTGCCGCGCGACACTGGTCACTGAATAAATAGGTCTGGTAACCGCCTGGCGCAGCCAGCCGGCGATGATGAGGGCGAGCCCCAGACTGGCCGCCAGTACCCCGGCCAAAACCAGAATGGCCTCGTCGATGCGATCGATGATGTCGTACTGCGCGGCAATGTAAACGGTGCCCAGAACGTTACCGTCCCTGCCGATGGGCCGCCAGAGGTGAATGCGCCCGCCTTCGACGAAATACCGGGCGGGTCGCAGGGGTACGTCGGGCCAGTAACCGTCCTCATCCTGCCCCACGTACTGAGCAAACCGCTGACCGTCGGCATCAAGAATGGCGGCACGAAGGATGCCGGGGCGGTTGCGCAGCAGGTAGAGATTTTCCCGGGCGGCCATCGGGTCTGCGAATTCCAGGGCGGGTACGCTCACCTCCGCGATTAAAGATGCCTGGGTGTTGAGGTCGCGAACCACTCCGTCGTGGAAGCCCCTGATCTCGAACGCGAGCATGGCCGCGGCATAGACCAACAAGGCAGTCAGCGTGGTGGCGATCACCACCAGCATGATCTTGTTGGAGATGGAATGTTTAATCCGACTCAGCATTTGACGATCTATTGGTCCACGGTGAGGGCGAGAGGCAGAATGCGCGAACTGATGTCCAGGCTGGATTCCCGAGCCTGTGTAAGCGAAACATCAAATCCGATACGACCTTCCACCACCCGCAAGTTGATCATGCTCCCGCGCCCGAGACCGCGCGGACTTTCCGTAATGATCAACAACGGATACTGTTGAACCAACTGTCGCACCGCCGGCAGGTGTTCTTCCGAGCCATGTCCAACGTAAATCACATGGGGGTCGTTGATCTGAGCCGGAGATCTGGCGCGATGAATCCTTATCGGACGTTCACCCGATCGAGGTGATTCAGCAATCGCTTGCAACTCGTCGGCGACCTCTTCGGCGTTAAGCACCCAAATATGATAGGGGGACTGACCATCGCCCAGTGTGGTCGGGGGCCAGCTGGTATAACTCAGGATTTTGTAAACCATTGCCGCTTTGACCTGGTCTTCTGATGCTTCCATTTCCGCTGCGGCGGCAGATCCACTGACGATAATCAGCGCAGCCAGCAACAGTCGGACGATCAGGTGCCTTCCGCAGGCGATGTTCGGCGCGCGGTGTATCCACTTCCAGTACTGCATCATCAGGGCGTCCATACCAGTTTGCCGTTAACGCCGCGCTCGGATGGGTGGCAGCCGTCCCAAAAGTGGTGCTTCTCGCGATGAGATTCCGGATAAGGCGACAGATTGAGTTCCGACACGTCCGCGGCGTCCATTTCCGACACTGTGCGGATGGTGAGGTTCAGCTTGAGCGCTGGAGCTTCGGGCCCGCGCAGAATGCACGACGCGACTGATTGAGAATGGCTGGGCGCAAAACGGTTCAGTTGCCCGCGAGGCGGGACGCCATTCGGCCGCTCAGAGTCGTCCGTGTCACAAAGCGGGCGATGGATCTGCTGAGTCGGTGAGACTCCGGAAAGAGCTATGGGAAGTGGCATGGCAAGTCCGGGTAAAACGGCTTTCCCTGGCGCGCACAACAACTTAAACGGCCCCAGAGAATAAGCTGTCCCTGAACAGTGTCAACTGGAGGTGGCGATTACTTGCGTTATTGGAGGGCAGAGAACGTGGGTTTTCTCCCGGAGGTGAAGCTGCCACCCCAGCGGTTTGATCTTTTTCACGGAAATGCATTTTCAACTTGAATACTTGGAGATTGGTGCATTCCGACCTCTGCCACAGCCGTGGAGAGGTGCATGCGGAGTTTACGGCCGCCCAGCTCCCGGGACACGGCATTTGGCTTGTTTCATGCTATGGCCATGCTACGGCTTTATTTCCTGCCGGGAACTTGATGCTGGGAGGTTGTGCCGGTAATCGGCTTCTCGTACTCAACGGGTTCTGAAATGCCCGCAGCTCGAGAAGGGTGGTATCGCGGCCAGTCTCGGCATGGAATTTACACGGGCAGCCGCGAGCGCGGGGTGGAGCTCACCATGACTTACATATCCTATGCGCAACTTGCCAAACTTGCCGAGTACGGAGACTTCTCCTGTCAATTCATTGGCGGCGAATGGCGCTCCGGAAACAGCCAACGCCTTACCAAAAACCGGAACCCCTACACCAATGAGGTTCTGGTGGAAATTCCGAACGCCAACCGCGACGACCTGGACGCGGCTTATCAGGCGGCGCGGGAAGCCCAGGCGGACTGGGCGGCGGCGCTTCCGGGGGAGCGGGCGGAGGTCATGCGGCGAGCGGCATTGATCATGGAGGCCCGGCGGGAGGAAATAATCGGCTGGCTCATCAGGGAGTCAGGCAGTACTCGTCTCAAAGCCACACTCGAGTGGGAGACCGTTCATGCGGTTATGCTTGAGGCCGCGAGCTTCCCCTATCTGGTGGAAGGTCACATCATCCCCGCGGATGTACCGGGCAAGGAAAGCCGCGTCTACCGCAAACCTGTGGGCGTGGTAGGTGTTATCAGCCCGTGGAACTGGCCCATGCAGCTCAGCAATCGCTCGGTTGCTTCGGCGCTGGCCGTGGGCAATGCGGTTGTTCTCAAGCCGGCCAGTGACACACCGGTCACCGGCGGCACGCTCCTGGCAAAAATCTACGAAGAGGCCGGCCTGCCCGCTGGCGTTCTCAACGTTGTGATCGGTGCCGGAAGCGAAATCGGCGATCCGTTTGTGGGGCATCCGGTTCCCCGGGTTATCTCCTTCACCGGCTCCACCCCGGTGGGACGCAATCTTTTTCGCCTGATTGCGGATTCTCCCATTCTCAAAAAAGTCGAACTGGAACTCGGTGGAAACAGTCCGTTTGTGGTGCTGGAGGATGCGGATCTGGACCTGGCTGTAGAGGCGGCGGTGTTTGGCAAATATCTGCACCAGGGGCAAATCTGCATGATCACCAACCGCTTTGTTGTACACAGCAAAGTCTATGACGAATTTGTTGAGCGACTTGCTGAGCGGGTGCGCCATCTGAAGGTCGGTGACCCGAACGAACCGGACACGCTGATCGGCCCGATCATCAATGAGTCCCAGTTGCAGACTCTGCAAAAGCACATCGAATCTCTGAAGCAAAGCGGTGCCCGCGAAGTTGCGGGAGGGGATGCGCAAGATCTGTTGCTGCCGCCCCAGGTGTTCTCGGAAGTCACTGCCGAAATGCCGGTGGCGCAGCAAGAGCTGTTCGGCCCCATCGCCTTGTTGATGCGTGCGAGCAGTGAGGAAGATGCTCTCGCGCTGGCCAATGACACCGAGTACGGTCTGTCGAGCTGTGTTTTTACCAGGGACGTGGAACGCGGTGTGCGGTTCGCGCAAAAGCTGCAAGCCGGTATGGCTCACGTGAACGATCAGCCGGTCAACGATCTGCCGTTCAGCCCCTTCGGCGGCGAGAAAAACTCTGGAGTGGGGCGCTTTAACGGCAGGTGGGCCATCGATGCCTTCACCACTGACCAATGGGTGACGGTGCAGCACGGACCCCGTCCCTACCCGACCCACGCCGATCAGATCAGCGGACCCTGGGCGGGAGGATAAACAGCCCTGAGCGAACGGAATAGACAGCCCTGAGCGCGCGGAATAGACAGCCCTGAGCGAACGGAATAGAAGCCCTGAGCGAACGGAATAGACAGCCCTGAGCGGACGAAGTAAGCAGCCCCTAGCGCGCGAAGTAACCAGCCTTGAGCGCCCGAAGAAAGAGCGTCCGAAGTAAACAGCAAGGAGGCAGCATGGCGATTTCCCCCGGCACACCCTTTCAGGCGGCGGTGGTGCGCCAGAAGGGCGGACCCATGGAGCTGGAACAGATCACCCACAAGGAGCTCCGCCCCGGTGAGGTGCTGGTGCGCGTTGTGGCCACCGGCATGTGTCACACCGATATGGTTGCCCGGGATCAGGTGTTCCCGGTGCCCCACCCGATCGTGTTGGGCCATGAAGGGGCCGGAGTTGTAGAGGCGGTGGGTGATCAGGTCCGGAAGGTGAAGGTTGGCGACCACGTGGTGCTGAGCTTCCTGCCCTGTGGTCACTGCCGGTCCTGCCTGGAAGGGGCGCCAGCCAGTTGCGAAAACTTCAACGATTGCAATTTTTCCGGTGCCCGCGAAGATGGTAGCCACGCGCTGTGCGACGCAAGCGGTGCGGACCTTAACGATCGATTTTTTGGCCAGTCGTCTTTTGCCCGCTACGCCGTTGCCGATGCGCGCAACACGGTTCCCGTACGTGCCGATGCACCCCTGGAGCTGTTGGGGCCATTGGGCTGCGGAATTCAAACGGGCGCAGGAGCCGTGCTGAATGCCCTGGGGGTGCAAGCGGGAACCAGCTTTGGCGCCTTCGGCGCCGGCGCCGTCGGACTCAGCGCAGTGATGGCTGCGAAGGTGGCGGGAGCAACCACCATCATCGCTGTAGACGTGGTGCCTTCGCGTCTGGAGATGGCCGAGGAGCTGGGGGCGACTCACGTGATCAATAGTCGCGACGAAGATCCGGTGGCCGCGATTCGAAAGATAACCGGCAAAGGGCTGGACTACGCGCTGGACGCCACCGGCATCGTGCAGGTCATTCGGGGGGCGGTGGATGCACTGCGTCCGCGGGGCCTTTGCGGCATTGTCGGCGCCTCCGCACCGGGGACGCTGCTTGAACTGGACGTGACGGACTTCATGCAGAAATGCAAACGACTGCGGGGCATCGTCGAAGGCGACAGCGTCGCGGATGTGTTCATTCCTCGCCTGATCGACTTATATATGCAAGGCCGGTTCCCCTTCGACAAACTGATCCGCATCTATCCCTTTGATCAAATCAATCAGGCAGCGGAGGACAGCGCGAGGGGCGAAACCATCAAGCCGGTCATCCGCATTGAACAGTAGCACGGGGCGCACGATTACAAGGACGTTCTATGACTATTGAAGTTCACAGCAAGCGACCTCGCACCGCGGCGATGAGCGCGGCTCTCTGGGCGGCTCTGTTGCTGCCGGGCTTTTCCGTATTCGGGCAGGCTGCAAGTGCCGCGGAGTCGGACACGGCGCGATTTTCCGAAGGTCGCGAAGCCTACGAAAAAGTTTGCCGTTACTGCCACGAAACCGCGGTCGCTCCCGCTTTGCTGGGGCGTGAACTGGAGCCCTCCGTCGTCGAGTTTTTTGTACGCAACGGCAACCGCGCCATGCCGGCGTTTCGGGCGGCGGAAATCAACGACCAGGTTCTGTCCGAACTGACCGAATACATTGCCGAGAACTGATAGTAAGTTGATGCGGCCAGCGACCGCCTGACAGACACCGCCTGAAATACAGGGACCCATGGAATGGATCGTCGCAACTTTCTAAAAGGCATGACTGCGAGCAGTGCCGTCCTGGGGCTGGCGGCTCACATGCCCGTTGTGTTGGCCCGGTCCCAGGGTGAGTACCAACGTTCTGGGGAGTACGGATTGCTACTCCCCCAGTGGCTGGCGGATACCGGCGGCGGCAGGGGGATCATTGAAGGCGCGCGAGCGGCTGTTCCGCAGCTGCGACTACAGCCTCTGCCTTCCCTGGGTGAGCTTGCCGCCTTCTGCAAACGCCACAGCGCGTCTTCCGGCGAACGCTGGACCCTGGTTTCGAGCCCCGCGGATGTCGAGGTATTCCAGGCATGCCTGCGCAGTATCGGCGGGAGAATGCTGGCTCGCGGGGAGCACGTTCTCGGGGCCGCTGCGGACCGACACCAGTGGCTTGCCGCCACATCCCGTTGCAGTCCGGCGCGTATTCTGGCCGAACACTCCGATCCCGCCGCCGAGCTGCTTGTCAGCGAACGTTTTGTCCAGTACTTACCCGGTTCGCCGGTGCCGGTGCCGGGTTATACCTGCTGGCAATCCGGAGACCTCGAACTCCACGGAGCCGATATCACCTTGTCGTCGGCCCTGAATCTCTTGCCCGGAATCAAAGGGAGCCGGACTCGTTCGTACCGCGTCGCTCATGGGCCTCGGCCAATCCGCCCGGTGTTCTCCAACAGCCTGAATATTCTGGGCTACGCACTAATGGGCGCTGCGGCCCGAACGACACCGGCCTCTGCCGCAAAGGAGCGTTTTTTTCTGAGACGAGTAATAGAGGCATCGGGGAGGGAGCCGCCACCAGTGCGGCAGATCAGCTCAATCATCTTTGAAACCTGACAGGGAGAAGCCGGATGGCCGAGCCGTTCATCGCATTGCCCAAGGGTGTTTCCGAAGAGGAGTTCACCAAGGCTGTCGCTGAATTCAGGAAAATACTGCCCGCGGACTCGGTGCTCACAAGTGCAGCCCGGCTCGCACCCTATTCGAAAGTCATGATGCCGGTGCCTCGGGAAGAACACCTGCCATCAGCGGCATTGCTCGCCACCAAAGTGGAAGAAGTCCAGGGCATCCTGCGAGTTTGTAATCAATATCGTATTCCAGTGTGGACCATTTCCACCGGTAAAAACCTCGGTTATGGATCAGCCGCGCCGGGCGAGCTGGGGCAGGTGGTATTGGACCTGGGGCGCATGAACCGCATTCTCGAAGTGGACGGGGAGCTTTGCTACGCGCTGGTGGAACCCGGGGTCACCTACCAGCAACTGTACGACCATATCGAGGCCAACGACCTGGGACTCTGGCTGTCGGTTCCCGCGCCCTCGGCGATTGCCGGACCCACGGGCAACACCCTTGATCGCGGCGTCGGTTACACACCTTACGGCGAACACTTCATGAATGCCTGCGGTATGGAAGTGGTGCTGGCGAACGGTGATGTGTTGCGTACGGGCATGGGAGGGCTGCCCAACTCCAACACCTGGCAGGTATTCAAATGGGGTTACGGCCCCTATCTGGATGGCATCTTTACGCAGTCCAACTATGGGGTTGTTACCAAGTTCGGCTTCTGGCTCCAGCCTGCGCCCCCGGTGTACAAACCCTTCCTGATCCAGTACCAGGACGAGGAGGATGTAGTAGAGATTGTTGAAACCATCCGGCCTTTGCGGATCAGCGGCACCATCCCGAACGCCGTGGTAATTGCCCATGCATTGTACGAAGCGCCTCTGGTCGCCAGCCGGGCGGATTATGTGGACGATGACGGCTCCATCAGCGATGAAGCCGTAAAGCAACTCGCCGAGGATCACGGGCTGGGTATCTGGAACGTGTACGGAGCGCTCTACGGTACGCGGGAACAGGTGGATGTGAACTGGAAAATCATCAGCGACGCCTTCGGAAAATCCGGCAAGGCAACATTCATTACCGAGGAGAACGCGGGCGATCACCCGGTGTTCGGGTACCGCGCGGTATTGATGCGCGGTGGTATGGATATGCGGGAATTCGGACTGTACAACTGGCGCGGGGGCGGCGGGTCAATGTGGTTTGCGCCGGTCGCCCAGGCCCGGGGAAGTGAAACCCTGAACCAGATGTCCATGGCCAAGCGCATCCTGGCGAAGTACGGATTGGATTACAACGGCGAGTTCATCGTGGGGATGCGCGACATGCACCACATCCTGGACGTTCTTTACGACCGCACCAACCCGCAACAGATGGAGGCCGCCCACAAGTGCTTCGCTGAACTGGTCGAGACCTTCGCGAAACAGGGTTACGGCATCTACCGCACCAGCCCTGCGTTCATGGACCAGGTGGCGGCGACCTACGGCTCGGTCCAGCGCTCGGTGCACCAAACCCTGAAACAGGCCCTCGATCCCAACGGAATACTTGCACCGGGGAAGTCAGGTATCCGCCTCGACAACGACTCCCGGTAAACATGCTACCACCGGTAAGGGACCCCGAACTGCGCATCGCGCAGCTCCGACATCGTCTTCGACGACCTCATCCGCCCAGGGTCCTGCTGTCAGGGTCAGGGCGATTGTCCCGGCCAGCGTCCGGCCCCGGAGCGCGCCGCAAGAGGCGCCGCCGGCAGACTTGCCACGGGCGCGGGCCGCTTCCGAAGTGGTCTGCCAGAGCCCGAGGGTGCGGTTATATACGATGCGGTAAATGCGGTTCATGTGAATGCCCCAATAGGTTTTATTCGGTGATCGGTAGCCCGGGTTTGCGAGGTGCGAGGGAGCGGAAGAACTTCTCAGTCGGTTCTTTACCGTCTGCTTCTGCTTCACCTGTGAGCTTGCAAAATGAGATGAATGGTATAGGTTGTGATTCATGCCCCATAGTCACTGATCAGTGACTATGGGCCCGATCGGAAGCGAAAGCGACTGGTCGGCGGTCCTGCCGGACTTGCTTTTGCAGCGCTGTTCTGTAGGATGAATCTCACGCGCGTGACGGTTGGCTTTACGATTCTTACCTTTTCGCTTCGCCGTGCGCCATTCCGGTGCCCAGGTTCACTCAAAACTGATGAATACGCGTCCGACCAAACTCAGCACACAATTCGCAGCGCGCCTCATGCTCGTGTTGGCCGTTCTGCAATTGGTGTTCGTATCGTTCGAGATTGCGGGCGTTGTCCACGGGCCGGAAGAAAACACCGTGCATCATGAACAATTCGTGGCTGACGGGTTCGAGGATGCAGGCAAGCTTGATTTTGATTCAGCGTCCGATCCAGTCCTGGATACTTGTGACCACTGCTGTCACTGTCACGGGCACGGCACCCATTTTTCGCCGTTATCCAACCAAAGCGTTCCCTCTATTGACGCCGCGCCTGCTTACTCAGCCTTATCCACGCCGCAGTTCCAATCCCTCCGTATCAATTCCATAAACCGCCCGCCCATAGCCTAATCCTGCCAGTCTCAGCGACCTTCAAACGGTTCAATGTTCGCAGGATATTTTTATGTTTCACATTTTTGCGAAGCAATGGCAAAGCCATCAGCTTCAGTACCTCGTGAGTTTTTCTATAGTCCTTCTTTTATCGGGCCCTCTGCCTGCTGCCGAGGCCGCGCAAGAACCCCTGACACTCACCGAAGCCACACAACGTGCACTGGCGGAGAACCCAGAGCTCCGGGTTTTTCAGTGGCGTTTTGAGGCCATCCATGGAACTCGTGAAACGGCAGCATTGAGGCCCGCCTACCGACTCGGTCTGGAAGCCGAGAACCTGACGGGCAGCGGTCAGTTCTCCGGCGTCGATAGTGCGGAATTCACTTTGTCCCTTTCGTCGGTGATTGAGCTGGGTGGTAAACGTCGTTCCCGCATCGCAGTGGCGGACTCCCGGTACGCGCTGGCGCAAGCCGAAAGAGAGGCGAAAGCGCTGGATTTGCTGGGTCTGGTCACCCAAACCTTTGTTGCAACCCTGTCGCTTCAGGAAAAACTTGCGGTCGCAAAGGATGCGGTACAACTGGCAGAGCAAAGCTTTCACCTGGTGAGTGAGCGGGTACAAAGGGGCGCTGCACCAAAGGCGGAGCGGCTGCGGGCGGAGGCTGTGCTCAAGCAGGCACAGATGCAACAGGATGCCCTCTCTGCCGAACTGGAAAGCCGAAAATTCGCTCTGGCGTCCCTCTGGAAGGCGGACCGGGTTGATTTCGGGCCGGTAGACGGCGACCTGTTCAACTTCGAAGAACCCTCCAGCTTCGAGGTTTTGTATGAGCAGGTTACCGCCTCGCCGGCTATTCAGGTTTTCGCCAGCGACGAGCGGGTACGGAATGCCGAAATAGCGTTGGCCCGGAGCCAATCCACCAGCAATGTGCGGTGGAGCCTGGGTCTGCGCCGTTATGAGGATACAGGAGATTCCGCTCTCACGGCCGGGGTTTCCGTCCCCTTGTTCTCGCGACCCCGCAATCGTGGCGAGGTGCAATCAGCACTGGCCAGACGAGAGATGGTTCAGTATCAGCGCGAGGCTACTCTGCTGGCCATTCGCGCCCGTTTATTTGAAGCCTGGCAGACCTATCAGCAAAGTGTCGACGCCACATCACAGATGCGTGCGGAGGTGCTCCCCGCCTTGAAGGACGCACTCGAGCAAACCCGGCAGGCCTATGAGGGTGGCCGTTATAGCTACGTTGATTGGGTGACCGCGCAGAAAGAACTGCTTGACGCGCGCATGGCGGCCATCGATTCCGCCACCACCGCTTTGTTGAACCAGGCATTGATCGAACAATTGACCGCCGAGCCGCTTGGTCTGGAGGCGACCTCTAGTGAGAACGGGCAAGCCGGGGACGCCAACCAATGAGTCACCCCGGCGCAAACTGAATTCAGGATACTGAGATGAATCTTAAAAAAATACGATTTCTAAAGCGATGGTCGCTGGTGCTGCTGATCCCGTTGATGGCCTCAACTCCGAACGCCTTCGGGGCCGGTGAAGGTGCTCACGGCGCCGACGCTCACAACGAAAAAACCCATGAAGAAGCCAAAGGCCCGAACGGTGGCAAGTTGCTGCATGACGGTGACGTTGAACTGGAGCTGGCGATTTTTGAGAGCGGCGTGCCACCCGAATACCACGCCTGGATTACGCAAGACGGCGAACCTGTTGAGAACGCAGAGCTGACGGTAACCCTGACGCGACTCGGTGGCCAGCAGGATGTCTTCGACTTCAGCAAGCAACGGGATTACTGGCTCGGCGATGGCACTGTTACCGAACCTCATTCATTCGACGTGGCGGTAGATCTGCGCCTGAACGGAAAAAGCCACCAATGGCAGTGGGAATCTCATGAAGGCCGTGTCGAGATTTCCGCTGGGATGGCAAAGAAGGTGGGAATCGCCACACAGGTAGCGGGACCCGTCCGCATCGAGCGCCACCTGCACGTTTATGGACGCCTGGTTACTCCACCCGACCAGCAGGCGCACCTCAGCGCCCGTTTTCCCGGCGTGGTGAAGGCGGTTCGGGTGAACATCGGTGACCGGGTCAGGAAGGGGGATGTACTGGCCGTTATCGAATCGAACGAAAGTCTGCAAAGCTACGAGCTGCGCGCGCCTATTGCAGGCACCATCCAGGAGCGCTCGGTCAATGTGGGTGAAACGGCCACAAATTCTCCCCTGTTCACATTGATCAGCAATGAAACACTCTGGGCGGAACTCAAGGTATTCCCCAGTCAACGCGGAGAAGTCCGGCCTGGCCAGAGCGTCCATGTCCAGCACAACAATCACGCCCATGAAAGTAAAATCACCCACATCACTGCCAGCGCCTCAGGTTCGCCGTTTGTTCTTGCCCGAGCCGTTTTAAGCAACGAGGACGGCGATATGTCCCCGGGCGATCTGGTGAGTGGGCAGATCGACGTGGAAAAAATTGAGGTGCCGGTTGCGGTCGATAACCGCGCCTTGCAGCCTTTTCGCGACTGGACTGTGGTGTTTATCCAGGTGGGAGATACCTATGAGATACGCCCGCTTGATCTGGGGCGCAGCGACGGAAGCTATACCGAAGTGTTGGGAGGTCTGAATGCCGGTGATCGTTATGTGGTGGAAAACAGCTACCTGATCAAGGCCGATATCGAAAAATCCGGCGCATCACACGATCACTAAGGGGAGGCCATCATGATTGATGCGATTGTGCGCCTCTCCATTGAGAGGCGCTACCTGGTTATGAGCCTGATGCTGGCCTTGATCGGCATCGGAGTCTGGAGTTACCAACAACTGCCGATTGATGCGGTGCCGGATATCACCAATGTTCAGGTGCAGATCAATACCGAGGCCCCCGGCTATTCACCCCTGGAGGCCGAACAACGGATCACGTTTCCGGTGGAAACCGCCCTGTACGGCCTGCCGGCGCTGGACTATACCCGCTCTCTGTCACGCTACGGATTGTCTCAGGTTACCGTGGTGTTCGAAGAGGGGACGGATATTTACCACGCGCGTAACCTGATTGATGAGCGTTTGTCCGCCATCAAAGGTGCACTGCCGCCGGGACTGGAACCGGAAATGGGACCGATCGCCACAGGTCTCGGTGAAATTTTTGTCTACACCGTCGAAGCATCGCCGGGGGCAACCCAGGAAGGTGGTAAGCCCTGGGACGCCATGGCCCTGCGCGAAGTGCAGGACTGGATTATCAAACCCCAGTTGGCACAGGTGCCCGGCGTGGTGGAAATCAACACCATCGGAGGTTTCGACAAGCAGTATCACGTGCGCCCCGATCCGCAGCGCCTGCTGGAGATGGGCATTACCCTGGAAGGCGTAGCCAATGCTCTGCGCAGCAATAATAACAATCGTGGCGCTGGGTACATTGAAAGAAACGGGCAACAGTTATTGGTGCGCTCGCCGGGCCAGCTGGCCACCATTACAGAGATTGAAAATGTCGTGGTGGGGCATTTTGACAGCGCGCCCGTCACCGTCAAGGATGTGGCAGATGTGGCAATCGGCAAGGAATTGCGCACCGGTGCGGCCACCCGCGACGGCCGCGAAACAGTCATGGGCACGGCAATGATGCTGGTTGGAGAAAACCCGCGAGTCGTGGCCCGGGATCTGGCGGAAAAACTGGAGGCGGTCAAGGCGTCCTTGCCTGGAGGCATCGAGGTCGAGACGGTCTACGACAGAACCTCCCTGGTGGACAAAACCATCGCCACCGTGCAGAAGAACCTGCTCGAAGGTGCTCTGCTGGTGATCGCGGTGTTATTTCTGTTGCTCGGCAATATCCGCGCGGCGCTCATTACCGCCGCCGTGATTCCCTTATCCATGCTGGCCACGTTAACAGGCATGGTGCGCACCGGGGTTTCGGCCAACCTGATGAGCCTTGGTGCACTGGACTTTGGCCTGATTGTCGATGGTGCGGTGATTATTGTGGAGAACTGCATCCGGCGTTTGTCCGAGTCCCAGCAAGTCACCGGCAAACGGCTTGAGCTGCGCGAGCGACTGGCACTGGTCTATCAGGCAACCGGTGAAGTCATTCGCCCCAGTCTGTTCGGGGTCGCGATTATCACCGTGGTGTATATCCCCATATTCACCCTCACGGGTGTGGAAGGGAAAATGTTCCATCCAATGGCGGCCACCGTGGTGATGGCACTGTTGTCGGCCATGGTGCTGTCGCTCACCTTTGTGCCAGCCGCCGTTGCCTTGTTCATGGGTGGCAATATCAGTGAAAAAGAAAGCCGCATCATCGTGGCCAGTAAATCGCTGTACCGACCGGTGCTGGAGGTGGCGCTTCGCTTCCGTTGGGTCGTGGTATCCGGCGCGTCCTTGCTGGTTATCCTCTGCGTCTGGCTGTTGACGACTCTGGGTTCGGAATTCATTCCGCAACTGGATGAAGGCGACATCGCCTTGCATGCGTTGCGTATTCCCGGAACGGGCCTGGAGCAGGCCATCGATATGCAGGAGATTCTTGAACAGCGTTTGCAACAGTTTCCCGAGGTCGACAAGGTTTACGCCAAGATCGGCACCCCGGAAGTGGCCACCGACCCCATGCCACCCAGCGTGGCGGACAACTTCGTCATCCTGAAACCACGCAGCGAATGGCCGGATCCGGATCGCCCCAAAGCCGATCTGGTGGCGGAGATGGAAGCGGCAGTTACCCACCTTCCCGGTAACAATTACGAGTTCACCCAGCCCATTCAGATGCGCTTCAACGAATTGATCTCCGGGGTACGCGCCGACCTGGGTATCAAAGTCTTTGGCGACGACCTGGATCAATTGGTGTTGATCGCCAACGACATCCTGGGGGGGCTCGAGGGCATCGACGGCTCGGCGGACGCCCGTGTCGAGCAGGTCACCGGGCTTCCCATGCTCTCCATTGTCCCCAAGCGCATGGCGCTGGCCCGCTACGGGTTGAACGTGGACGACCTACAGGACCTGGTGGCGGCCGGCATCGGGGGCGAAGAGGCGGGTTTGATTTACGAAGGCGACCGGCGATTCAAGCTGGTAGTCCGTTTGCCGGAGACCTTGCGGACCGATATCGACGGCCTGGCATTTCTGCCGATACCCCTTCCGGGCGGAGAGTTTGTGCCTCTGAGTGAAGTGGCGGAAATGGAGCTCAAACCAGCGCCCGCACAGATCAGCCGGGAAAACGGCAAGCGTCGGATCGTGGTCACCGCCAATGTGCGCAACCGGGATCTGGGCGGCTTTGTCGATGAGGCTCAACGACGGATTAACGAGCAGGTGGATATACCCAGTGGCTACTGGTTGGATTACGGCGGAACGTTCGAGCAGTTGGAATCCGCAAGCCAGCGCCTGGCCATCGTGGTACCGGTGACGCTGCTGATTATCGTTGGCTTGCTGGTCATGGCCTTCGGATCGCTGAAGGACTCGTTAATCATCTTTACCGGGGTGCCGCTGGCCTTGACTGGTGGCGTACTTGCCCTTTGGCTTCGAGGCCTGCCGCTGTCCATTTCGGCCGGAGTTGGCTTTATCGCGTTATCGGGGGTTGCCGTGCTGAATGGCCTCGTCATGGTGACGTTCATTCGTGAGCTGTGGCAGGAAACCGGTGACCTGGTTCAAGCTGTGGTTGACGGTGCACTGATTCGCCTGCGGCCCGTACTGATGACCGCGCTGGTGGCAAGCCTGGGTTTTGTACCGATGGCACTGAATACCGGCACGGGCGCCGAAGTACAGCGGCCGCTGGCCACTGTTGTGATTGGCGGGATTATGTCATCAACGCTGTTGACGCTGGTCGTTTTGCCCGTGCTGTACCATTGGGTCCATCGCCGGGATGAGCGACCGATCAAGGCGTAGGCAGGTGGCAGTGGTTGATCTCCAACCACTGCCACCGTTTACCAGGCGAGCCGTCTGCGCCACCTTGGCGTCATCCCTTTAGCTCGAGACCAGCTCAATGAATGTTTTCACGACCATCGGTTTGTTTGTCGTTACCGCCCTCGCCGAAATCATCGGCTGTTATTTGCCTTATCTGTGGCTCAAGAAGTCTGCCCCTCCCTGGCTGCTGATACCGGCCGCCGTCAGTCTGGCCCTGTTCGCCTGGCTGCTTTCCCTGCATCCCACGGCGGCAGGCCGCGTCTATGCCGCTTACGGCGGCGTTTACGTGTCGGTCGCCCTGGCATGGCTGTGGGTGGTGGACGGGGTCCGGCCCCACCCGTGGGATGTAGCGGGCGTGGCCGTGGTGCTGATAGGAATGGGCATTATTATGTTTGCGCCGCGCGCGAGTTGAGCGGACGGGACTGTGTGGGGCCAAGCGGAACCATGACAGTCGCGAGACGCCACGAGGGGCGGATGGTCTGCTCCTTGCGTTCTCCGGGCTGCCGGAAAGTTGGCATTACCGGATCAGGAGCAATTTTTGGCGCGGCTAAAACGAAAAAACCCTTCCGGATCGGAGATCTCGGAAGGGTTTCGGATATGGTGCCCAGGAGAGGACTTGAACCTCCACGGCCGTGAAGCCACTAGCACCTGAAGCTAGCGTGTCTACCAATTTCACCACCTGGGCATATGGTTGAATTTCGAGCGATTTTCAGCTCCGCGGAATCTCGTGCCACACCACCGGCACGCTACGCGTGGTCGCTTGCGACGTCCTGTCTCCCGCGACACTTGTGCATCCTGCACATCGTCTACCCGATGTCACCACCTGGGAATTCAAGGCAACCACCACCGTTTGGGGGTGGTCGAAGCGAGGACGCGAATATTAGTGTCCTCGCTGGTTTATGTCAAACAGTTGCAAGGGTATAGTGGCTGCCATGTCTATAAGGAAACAGCAATTGAAAAAAAACAAACAGTCCCCCCATGATCCCCACGCCGAGCGCGAGGCGGAGCGTTACGAAAACCCCATCCCCAGCCGTGAATACATCCTCGAGCAACTGAAGGAGGCTGGCAGTCCTCTCACCCACGAAGATCTTTGCGAACGCCTGAAGTTGAGCGACCCGGAATCCGTCGAGGCCTTGCGCCGCCGCCTGATTGCGATGGACCGGGACGGCCAGTTGCACCGCGACCGGCGCCGGGCCTACGGTCCCGTGGACAAGATGAACCTGCTGCGTGGCACCGTGCAGGGCCATAAGGACGGCTTCGGCTTCTTTATCCCCCAGACCGGCGGAGACGACCTCTACCTGACCTTTCGCCAGATGCAGAAGGTGTTCGACGGCGACGAGGTGCTGGTCCGCCCGGCCGGCGTGGGCTTCAAGGGCAAGCGCGAGGCCGTGATTGTGGAAGTACTGGCGCGCAACACCTCGGAGGTGGTGGGCCGGTACTACAAGGAAAACGGCATCAAGTTCGTGCGTCCGGACAACCCCCGGCTCACTCTCGATGTTCTGCTGCCACCGGAAGAGCCCGTGGAAGCCGAAGACGGGCAGTATGTGGTGGCGGAGATCGTCCAGCAGCCGGACCGCAAGCATCCGCCGGTGGGGCGGATCAGCCAGATCCTCGGGGATCATATGGCGCCGGGCATGGAGATCGACGTGGCCGTTCGCAGCCATGGCATCCCCCACGTGTGGCCCAGCGATGTCCACGTTCAGACTGACGCCATCGGCGAAGAGGTGCCGGAGGAGCACAAGCAGCACCGGGTGGACCTTCGCCACCTGCCGTTTGTCACCATCGACGGCGAGGACGCGCGGGACTTCGACGACGCGGTGTACTGCGAAACCAAGCGGCTGGGCGGATGGCGCCTGTGGGTGGCCATTGCCGATGTGTCCAGTTATGTGGAGCCCGACTCGCCCCTGGACCGAGAGGCCCGCAAGCGCGGCACCTCGGTCTACTTCCCCGACCATGTGGTGCCCATGCTGCCGGAGGCGCTGTCCAACGGGCTGTGCTCCCTGAATCCGGAAGTTGACCGGCTCGTTCTCGTCTGCGAAATGACGGTCAGCCGCTCAGGCCGGCTGACCGGGTACAAGTTTTACGAAGCGGTGATCTACTCCCATGCGCGCCTGACCTACAACAAGGTCTGGCAGATGGTCCAGGAGCGTCATGAGGACGGGCCTGGGCACTTGCGCACCCAATACAAGCAGGTGGTCCGCCACGTGGATCAGTTGCATGCGCTGTACCTCGCCATGCGCAGTGAGCGGGACCGCCGCGGCGCTATCGACTTCGAGACCGTGGAAACGCGCATCGTTTTTGACCAGAATCGCAAAATCCAGGAAATCGTCCCGGTCGAGCGCAACGACGCACACAAGCTTATTGAAGAGTGCATGCTGGCCGCCAACATTTCGGCGGCCCGCTTTCTGGAGAAGCATGATCTGGTGGGTCTGTACCGGGTGCATATGGGGCCAGAGGAGGAGAAGCTCGCCAACCTGCGCGAGTTTCTCGGCGAACTTGGCCTCTACCTTCCGGGCGGGAAAAAGCCCAAGCCCGAGCACTACCAGGAAGTGATGGCCATGATTGAAGGCCGGCCGGACGCCCAGCTGATCCAGACGGTGATGCTGCGCAGTATGAAGCGGGCCATGTACCAGCCAGATAACGAAGGCCACTTCGGCCTGAATTACGAGGCCTATACCCATTTCACGTCTCCCATTCGCCGCTACCCCGATCTGCTGGTCCACCGGGCCATCCGCAGTGTGATTCGCTCGAAAAAATCGTCCCGCAATGTGAAGCGGGTGAGTGGCGCGAAGGTGATTGCCCAGAAGCACGTCTACCCCTATGACATGGATGCCATGCTGTACCTGGGGGAGCATTGCTCCCTGACGGAGCGCCGCGCGGACGAGGCCACCCGGGATGTGGTGAGCTGGCTGAAATGCGAGTTTCTGCAGGACCACGTGGGGGATCAGTTCGAGGGTGTGGTGACCAGTGTCACCGGCTTCGGGCTCTTCGTGGAGTTGAAGGACCTCTATGTGGAGGGGCTTATCCACATTACGGCCCTGCCGCGCGATTACTACTATTACGAGCAGGCCCAGCACCGGTTAGTGGGCGAGCACAGTCGCCAGGTGTTCCGGCTCGGGGATGAGCTGCTGGTGCAGGTGGCCGCGGTAAACCTGGAAGAGCGCAAGGTGGACTTCGAGCTCATCGAGGCGCGGTCCAAGAAGATCAGCCGCATCTCCAAAAAAGAGGCTCAAAAGATCTCCGAGAGCCGGGGTAAAAAAGGCAAGGGCGGCAAAGGGGCGGGCGGGCCGGGCAGTGCCCGCGGCAAGCGCCGCCGCCGTTAATCTCTGGCAGGCGGCCCTCCCGGGGTCGCCCGCTATCGTGTCGTATCTGCAGATTCCTCTATGTCGAAACAAGTCGAATGGGTCTACGGCATCCACGCGGTGCAGACTCTGTTGAAAAACGCTTCAAGTCGCATTCAGCAGCTCTACCTGTTGAAGGGCCGTCGCGACCAGCGCATGACCAAGTTGATGGCGCTGGCCGAGAAGCAGGGAGTGTCCTACCGTCTGCTGAGCCGCGAAAAGCTCGATGAACTGGCGGACGGCAATCACCAGGGAGTGGTGGCAGAATGCAGCCCTGGCGAGGTTCATGACGAGGCCTTCCTCAACCGCCTGCTGGACGGGCTCGATGAGCCGCCGTTCCTGCTGATTCTGGATGGCGTGACGGACCCCCACAATCTGGGTGCCTGTCTGCGAACCGCTGAGGCTGCGGGGGTGCATGCGGTCATGGCGCCGAAGGATAACGCCGCCAGCATCAATCCCACGGTGCGCAAGGTGGCCAGTGGGGCCGCGGAATTGCTGCCCTACGTGCCCGTGACCAATCTGGCGCGTACTCTCAAGGCTTTGCAGGAGCGGGGGATCTGGCTGGTGGGGACCACCGGCGAGGCGGAGAAGTCCGTGTTCGATACGGACCTGAAAGGGCCCCTGGGCATTGTGATGGGCGCCGAGGGGGCGGGGATGCGCCGCCTGACCCGGGAAGCCTGCGATTTTCTCGCCTACATCCCCATGATCGGCGGCGGAGTCTCAAGCCTGAATGTGTCGGTTGCGGTGGGGGTTTGCCTCTACGAAGCGGTGCGGCAGCGGGGACTGGGTTAGACTTTTTGGCTGTGACCTGTTGGGTTACGCTTCGCTAACCCAACCTACGGGGTTGGGGGCGTTTGCCAGATCTCGCGTAGGTTGGGTTAGGCCCAGCGGGCCGTAACCCAACATGACCGCTGAAACGTCCCAAGCCTCCCGCGGCTGAAACACACCATGGACACCTGATACCCTCCCGCCTCCACGCCTTTCTGGACTTTCCGCCTGCGAGCACCTAGAATGTCGCGCCCCACAGCCGGGTGGTTTCATTTTGGTCAGTCCGAATGGCCGCTTCCCGGCTCTCCTTGCTTCACTGCCGACCTCGGCGGGAGGCTTCAATCCGTAAGGAGTCACAATGAGACACTATGAAATCGTGTTCCTGGTTCACCCGGACCAGAGCGAGCAGGTTCCCGCCATGGTCGATCGCTACACGGCGATGATCAAGGACGCGGGCGGCGCCATCCATCGCATGGAAGACTGGGGCCGCCGCCAGCTGGCCTACTCCATCAACAAGATCCACAAGGCTCACTACATTCTGATGAATGTGGAATGTAACGACGCCACTCTGGAAGAGTTGACCACCAACTTCCGCTTCAACGATGCCATCCTCCGCAACATGGTTGTGAAAATGGACGAGGCTGTCACTGAGCAGTCCCCCATCATGAAGGCGGAGAAAGAAAACCGCGAGCGCAAGAGCAGCCGCCCTGAGCGTCGTGATGAAGACAGCAGCCGATCCTCGCGCGACTCAGAACAGTCCAGCGATGACAGCTCCGACGCCAAAAAAGATGACGCCGCCAAAGGCGAAGAGAAGGGGGAATAAGTCATGGCTCGATTTTTCCGACGTCGCAAGTTTTGCCGCTTTACCGCCGAAGGCGTAAAGCAGATCGATTATAAAGATCTGGAAACCCTGAAGGCCTACATCACCGAAACCGGCAAGATCGTTCCCAGCCGGATCACCGGTACCAAGGCCCGATATCAGCGCCAGCTGGCGACCGCCGTCAAGCGCGCCCGTTACCTGGCTCTGCTGCCCTACACAGACAGCCACGAGTAAGCGAGAGGAATCAAACTCTCGTGCGTGCCCTGGCAGAGTTCATTATGCGCGGGCGGGCACAAGCGGCAGCGGTCGCGCTGTTTGGCGCGTTTGTTCCCTTTGTCAGCCCCAGCGCAGTGACGTTGGTGTCCCTGCGGCGTGGTGGTTACGACGGCTTTTTTGTGATCGCCTGGGCCATGTTGCCGGTGATCGTGATGGCTGTGGTCAGCCCCGAGACCCTGCCCATGGCGTACTACACGCTTTGTGTGCTGGTGGCCGCTCTGGGTGGCGCGCTGGTGCTTCGCAGTCAGTCACTCTGGCCCGTGAGCGTGATGAGCCTGGTAGTGCTGAGTGCGACGGGAGGGATGGTCTACGGTTTTACCTTCCCGGCATTCAACGAGCAGCTCGTTGACGAGCTGAACCAGGCCCAGGAAAGGGCTGCCGCCCAGATGCAGCAAGAGGGCGGTGGTGAACTGGAGCCGCCCACCATTTCCGGGAGTCTCATTTCCGGGTTGATGGCGTCGCTGGTGGCGTTTCACGCACTGCTGGCGCTGGTGATAGGCCGCTGGTGGCAGGCGTTGCTGTACAACCCGGGCGGGTTCCGTGAGGAGTTCTATCAGTTCCGGTTGAGCAAGACTCAGGCCCTGATCTGCTTTGGCATCGCGGCGGTCTGTGTAGCGCAACCCAACTGGCTCTTCTGGGGATTTCTGGCGGCGCTTCCGCTGGTCCTGGTGACCACCGCGGTGGTTCATAACCGGGTGCGGGCCAAGGATTGGGGTGTGCCGTGGCTGATACTGTTTTATTTGCTGATGCTCTTTCAGCCCTTCTTCCTGTTAGCCGTCTTTGCGGGCTTTACGGATAGCTGGGTGGACTACCGGAGGCGGTTTGGGCCTCCGCTGCCCCAGGAGCATGAGAATGACCGCTGAAGCGGTCGCTGAACGTGTTTAGATTATCTCGCACCGTGAGCAAGGCCTCGGTGCAACAAGCGAGGAAATAACGATGGACGTCATTCTGTTAGACAAGGTCGGCAAGCTCGGCCAAATCGGTGACAAGGTTGCGGTAAAGCCTGGCTTCGGTCGCAATTACCTGATCCCCCAGGGCAAGGCCGTACCGGCGACGGCGGAAAACCTGAAGGAATTCGAAGCCCGTCGCGCTGAATTGGAAGCCGCGGCCGCTGAGAAGCTGGCCGAAGCCCAGAAGCGAGCGGAAGCCCTGCAGGACCTGGAAGTGACCATCACTGCCAATGCCGGGGACGAAGGCAAGCTGTTCGGCTCCATCGGCACCAAGGACATTGCGGACGCGATCAACGCCGCCTCCAGTGCCCAGGTGGACAAAGCCGAAGTGAAGCTGCCTGAAGGCACCCTGCGTGAAGTGGGCGAGTACGAGATCGACGTCCAACTGCACGCGGATGTGATGCAGACCGTAAAACTGGTCGTCGTCGCGGAATAAGCCCGCGCCGAGCTCCACATCGACAGCCCGGACCCGGGCTGTCGCACCTCGCGCAAACCGTTACAATCTCCGCATCCGGTGCAATAGCGTCGGGTGAGGAGATTTTTTGTGCGGGGTCCTGTCTCCGCTTCCCTCGACCGTCACAAGAGCGTCCAGGCGCCGGAATCGGCCGCGGTTCCGATCAGACCGGAAATACCTGCCATGGGCGATCTGGGCTGCTAGACTGTCGAGGTTGTCTTTCACTGCCCCTTCGGTCTTACCAAGCCTGAGCATGTCAAACGAAGCCGAACTGCCCGACGATTACGAAGCCTACCTGGACGAAGGCCTGGACGAGTCCATCCCGCCGGAGGACGCCGAGTACACCGGCCCCGGCGCCAAGGGGCTGGACAAGCGCCCGATGCCCCACAGCCTGGAAGCCGAGCAGTCCGTGCTCGGTGGCCTGATGCTCGACAACAGCCGGTACGACGCGGTTGCCGAGCTGGTGGATCATGAGGATTTCTACAAGGACAGTCACCGGCAGATCTTTCGCGTCATGGGCGAACTCGCCGTGGACAGTCAGCCCCTGGACGTGGTCACCCTTTCGGAAGCGCTGGAACGCCACGGCGAACTGGAGCGGGTCGGCGGCATTGGTTACCTGGCCGAAATGGCCACCCATACGCCCAGCGCGGCCAACATTACCGCCTACGCCAAGATTGTCCGCGACCACGCCACTATTCGTCAGCTCATCTCCGCGGCCAATGAAATCAGTCGCTCGAGCCTGAACCCCGCCGGTCTGGACTCCGAGGCCTTGCTGCAACTGGCGGAACGCCGGGTTGCGGAGATTGTGGAAGACCGCCCGAAGGAGGGTGGCTTCGAGGGCGTGAACGACCTGCTGAAGGGCGCGGTCGAGCGCATTGACGAGCTGTTTTCCTCGGATTCTGATATCACGGGTCTGGCCACCGGGCTGGCGGAACTGGATGGGCGCACGTCCGGCTGGCAGAAGGGTGAGCTGATCATCCTCGCCGCCCGTCCATCCATGGGTAAAACGGCTCTGGCGCTGAATTTCGTCGAAAATGCCATTCTCAAGCAGGACAATCCCGTGCTGGTGTTCAGCATGGAAATGCCGGCTCAGTCGCTGGTGGTGCGGATGCTGTCCTCCATCGGCCGCATCAACCAGACCAAGATCCGCAACGGCAAGCTGACCGAAGAAGACTGGCCGAAACTGTCCGCGGCCGTGAGCAAAATGAAGGATCGGCCCCTGTTCATCGATGACACCCCGGGCCTGACTCCCCAGGACATGAAGGCGAGAACCCGCCGGATTGCCCGGGAACACGGGCCGCCCGCCCTCATCATGGTGGACTACATCCAGTTGATGCACACCGGCGGCAACAGCGATGGCCGCACCCAGGAAATCTCGGAGATCTCGCGCTCCCTGAAAGCCCTGGCGAAGGAGTACGACTGCCCTGTGGTGGCGTTGTCCCAGCTCAACCGGGGCGTGGAGCAGCGCCCCAATAAACGTCCCATGAACTCGGACCTGCGGGAATCCGGGGCCATCGAGCAGGATGCGGATGTCATCCTCTTCATCTACCGTGACGAGTACTACAACGAAGAAAGCCCGGACAAGGGGATTGCCGAGCTGATCATCGGCAAGCAGCGCAACGGTGAGGTGGGTACCTGCCGGGCCGCCTTCGTGGGCCAGTACACACGGTTCGAGAACCTGGCACCCGAGTATTTCAACCAGGAGTATTGAGGCGCGGCCGTAGGTTGGGTTAGGCCTTGGCCGTAACCCAACAAACCCGTACCTGGCTACGAGCTTCGATCCGTAGGGTTAGGCTGCGCTAACCCAACCTACGGGTGGTGCAGGTTTTGGGATTGGGTTTGATTTTGGCGTAACCGACACCGCCGGACTTGCGGATGGGCGGGTATGGATCTGTTGGGTTACGCTGCGCTAACCCAACCTACGGGTGGTGCAGGTTTTGGGATTGGGTTTGATTTTGGCGTAATCGACACCGTCGGACTTGCGGATGGGCGGGCATGGATCTGTTGGGTTACGCTGCGCTAACCCAACCTACGGGGGTGCAGGGTTTCGGAGCTAAACCAACTTGAATTGGTGCCGGTTCCGTAGGTTGGGTTAGGCCTTTGGCCGTAACCCAACATTTGCCGTCACCGCACTTGCCGGATGCCTAATGATGATGCCCGTGATGGGGGCCCGGTTTGGTGGGGACCTCGTAATCCGTGTGGTGGTCGTCCACGCTCCGGCGGCTGTCGCCTTTCTCCCAGCCGCTATCCGGGCGGCGCTGTTTGCCACCGCCCCCTCGGCCCCCGCCGCCTCCGGTGTGTTCATCACCTTTATGGTGGACCTGCTCGTGGCGGGGCCCGGGGCGGTCTTCGATGTGGGGTCTGCGCTTGGTCATGGTGATACCTCCTGAGGCCAAGGTTGTCTGGAATAACGGTGAGCAACCTGCATACCAGACGCCAACAAGTGCAAACCAAAGCATCGGAAGCAGTCATTTCCGCATGGCCCAGTTGTGTACATCAGTAACAGTCTTGTGTATTATCGCCGCCCACTTCTTGAATAACCGCAGCACACCACCACATCGGTAACATCTTCCCGGCCCTCGGGGGAGCCCCCAGATGCAGATTTTTCACCATGTCAGCTCCGTGCGCGAAGCTTTGTCCCGAGAGCGGGATCAGGGGCGGACCATCGGCTTTGTGCCCACGATGGGCAATCTGCATCAGGCCCATATCGAGCTGGTCAAGATCGCCCAGCAGCATTGCGACGTGGTGGTGGTCAGTATCTTCGTCAATCCCCTTCAGTTCGGTCTCAACGAGGACTGGGACAAATACCCGCGCACCTATGAAGCCGACATCGCCAAGCTTCAGGAAGCGAAGTGCGACTATCTGTTCTATCCTGATGAGAAGGAAATCTACCCCAACGGGATGGCGGAACAGACCCGCGTGGTCGTCCCCACCATGACCAACGTGCTCTGCGGAGCCAGCCGCCCGGGTCACTTCGAAGGAGTGACCACGGTGGTGTCCAAGCTGTTCAACATCGTCCAGCCGGACGAGGCCGTTTTCGGGATGAAGGATTTCCAGCAGCTGGCGGTGATTCGGCGCATGGTGGAGGATCTGTGCATCCCGGTGAAAATCACCGGCGGCGAGATCTTCCGCGAGCCCGATGGGCTGGCCATGAGCTCCCGCAACAGCTACATCACACCGGAGGAGCGCCCCCGGGTGAATCAGCTCAACGCGAGCCTGAACTGGGTGCGGGACCGTATTCTCGACGGCGACCGGGACTTCTTGGCTCTGGAATCCGCCGCCGCCAGGCAGATCGAGGATGCCGGTTTCCGGTTGGATTATCTGACCGTGTCCAACAGCAGGACGCTGGAGCCGGCCGCCCATGACGACACCGAGATTACCATTCTGGGGGCCATGTACACCCAGGCCGCGCGCCTGATAGACAATGTGTCCCTGGTGCTTGAGGCATCCCGGACTTAACACGGCGAGTGCCGCCTGCCGCCCGACCGGCTTGTTTTCCGGTTGAATGTGCTCAAAATAGCTGGAAAATAGCCAGCCGCTTGTTCGACGACGCACCCGAGAGGTCGATATGTTCACAACACTACTCAAAGGCAAGTTACACATGGCCAGCGTTACCCAGGCAGAGCTCTGGTACGACGGCTCGTGTGCGATCGATGCGGATCTCGTGGAACTGGCCGGCTTCCGCGAATTCGAACAGATTGATATCTACAATGTGAACAACGGCGAGCGGCTGACCACCTACGTGATTCTGGCCGAACCGGGCTCCGGCACCATTTCCATGAACGGCGCTGCGGCCCGCAAAGTGGCGGTGGGCGATCGAATCATTATTGCCGCCTACGGCCAGTTCGATGAAAAAGAAGCGGCCACTTACAAACCCAGATTGGTCTATCTGAACGCCGACAACACAGTTGAGCGAACCGCCAACACTATTCCCGTGCAAGCCAAGGAGCTCCGCTCCGCTGGCTGAGTGCAGCTCCGCTCCGCTGGTTGAGCCAGCTCCGCCCGGCTGGTTGAGAGCAGCTCCGCTCCGCCGGCTGAGACGCGCTTCGATGCCTGACAAGAACATCGCCCCCCGGCTGACTTTCCGCGACCGGTTCCATCGCCGGTCGTCTCCGCTTCTCCCCCTGTCCCAGTAAGTCCGACTAGCCGCCCTTCCTCAATTGCCCCTCTAAACCCCAGTGTTAGAATGCGGTCAGAGACAGTGCAGACCGTAACGGTGCCCCACCTGCCGATCACAATAACCGAGGGAGAAAGGTATGTCTGACTTGCCCAAGCTTCACCCTGTGCCCGCCGAAATAGCCGCTCGCGCCCATATCAATAAAGAGCGCTACGAGGAACTCTATCGCTACTCGATCGAAGCACCGGACCAGTTCTGGGCCGAGCAGGCTGAGCAATTTCTGACCTGGGACCAGCGCTGGGATACGGTGCGGGAATTCGACTTTCACAAAGGGGAGGCCAGGTGGTTCGAGGGCGGCAAGCTCAATGTCACCACCAATTGCATCGATCGGCATCTGCCCGACCGGGCGGATCAGACAGCGATCATCTGGGAAGGGGATGATCCCGGCGAGGACAAAACCATTACCTATGGCGAACTGCATACGGCGGTGTGCAAGCTCGCCAACGTCCTGAAAGAGCGGGGCGTGAAGAAGGGCGACCGGGTCTGCATCTACATGCCCATGATTCCTGAAGCGGCCTACGCCATGCTTGCCTGCGCCCGTATCGGCGCGGTGCATTCGGTGGTCTTCGGCGGCTTCTCGCCGGAGTCCCTCAAGGACCGGATTCTCGATTCCGATTGCCGGGTCGTGATGACTGCTGACGAAGGGGTGCGCGGCGGCAAAACCATTCCCCTCAAAGTGAATACGGACAAGGCCCTGACCCACTGCCCCGATGTGCACACCTGCCTTGTCGTGAAGCGCACCGGCGGTGAGATCGACTGGGCGGAAGCTCGGGATCTCTGGTATCACGACGCCATGGCGCGCGCGGCCGACCAGTGTGAGCCGGAGTCGATGGACGCGGAAGACCCGCTCTTCATCCTTTACACCTCCGGCTCCACCGGCAAGCCCAAAGGCGTTCTTCACACCACGGGTGGCTACCTGCTCCAGGCGGCCATGACCCACAAATACACGTTCGACTATCACGAAGGCGACATCTACTGGTGCACCGCCGATGTGGGGTGGGTCACCGGCCACACCTACATTGTGTACGGGCCCTTGGCGAATGGTGCCATTACCCTGATGTTCGAAGGAGTGCCCACCTATCCCACCGCATCGCGGCATTGGGAGGTGGTGGACAAGCACCAGGTGAACATCTACTACACGGCGCCCACGGCCATTCGCGCACTGATGGGGTGTGGCAATCAGTATGTTACGAGCACCTCCCGTAGATCCCTGCGATTGCTTGGCACCGTGGGCGAGCCGATCAACCCCGAGGCCTGGGAGTGGTACTACAGAATCGTGGGCGAGTCCCGCTGCCCGGTGGTGGACACCTGGTGGCAGACGGAAACCGGCGGCCACATGCTTACGCCGCTCCCCGGTGCCACCGACCTCAAGCCGGGTTCGGCCACCTTGCCCTTCTTCGGCGTGGAGCCGGTAATTCTGGACAACGATGGCAAGGAGCTGTCCGGCCCGTGCTCGGGAAACCTGGCCATCAAGAGTTCCTGGCCGGCCCAGCTGCGCACCATCTATGGTGATCACGAGCGTTGTGTGACTACCTACTTCAGTCACTTCAAAGGCTACTACTTCACCGGGGACGGCGCGCGCCGGGACGAGGACGGCTATTACTGGATTACCGGGCGGGTGGACGATGTGCTGAATGTGAGCGGCCACAGGATGGGCACCGCGGAAGTGGAAAGCGCACTGGTGCTGCATGATGCAGTGTCCGAGGCGGCCGTGGTGGGATGCCCTCACGACATCAAGGGCCAGGCCATCTACGCGTTTGTGACGCTCATGTCCGGCAGCGAACCCAGCGATACCTTGCAAGAGGAACTGCGCGAGCTGTGCACCCAGGAAATCGGCGCGATCGCCAAGCCCGATTTCATTCAATGGGCCCCGGGTCTGCCCAAAACCCGGTCCGGCAAAATTATGCGTCGCATCTTGCGCAAGATTGCCGCCAACGAGCTGGACACCCTGGGTGATGTAACCACTCTGGCGGATCCGTCGGTCGTGGAGGATCTGATCGAGAACCGGATGAATCGATAATCAGTGGTGTGATCGGGTTACGTGCGCTGACTGGACACGCTAAACCTTTTTGTTGGGTTACGCTGCGCTAACCCAACCTACGAGGGTGATTCGAATCCGTAGGTTGGGTTAGGCCTCTGGCCGTAACCCAACAATGTCGTGCGCGATGTGTCGTCGCGCTAACGGCTCGCCTGCTCTTGCGCGCGGCGCTTGCGCGCTTCCTCCCGCAGAGTCACAAACATCTTCTTGAGCTCGTCATGTTCCAGGCCGCCGCTTTTGTTGGTGTCGAACCAGACGGCCATTTTCTTCAGTTGCTCGCCGGTGTCGCCGGTCATCTCCGCTGCGATGAGGGTGCCGTCCATGTTGGTGTCGAGCATGCCCATCACGACGTCGGTGCGGAACTGTAGAACGTCGGTTTCCGCGGGGATGCTGGCGTCCTTGTAGCGGAAGGAGACGCCGCCGTAAAGCATTTCGTCCCAGGACTGCAGGCCCCAACCAATGGTCAGGCTCGGGTCGGGATTGCTTTCCTTCAGTGCCGAATTGTCGTAGGTGGTGCGGTGAATCAGCCGGGAGCCTGCAGGTACCTCCAGCGGCTCCTCAAGGCGGAAGTAGCGTTGCCAGTTGAAGTCGTAGTTGGGAACCGACAAGACTACTTCCTCGCGCCCATCGGGCCAGCGGACCGCAAATTCTGAGGCGTGGCCCCGGTAATGAGCGTGGGGGAAGAGGCTGTAGATGATCGCATCCTCATGGAACTGCACATAAGCGCCTTCCTGGTGCCGGCCGTCCTCGGGGGGAATGCTGATCTCGGTGTTGGCAATCACATAATGTCGCAGCACATGCTCCGGCGGCTTCTCGCGAAACCAGAGGCCGATTTTGGTCTTGTCCGTGGTGGCTTTGCCGCTGGTGGTGTAGTGCATCTGGGTGAAGAAGCTCGAGCCCTTGGGAAGCAGCAACCCCGTCTCTTCGGGGTAGATGTAGTGCTCGTTGCCGGGCACGAAGGTCATCAGCTGTTCCTGCAGAATCGAATTGGACTCGCTGCCCTCGCTGGCCGGTCGAACCGGGCGACTCGGGTCCTCCGGAGTGCCGAAGGTGGCGATGGCGTGGTGGACCACTTTCCGGTCACCGGGAATGATCTGTACGGCTTTGACCCAGGCATCATTCGGAAAAGGGTTCGGCACTTCGAAAAACTGGTAGTCCAGGACGCCCGTGGCGGGGATATCGAAGGAAGGCATCTCAACTACGAGATCCGGCTCACCGAGAACCCATTCGCTGTCCGGCGGGCCGACTTCGGTGAGCGGGTCCGGTCCTTCGCCCCGGGGAGCGCCGGCGTCGATCCAGTGAATCAGGGTCTGTTTCTGCTCCAGAGAGAGGCCGATGTCTTCGCGGAAGCGGTTGATGTGCGGGTCCGCATGCCATGGCGGCATCCGACGGGTGAGCACCACCTCCCGAATCATGGGGGCAAAGCCGCGAATCATGGTGTAGTCGGTCATGGCCCAGGGGCCTATGCCTTCCGGCCGGTGGCAGGCGGCGCACTTGTCCATCAGCAAAGGCGCAATCGTGTCGCTGTAGGAGATGGACTTGCGGGCTTCCCGTTGCGCTGCGCTGGCCATTGGCAGGTCCGCCGCGTTATCGGGCATGGGGCGGCGGGTGAATTCGACGGACTTGCCTTTCAGAAGCTGCTTGTGCAGACCACGCATTTTGCGATCGGCGGGGCCCCGATACAGTATCTCCCAGCGTGCCGTGTCCACCAGCAGGGTCTCTCCGGCCTTGCTCAGGCCCAGCGTCTCCGCAATCAGTTGCCCATCATCCACCATGACCGGCAGCTCGTGGTCCAGCGCTGCGGCTTCCTCCTGAATAGACTCGCGGCTGTCCCGGGGATCGCTGTTCAGGAGCATTACGCGGGTATCTGATCCTTCTAGCTTTTTCAGGAGGCGAATGGTTTTGTCATTGCCCGGCGCGCGGGTGCTGTGCGCGGTGAGAACCACGGCTTTCACATCCTTGTTGTAGTGGAGCTCCTGAGCGCGCCCGTGCTGGTCCAGGAGGACGAAGTTGGCGATGCGCTCCGCAGCGTGGGCGGGAAGGGCCGTACTCAACGTGCAGGCCAAAGTGAATGCAAGCGCCACCAGGCACCGCCATCTGCTACCGTACGACATGGGCGAGATCTCCTCTGTTGTTGTTCTTTATCCGTGGAATGTCGGCAAGAGCTCCAAAGTAGGGTGTCCGCTTTGTGAACTCAAACCCTAATCCCGGCTGAGCGGTCACGGACTGCGGCGTGTCCGCCGTGGCACCCACCGAGCGAAAAGGGGGCGCTCATCAGCTGCCCGGGGCGAACCTGCGGCGAGGGACGACTCTCTTGGCTCCGTAAGTGCTTGATCAGGCGAATTTAATTGCCATCGAGAGGGTGCTGAACGTCCGCGCGGATCTTCTACCGGCGGGGAGCCGTCCCGGTTGCTCCTGATGATTATCGACAGTTCCACCCCTACACCCCTTCCCTCGAGAAAACAATCTTTACTCTGCTTTACGCCTGGCGCTTGCTAAGCGCTTCTATGGTGTTATAGTTATGCATAACACCGCAACAGCAAATTCATCCGTTAATGGAAAGGGAAGCACCCATGACCACCATCCAGCGAACCATCATCTTTGCCCTGGTATTTCTGGCCGGGGCGACCCAGGCAGAAGTGGCGTCTACCACCATCGACCTGGAAGGCATCGAGCACGTCCATCTGCTGAGCCGCCACAACCTTGTGGTCACTCAGGGCGAACGCGAATTCGTCACCGTCACCGCCGAACGCAAGCATCTGAAAGAGGTGGAAGCGCGAATCAAGGGAGACGTGCTCGCCCTGGGCGAAGAGCGTTCCTCGTTCTGGAACTGGGCCGGGCGGGACCGCGACTGGCAGGCCGACATCGAGGTGCAGTTGCGCAATCCGCGCAGCGTCGCGAACCGGAGTTCGGGCACCGTCACGGTGGGCCCAATCAGCGATGTTGCGGATTTCGCGCTTCTCAACCAGGGCTCCGGCTCGGTAACCGCCGGCACGATTGATGCGCCCACTGTCGAGCTGGGGGTTCATGGGTCTGGCGAAAGCCGCGTCGAGGGCGTTCGGGCCGGGGAAGCCACGACGCGGGTGCATGGCAGCGGCAGTCTGGACCTTGCCTCCATGGAGGCGCAGCGCAACAAAATCACGATTCACGGTTCCGGCCAGGTCGATATCAGGGCAGGCGCCACGACTGAAATGGACGTTGTGATCAACGGTTCCGGCGATCTGAACAGCGCCGAGCTCTTGAGTGAGCAGGTTACGGTGAGCATCAACGGTTCCGGTGATGCCCTGGTGCATGCAAGCGAAGCCCTGGATGTTCGGATCAATGGCAGCGGCGACGTTCGCTATTCTGGTGAACCAAAACATCTCGGCACCAAAGTCAATGGGTCCGGCGATGTCGCGTCCAGTCACTGAGCCCGGTCACCGTTTATGAGCAGCGTGGATAACTGGGACGATTCGCAACCGATTTACCGGCAGCTACGGGACCGTATCGTCAGCCTGGTTATCGAAGGGGTTTTCAAGGAAGGCGAGGCCGTTCCTTCCGTTCGCCAGGTGGCCAGCGAATACCGTATCAACCATCTGACTGTCTCCAAGGCTTACCAGGAGTTGGTCGAGGACGAGTTGCTGGAGAAGCGCCGGGGCCTCGGGATGTTTGTGGCGCAAGGCGCTCAGCAGCGGCTGCTGGACAGAGAGCGTAAACAATTTCTGGAAACGGAACTGCCTGCGTTCATAGAGCGCATGGAGCGTCTGGAGATTGATCCCGGCACAGTCATTGAGCTCATCAATAAAGAGAAGAGAAACAACTGATGGAAACCCTTATCCGTGCCAAAGGGCTGAGCAAATCCTACGGTCGCAACCGGGTTCTGGACAACATCGATCTGGAAATCCAGCGGGGCCGCATCGTCGGGCTGATTGGCCACAACGGCGCAGGCAAGACCACCGCGCTGAAGTGCCTTCTTGGTCTCGCCCCTTGCGAGGGCGATCTGGAAGTCATGGGGCTCGCCCCGGCCCGGGACCGGGCCAGATTGATGGAGCAGGCCTGCTTTATTGCCGATACTTCCATTCTTCCCCAATGGATCACTGGCAGGCGCGCGCTGGATTTCCTTGAGGGTGTGCACCCGCGTTTTGATCGCAGCAAGGCCCAGGCTTTTCTCGATCATACGGACATTGATTTGAATAAGGATGTGGGAAAACTCTCGAAGGGAATGGTGACCCAGCTCCACTTGGCTCTTGTCATGGCCATCGATGTACCGCTGCTCGTCCTTGATGAGCCGACACTGGGGCTCGATATCCTGTACCGCAAGCAGTTCTACACCAGCCTCCTGAATGACTACTTCGACGAACAGCGAACCATCATCATTACCACCCACCAGGTGGAGGAAGTTGAGGCGCTGCTCACGGACCTGGTGTTCCTGCGACGCGGCAGGGTGATTCTGGATACCCCGATGGATGAGGTGGCAGACCGCTTCACCGAGTTGCTGGTAGCACCGGAACAACTTGACGCAGCCCGAGCATTGAACCCCATCGCCGAGCACGCAGGCCTTGGCCGCACCATCCTGTTGTTCGAGGGTGTCAGCCGCGCCCGACTTGAACCCCTGGGGGAAACCCGCATCCCCGGGATAGCCGATCTGTTTGTCGCAAAAATGCAATAAGAACGACACACCTGACCAGCAGGATCAAACAATGAAAGCAGTGTTACATCAGACCTACTACCTGATCCGCCGGGAACTCTGGGAGAACCGATCGAGTGTTCTGTGGCTCCCTGGGGTGCTGGCGGTACTGGCGGTACTGTTTATAATCTTCGCGCAGGCCATCGGGGACCAGAATTTCAGTCGTGAGATCGCAGAGGTTCTTTCCTGGACCGAATTGTCCGGGGAGGGCGACCAGGAGGAGACCCGGCGAATCGATTTCTCACGTGGGGTGATCGTATCCGGCGAAGGCGAAAACCTGGACTGGTTACTGTGGGGCCCGAAACTACTGGACGCATTGCAGCCCGGACTGCACGCAATCGCGCTGGCCTTTGAACTTGTGGCGTTCATAGTCGCCATCTTCTACCTGTTGAGCACCTTGTTCGGCGACCGAAAGGATCGCAGCATTCTGTTCTGGAAGTCGCTTCCTTTCAGCGAAACCAACAACGTTCTCTCCAAACTGCTGTTCGCGTCGCTGGTCATTCCGGTGGCTGCGCTGGTTATCGCGATAGCGGTGCAGCTGGTATTCGGGCTCTCCGTCGTCCGCACCATCGTCGCCAGCACGGACTTCGGCTACTTCGAAGTGCTGGGGAGGGTGAGCTTTCTCTCGGTGTTCGTGTTCCACCTTCTGTTGGTGCTGGTTTTCGCCTTGAAGAATTTGCCGCTGTTCTCCTGGTTGTTGTTCGCGTCCTCGGTCAGCAAGCGCTCGCCTTTCCTGACGGCAGTGATTCCGATAGTGGCTCTCGGTTCTCTTGAAGCGCTGGTGTTGGGCAGCGATTATTTTTACAGCTTTGTGGAAAGCCTTTTCTTCAACAATGTGCAATTGCAGGGTGACGAAGATGCAACGCTGCAGGAAGCTCTTTCAACCTTGCTGATTGTAACGCCGGGGCAACTGGTCAGGATTCTGGCTGTTTCCACTCCTTTACTGATCGGGGCGGTTTGGCTGAGAAACAACCGTTATGAAATCTAGGTCGCGAGGCTCTCGAAAACAATGCTTTGCGATCGCCGAAGACGCCCCCCAACCAATAGATGATAGTCAGGCTTATTAAGGACGACCACGATGAACATCACCTATACTCGAAGAGAATTCGGCGCTGACGGTCTGGGAGAAAGAGAAGGACCCTATACGGCACCTCTGGGCTATTTCCTGTTCGCGGAGGCGGCGTGCTACTTCGGAGTTCTGCCGCCTTACTCCATGCTGAACAAAACCCTCGGCGAGGGGCGCCTGGTGAGCGCGGGCAATATGGTCCTGGAATGGCAGCCAATGCGCATCAACAGGCTTCAGTACGAGGAGCTCAAGCGGTCCGTACAGGCAAATCCCCATTGGGGTGGAGAGGTGGATGACGGCTTCCGCGGCAGCCGCAAATACTGGGAGCGCTGGGCGATATTGCGCTCGCTTCAGAAAATGTCCGCCTGACGAGGCCCGGCGGAGGCGCGATAGTTGTTCGGGCTTTTCTAAAAATGGTTTAATACAGGCCTGTTCATGTTTGTATCAGGTCTGTCATGTCTGAGTCCGATTCTGACGACGATCTTTTTCGTCAGGCCATGGGTGATGTCAAGCCCATCAAATCCGAGGCCAGGGTCAAGCTGGAGAAAAAGGCCAGCGAAGCGGCCACGGCTCTGGAAGCACGCCGCCAGGCTGCGGTCGCCCAGGCTGCGGACAAAGGTCCGGGGCTCAGCGGCGATTTTGTCCACCCCGTCGATCCGCACGACATTCTCGAGTTCAAGCGACCGGGGATTCAACATGGCGTATACAAGAATCTCCGCCTGGGCAAGTACTCCGTGGACGCCCAGCTTGACCTGCATCGCATGTCAGTGGAGCAGGCGCGCGCGGCTGTGGCCCAGTTCATCAACGATTGCCTCGCCCATAACATCCGTTGTGCCCTCATCAATCACGGCAAGGGCGAGAATCGCCAGCCCCGCGCCGCCCTCCTCAAAAGCTGTGTCGCTCACTGGCTGCCCCAGCTGGATGCGGTAATGGCATATCACAGTGCCCAGCGGCAGCATGGCGGCAGTGGCGCTACCTATGTGCTGCTGAAGAAAAGCGAGAAAAAACGCCAGGAAAACTTCGAGCGTCATCAGAAGCGCCGTTAAGCCCCCACAAGCCTGCCTCCTTTTTCCCTTTCTGTCGCCGAATTCCTCTGAGAATTCGCAAAGATTTTTTGATCCTCTATGCTTGAAGACGCCAACAGGATATTGTTTGTGGACCGGATGTAATTCGCGTCAGAAGACGGAAGGCGTCGCGGCCATGTGGGGTTCAACTGGATTAAGGAATCAGCGATGACAGAAAACAACAATGGGGAATTTGCCGTCCTGTTCGTGGACGACGAAGAAAAGGCCTTGAAGTACTTTTCCAAGGCTCTGGCCGGTCGATTTCCGGTTTATACCGCAAAGGATGTGGACAGCGCCGAAGAAATTCTTGAATCCAGAAGCGATGAGATTGCGATTGTCATTTCCGACCAGAGGATGCCGGGGCGCAATGGGGTCGAGCTGCTAAAAAAGGTCCGGCAGGAATACCCCGGCATCGTGCGCCTTCTGACTACGGCTTACTCGGACCTCAACGATGCAATCGAGGCCATCAACCGCGGAGAAATCTACCGCTACATTCAGAAGCCCTGGCATGTGGAAAGTCTGCAAGCGGAAATGGTCAGTGCCATGCGCATTTTCGAGCTGCGCCGGGAACGGGATCTCCTTCTGGCCGAAAAGCTGTCCGCCCGGCAGCGCATGACCGGGGTTCAGCGCCTCAGCCAGCTGATCGCCTGCGTTCAGACTGCCGGAGATTTGCACAATGCCGCCTACGGCCTGCGGGACTTTCTCGACGTTTTGCATGATTTGCCGGGCTCCCGTGAATCCGACGGCTTGGGCAACGTGGACCAGTGGGAGCTCACCAAATGGGAAACCCGGCGGGCCAGCGATTTCATTCGTGCAGTGAAGGCCATTTTGCCGCTGCATCCTGTCGCCGCCGCGCAAGATACACTGACCGCCGATCAACTGCTCACCCTGACACATCAGGTGGCGGCGGATTTCGATTGCGAAATCTCTGTGCCCGACAGTGAGGCCGTTCCTTCCTGGCAGGCGGGCGGTGCCGCTGCCCACGGATTATTGCGTTCAGTGTTCGGCCTTGCCGCTAATATGGAAGAGGTAAGGCAACCGATCGAGCTCGGATTCGGCTCAGTGGCGGCACCGTACTCCGGAACCAGTGGCATCCGGTTGACCTACCTGATTCGCGGCAATTGGCCCCTGGACCGCCACCTCCTGTGTGGCAGCGCCCTGACGGACGTCCAGCCGGTTTTCGAGAATCTCCTCGCTGCCTGTCTTGCGGCGTCCCACCTGGGCGGAAAGCTTGAGCTCACCCGGCGGGAGGGAGAGACTGAGTTGGCCATTACGCTGCCGGAGATCGCGACCGAGCTGCCACCGCTTGATTGGGACTGGCTCACTGAAAGTCTGGCCAGTTACGAACCATCCATTGATGAGTTCTACCCGGACCTATGACACCAGAGGTGGTTGATCATCGTCTTGGGGTGCTATTCGTCGATGACGAGGAGAAAGCCCGGAAATATTTTGCGCGGGTTTTCTCGGATTCCTATCAGGTCTTGTCGGCAGAGTCCGTGGATGCGGCCATTGAGCTTCTGGAGGGCCACTCGGCGAACCTCGCAATTCTGGTCACAGACCAGCGGATGCCAAACCGGACAGGCATCGACCTGGTAAAGTACGCGAAGCGCTATCATCCCCATGTGATCCGAATCCTCACCACGGCCTATGCGGATCTGTCCGATGCTATTGATAGTGTCAATGAGGGCGAAGTCTACCGCTATATTCGCAAACCCTGGGATCTCGCCTATTTGCGCGAGGAGATCCGGAAAGCCACCAATCTCTACGTCATGCGGGAGGAAGAGCGAAGAATCATTTTCCAGAAACGCCAGGTGATGTATCAGGTCGCCAGCAATATCGCCCACGAGCTTCGAACCCCGCTCACCGGGATCGATGTTACGGCCGACGCACTGGATCAGGATCTGGATAAGCTGCTGGCGGCCTACGACACAGCGGAAGCTGCAAACCTGGCACTTGCTCCCATCGAGCCGGCGCGGCGCGGAAAACTCGGCCGGGTCGTGGAGTCCATAAAGGCACACGTCCAACGGGCTCACAACATTATCGATATGCTGCTGGTGAGTGCAAAACCTCAGAACCAGTGCGAGGACCGGCGGGAACTCATATCAATGGCCACTTGCGTGCGTCAGGCGGTTGAAACCTATCCGATGAGCGATCAGCAACGGTCCCGAATCCGGATTCAGGCCGAGGATGACTTTTGCTTTCGAGGCGTTCAGCTGTTGATGGTTCACGTGCTCTACAATCTGATGAAGAATGCGTTTCACGCAATCAGCGACACCGGCAGAAAGGGTGCAATAGACATTGGACTGAAGCGAAGCGATGGGCGTGGGGTTCTGGTATTTCGGGATAACGGACGGGGCATTTCGCCGGACGAGTTACCTTGCGTTTTCGACGATTTTTTCAGTACCAAGCTGGAGAGCTCGAACAACGGGGTGGGGCTGCCCTTCTGCAAACGAACCCTCGAGACCTGGGGCGCGTCGATACAATGCACATCGACCCCAGGCGCTTACACGGAGTTCACCTTGATTTTTCCTCCGGCGCTGCCCGGTGACAGCGCGGAAACGGGAGCGAACAAGTTTATTTCTTGAACGGCAGGAAGCTGGCCGTTGTGAGATACGGTTAACAAGTAAATACCATACCATTGAGGGGCATCACATTGACTGAATCCATACCGATAAGTCAAAGCATCATCACCTTCCGCAATTCCCAGGGGCAGGAGTCGCGCGGCACCTTGTTGAAGCTGACTCGGCACAAGGTCGTCATGGAGGTATACAACCCCTACTCCATCGTTCAGTTGAGTGAGGTGCTGGCCAATCTCAAGATCGTGCGCGGCGAAAGCACCATCTATAACGGGCGCGCAGTGGTGGCAAGTCTTGTGAACACAGGACTGATGCTGGTTGTCTCGGCGACCCTGGTGGATGTTCTCGAGGACCTTCGGGAGCTTCAGGACGAGCCCGAAGAGTTGGCCAAGGAGACGGATCAATACATCGCCCAATGGGAAGCCCGGCACCAGCTTCGGGAGGAATACATGCTCGCCGTGGCCGGACTGCGCGCCTTTCTTGCGGATCTGCACCTTTGGTTGGAGCAGTTCGATGTTGCGACTGACGACGAAAGAGAGAGCACGCCGCTTCCGCGCGAATCGTTTGACGCCGTTGCCGAACGGGTCATCAACAAGAGCAATGAACTGTTTGCCCAGTTTGAACAAGCGGCACAACTCGTGGATGACGAGGAGTTAAATACCCACAAATCCTTTGCACAGCGGGACCTTCATCCCTTGCTCATGCGTTCGCCGTTCTTTTACCGCTCCTATGTCAAACCGCTTGGTTACGCTGGCGATTACGGAATGGTAAACATGATGCTGGCAGACGGCCGCAATGGTCCGACCACCTACACCCAGCTCATCAATAGCTATTTTCACCAGATAGGCCCGACCCGGGCTCACCGCAACCGAATCGCCATTCTCCAGGATCGCCTCACGGATCTGGGTACACAGTTCAAGGCACAGGGTCAGCGCGCGCAGATTCTCAACATGGCCTGCGGCCCGGCCCTGGAGGTTCAGCGCTTCGTTCGCACGCGGGACGTTTGCGAGCATTGCGATTTTACCCTGGTCGACTTCAATCAGGAGACTCTGGAGCACGCCGAGGAGAAGATCGGCGAAGCGCGCGAAGCGAGCGGCTATGATGCCAGTATCCATTTCGTGCAGAAGTCGGTGCACCAGTTATTGAAAGAAGCCGCAAAACCAACGCCGGAACAGCTCCAGCAGGAGAACAAATACGATGTGATCTATTGCGCCGGCCTGTTCGATTACTTATCGGACAAGATCTGCGCTCGCCTCCTGCGGCTTTTCTATCGCTGGGTAAAGCCTGGCGGCTACGTGCTTGTCACCAACGTTCACCCCAAGAATCCAAGCCAGCTATGCATGGAGCATATCGTCGAGTGGTACATGGAATATCGCGATGAGACTGACATGCTCAAGCTCGTCAAGGGATACGGGGACCATTATGTTTACCTGGACTTGACAGGTCTGAACGTATTTCTTGAAGTTCACAAGCCGCGGGAACAAGCATGACGAGATCCGAGTACGCCGCCGTACGGGAGGCCTATCGGGAAGCAGATTTTGACATGCGGCTGCGCCAGTCGAAGATCGGCAGCGCACTGCTGCTGGTTTTGGTGCCCGCCGGCATATCGCTCGATTTTTTTGTCTATCCGGAACGTCTGGTGGAGTTCACCCTGCTGCGGGTGTTGTGCGACGTCCTGATCGGATTGCTGTTCGCGCTGCACTTCGTGCCCCTGGGTCGCCGCCTCGTGCGCCTGCTTACAGCATCCTGGCTGATGGCGCCGGTGGTTATGATTTCCTACATGATCTACGCCACCGAGGGAGAGGCGTCCACATACTACGCCGGAATCATTCTCGTAATCATAGCCATCGGCATTCTGCTGCCGTTAACGGTCACTGAAGTTACAGTATTCTCCATTGCCGCCATTCTCGTGTATGTTGCGGCCTGCGTGTTCTACACCCCGACCGTGCCGGTGGACCTGAGTCTGCTATTCAACAACCTGTACTTCCTGATTCTGGCCGCCGTTATCAGCATGACTGCGGTTTTCTTTTCCAACCGGCGCCGCTTCAATGAGTTCCGCCTCGGCTACGAGCTTGAGAGCAACTACCGTGAACTGAGCAAGCTCGACAAGATGAAATCCCAGTTCTTTGCCAACATCAGTCACGAGCTGCGTACCCCTTTGGGTCTCATTCTTGCCCCGCTCCAGGACCTGCTTCGATCAGAAGAAGCCTCTCAGGATGTGAAATCATTTCTGAACGTGGCTAATCAGAATGGCATGCGCCTGCTGAAGCTGGTCAATGATCTTCTGGACCTGATCCGCCTTGAGGAGGGAAAGCAGGCACTTGAACTACAGCCCCTGAAAATCAACCAGCTACTCGAAAGCCAGGTGGACGCCATTTCCCATTACGCGCAATTGAAGGGTATTTCGGTGGTCAAACGGTTCTGCTCGGACGACATAACTGTTATTGGTGATCAGCCCGCTTTTGAGAGGATTTTCATCAACCTGCTGAGCAACGCCAGCAAATTCACCGACGAAGGGGGCTCGATCACCGTAAGCACCCGCCTGGAGGGAAACCGGGTCGCCATCGAAATCCGGGACACTGGCGTGGGGATTCCGCCCACCGAGCTCAAGAGCATTTTTGACCGCTTCCATCAGGTGGATGCCTCCAGCACACGGAAGCACCAGGGCACGGGCATCGGTCTCGCTCTGGTAAAAGAACTGGCCGAGAAGCAGGGCGGTGAGATCGGCGTTGAAAGTGAGCTGGGTGCGGGCACCACGATGCGGTTGCTTTTCCCCATTGCCCAGGTCGAAGCCCTTGACCGCGAGGCCAGGGTTTTCGATTCGGAACCCGTGGACCCACTGGAAGCGCTGAACCGGCAGGCGCAGCAATCCGCCTTTGCGCCGGGCAGCGAACGCGCACCGGACTCGCCCGCGGTGGGGCAGAGCGCACAGCCAGATGATTTACCCACCTTGATGATTGTGGATGACGAGCCCGGTATGCGCGGGTACCTCATCGACATGCTGAAGGACACCTATCAGATCCTGGCGGCAAGCGACGGGCATCTGGCACTGCAAATGGCGCGAACTGAACAGCCCGATCTGATCCTGCTGGACCTGATGCTTCCCGTCATGGACGGCCTGGAGGTTTGTCGCAAGCTCAAGGAAGACCCGCGGACCGAGCGGATCAAGATTGTGCTGCTGACTGCCCGAATCGACGAAGCCGCTAAAATAGAAGCCCTCAGAAACGGCGCCAATGATTTTCTGACCAAACCGTTCAGCAGCATCGAAGTGCGTACCCGCCTGGAAAACCTGCGCAAGCAGGGGGAGCTGGAGGAGAGCCTGGTCAAGGCCAACAGCGACCTGACCGAAACGCTCTCGCTCCTCCACAAGGCCCAGGCCCAGATCCTTCATGAGAAGAAGCTGGTTGGCCTGGGCAGTATGGCTGCGGGCCTGCTGCACGAGGTACAGAACCCCTTGAGTTATACCCTGGCGGCGCTGCACCTGCTCAAATCGGAGCCCGGTATTTCAGACCATGAAGATGTGGCGGAGATGCTGCAGGATGTGGAGGAAGGGGTGCAACGGGTGAATCGCATCGTCGCGGATCTGGAAACCTTTGCATACCCGTCGGAGATCGACAAGAAAAAGTCGTTTCACTTTCAGGAGGCCATCAAGCTCGCTACCCGGTTCGTACGCCACGACCTGAGCCCCATCGTGCCCGAAGTGCATGTCAAGGGAGATGATCTGGTGGCCGGATCCGAGGGTCACATTGTTCAAGTGCTGGTAAACCTGATTCGCAACAGCGCCAAGGTTCTGAAGGAACAGGGTGGGGATCACAATCCCCGGCTCAAGATAATCGCCGACCGGCGCGGGGACCAACTGATGATACGGGTCTGGGACAACGGTCCGGGCATGGACCCAGATCTGCAGGCGAGAGTCTTCGAACCCTTCTTCACCACCAAGGACGTGGGGGAAGGCATGGGGCTGGGTCTCAGCATCTGCTACACCATTATCAAGAACCACGGCGGCGAACTGCAGGTAAGAAGTGAACCCGGTGAATGGACCGAGTTCTACTTCAGCCTGCCGCTGGCACTTTCTCAAAGCACCCTGGAGCCGGATTACACTGAACGAGCCTAGGCGCTCAGGAGCTGCCCCTCGGTTCTAATCTTCTGATGGGCGCAGATGCGTGGAGAGGAAGTTGATGATCTCCTTGTACCGTTCGACCTGGTTGGCTTCGTTGTAGAACCCGTGTCCTTCGGTTTCCTGAATAAGAGTCTGAAAAACCCTGTCCTCTTCTTCCAGCGCTTTGATCATCGCCCGAGCATGGGCATAGGGGGCTCGGTGGTCTTGCTCTCCATGAATGAGAAACACCGGTGCTTTCAGATGTTCTGCTCGATGAACGGGGGAATAAGCACGCAGTTGGCTCTCGTCTTCGCCGATTGCCTTCTCCAAGTAACTCCTGCCCCCATAGGTGTACTCGATATCGCCTTCGCTATATATCAGGGACAGGTCGTACACTCCGGCTTCGGCAACAACGCAGCGGTACAAATCCGGCTCCATGGTCGCGCTCTGGATCGCGGAATAGCCGCCGAAGCTGGCGCCCATGATGCATACGCGGCCCTCTTCTGCTTTACCGTTTTCAAGCGCCCAGCGTGTTCCGGCATGGATGTCCCGTTGAATGTCGCCGCCCCATTCCCGATAACCCACACTTTCAAATTCGCGACCGAACCCGGCTGAGCCGCGGAAATTGATTCGCAACACGGAAAATCCGTGAGTGGCGAGGGCCTGGACTGTCGGATCGAACTCCCAGAAATCGCGTATGGGAGGGCCGCCGTGGACGAGAACAACCATCGGAGCTATACCCTCGCGGTTTTTTGCGGGTGTGAAATAGCCGGTGATCGTTCTGCCGTCGAATGATTGGAATTCGACGGGTTCGGAGGAGGCCATCTCTCCCGGGTCAACGTCCTCTCTTGCTGTGAAGATTAGCTGAAGCTGCTGTTTTTTGTCGTCGTAGAGGTAGAACGACCCAGGGTCGATGTCCGACCCGGTCCGAACCACCCAGTACCGCCCGTCGCGGGTTCGGCTGGTAATGGACAAAGTTCTTCCAGGAAAACTGGCGAGCAGCTGTTTGAAAATCCGTGCCTCTGCAAAGTCCTGGGAGAACAGGAGATAGGTCGGGTAGCCGGGATCGACGCGAATCGCGAAGACCCCATTGCCGTCCACGGTGCGTTGCAGATCCGTGATGTCAACGCTGTCGTTGGTATAGATATGTTCATAGGTCGAACCATCCAGGGCCAGTTTGTAAAGGCCCGTTCGGTCGTGATCGATGTTGTCGATGACGTAGATGGACTTACCGTCGTCCGTCACGGCGGCGGGAACGAATGCCGTGCCGAAGCGGGACTCATCCAACTCGCGCCAATCGCCGTCCGGATCGGGACGTGTTTCCACATGGAGGGTTCCGTCCGGCCTGCGGCTGGTGACTACACGAGCATTTCCTTCTTCGTCGGTGAAAAACGAGGCCTGCGGGTAGCGGGCGAACTTCCGGGGGCGACTGTCCAGTCCGCGGTAAACGTCAAGCCGCTGTAAGCGCGGGCGGAGTGCCCGTTCGCGATCCCAGGGAGTCACTGAAATGAGAATATTCCGCGGGTCCTGCGACAGATCATCCACAACGTGCGCCCACGAATAATCGCGTGATCGTTGTCGTATTCTCGTCGCCTTCTGCGCGGCCTCTGCGCGATAGCCGAAGATCATCTCGGAGTTGCCGCCATCGTAATCGGACGCGTAGAGTTCTCCGTAGTACTTCGGAGCTTCATCATGAGCGGAGCTTTCGACCACTTGCATGACAACCCGTTCGTCGTTCACCCAGAAGAACTCACCCACCCCCCTGGGGGCGCGGAATTTGACACCGCCGGTTGTCGAACCATCGGCGCGGTTCACAAAGGCCAGCATGTATCGTCCGTCCCGGTTCAGTTGTAACGCCAGATACTCGCCTGTTGGGGATATCTTGACGTTGATGACGTCCGGGGAGTACGTGAACTGGCTCAGGTCAACGGCGGCGGCGTAGCTGGTGAGGAGGAGGCCAAGAATAGGAAGTATTCGTCGGGAAAACATGCGCTTCGTCCTAACTGAAGTTATTATTCTGCTCTCTATGGTTGAGGTCGCTTCAGGATACCGTAAATACCAGAAGGCTTAAACACGACTGCCATCAGATTAGTTGAACTACACGCCAAAGCTCAATCTGCCTTCCGAGTGACGGCTCAGCTGAAAACATGGGAAGACCTGTGTAAGAACGAGTGCCGGATTGGCGGAACGCTTGCTTCTATTTTCCGATTGGGGCAAGTCGGGAGTTGGAATTTGTCTGGCTCCGACTGAGCGCGCAAGGAGAGAGCTCATGAACATTCTTCGATGGATCAGAAACAGTTGGTTATTGTTGCTGCTTGCAGTGGTCGCGTGCAGCGACCTGGGGCGCGACGACTCGCCGCAGCTCTCCGAGGCGCAAAATTGTGCGGAGGCCAAGGCCGTACTGGTTCCCAACACGGGACACTACAGCCGGCCCATCGACAGCCGCACCACGGAGGCCCAGGCTTTCTTCGACCAGGGTTTGCGCTTGACATACAGTTATTATTTCCCGGAAGCGCAGGCGTCCTTCGATGCGGCTCTATGTTACGAACCCGATCACCCCATGCTCCATTGGGGGCGCGCTCTGGCAATCGCACCCAACCCTAACAGCCGCTACGAGGGAGCGGAAGACGACCCGAAAGGAGCAGGGGCTGAGGCCATTGCCCGTGCGCAAGCCAACAGCGAGCAATTGCCGGAACGGGGTCGCGCGCTCATCGAGGCGCTCGCCGTCATTTATGACACGGAAACCTATCCCGATGAAGAGGCACGGACCCAGGCTTTTGTAGACGCAAGCCTTGCGGCACACGAGCAGCATCCGGATGATCTCGAAAGCGCCTTTCTTGCCGCCCACGCGGTCATGTTGGCGTCGCCCTGGAACTACTTCGCTCTGGATGGAAGTCCCATCGGCCGCTCGGACCAGGCTCGGGCAATTCTGGAGCGGGGCATCGAGCAGGATTCACAGCATCCCGGGCTGAACCATCTGTACATCCATCTGATGGAGAACTCCCGGGAGTTCGATCAGGCAGAAGCGTCGGCTGACCGCCTGGAGTCACTCACACCTCGGGCGGGCCACATGGTCCACATGCCCGGGCATATTTATATGCGTCTGGGTCGATATGACGACGCGATCGCCGTGAATGAGCGCTCACTGGCGGCCGATGCCTATTTCGCCGAAAAGTGGAATCGTCCGCTGCCCACAGAAGTCACCTACGGGCTCTCTCATCAAAATCATGGCGGCCACGCACGGGATTTTCTCCAGTGGGGTCCATTGATGCAGGGCAACAGCAAGGTGGCTGTGGAGGAAGCGCAGAACATGGCCCATGGGGTTGCAACCGATGCCCATGACGCCATGACATTGCGGATGGCGGCGGTCTACCCGATGACCCTTCGCGCATTCGGGCGCTGGGATCAGATCCTCGCTGAGCCGGTTCCTCCCGCCGATCAGCCCTATCTGGCAGGGCTGCTGCACTGGGCCCGGGGCAGTGCCTACCTGTCGGAGAATAACCCGCAAGCTGCGGAGCGGGAACTGGCCGCGTTGCGGACCGCGATGGAGCATGAGTCCCTGTCCGACCAGCGTGCTGCGGTCAATACCGCCGCGGACCTCCTGAAGATCGCGGAAACGATGCTGATGGGCGAGATTGCGGCCCGTGTTGGTGATCAGGATGCGGCGATCGAACACTTTCGAGCGGCGGTCGCCGCGCAGGACCAGCAGCTTTACATGGAGCCGCCGGATTGGATGCAGTCCACCCGTCTCTTCCTCGGCCAGGCTTATCTGGACGCGGACCAGCCCGGTGATGCGGAGGTGATATTCCGGCAGGACCTGGACCTCATGAATGAGAACGGTTGGGCGCTGTACGGCCTGGCGCAGAGCCTCTGGGCTCAGGGTAAGAACGAGGAAGCCCAGGCGGTTCAGGAGCGCTTCGAGAAGGCCTGGGGAAAGGCTGATGTGGAGCTGACCGCCGCTCATTTCTGAGGGCGGTCTGTCGCGGTCGGGGTGAGCGTCGCCTGCTAGTGGAAGTCGCGGGATTGGGTTTTCAGAGCCGGCAATTCCTCCCCCATGTCGATAATTTCGCCGGCCACCACGTGCACCACGGAGCCTTCCCGTTCCACCACGCCTTTTATCATCAGCAGTTGCCCGGTGAGGACCGCCTGTCGGAAGCGGCGTTGCTGTTCCCGCCACACGATGACGTTCATGTTGCCGGTTTCATCTTCAAGGGTCATGAAGATAACTCCCGATGCGGTTCCGGGGCGCTGGCGACCCGTAACCACGCCGGCGACACGCACAAAACGGCCGGTATTCAGCGTATAAAGATCAATGGCGCGGCGGCAGCGATCGAAGGGAGAGTGTCGGCGCAACAGGGCCAGCGGGTGTTTGTTCAGCGTCAAACCCATGCTGTCGTAGTCCATCGCGGTGGTCGCCTGGGGAGAGGGTTCTGCCAACTCTACCGAAGATGTATCGCTGCGATCACTCAAGCCCAGTAGCGGCGTGGGGCCGGCCACTGCCTGGGTATTCCAGTGCGCCTGATGACGGTGGCCGCTGATGGATTGCAGGGCATCGGCAGCCACAAGGCTGGACAGCTCTTTTTGATTCAGGCCTGCGCGGTTGGCCAGATCGTGCCCGTTGGTAAATGCCTGTTCGCTGCGAGCAACCTGCACCCGCTCTGCGCCACTTTCGCTGAAGCCTTTCACGATTCGAAATCCCAGGCGAATGGATGGCCAACTCTCCAGAACAGGGTTGTTGTTTTCGTGCACCAACTGGTGATCCCAGGTGCTGTGCATGACGTCCACCGGCAGCACTTCGATGTTGTGACGTCTGGCATCCTGAATCAACTGGGAGGCGGAATAGAAACCCATGGGCAGGCTGTTGAGCAGGCCGCAGTAAAAAGCCGCCGGATAGTGGCACTTCAACCAGGCGGACTGGTAAGCCAGCAAGGCAAAGCTGGCGGAGTGGGATTCGGGAAAGCCGTACTCGCCAAAGCCCTGGATCTGCCGGAAAATCCGTTCTGCGAAGCTTCGGTCGTAACCCTTCGCCAGCATGCCGTCGATCAACTTTTCCTTGAACGGGGCCAGATGGCCATTGCGGCCCCAACTGGCCATGGCGCGCCGCAGCGCATCGGCCTCACCGCCGCTGAAACCGGCGGCCACCATGGCGATGCGGATCACCTGCTCCTGGAAAATGGGAATGCCCAGTGTTCGTTCCAGTACAGGTTTGAGCTCTTCGCTGAAGTAATCCGCTTCCTCCTCACCGTCTCGGCGCCGCAGGAAGGGGTGCACCATGTCCCCCTGAATAGGGCCGGGACGGATAATGGCAATCTGAATCACAAGATCGTAGTAGGTGCGAGGCTTCAGCCGCGGCAGCATGGACATCTGCGCCCGGGATTCCACCTGGAACACGCCCATGCTGTCGCCGCGGCAGAGCATGTCATAGGTTTTGGGATCCTCGTTGGGAATGTCCGCCACCGTAATGGGTTTTTGCAGGTAGCTGTTGAGCAGGTCCACACTCTTGCGAATGGCCGTGAGCATGCCGAGGGCCAGTACGTCGACCTTCAAAAGACCCAGTGATTCGATGTCCGTCTTGTCCCACTGAATGATGGTCCGGTCCGGCATTGCGGCGTTCTCCACAGGCACCAGAGTGCTGATGGGACTGCGGGCAATCAGAAACCCGCCCACATGCTGGGACAGGTGGCGGGGGAAGCCGAGAATCTCATTCACCAGGTACAGAAACTGTCGGGCGAGCTGGCTCGAATGAGTCAATCCGGAAGCTTTGAACTCGTTCTGCAGTTGGCGGGACTTGTCCCACCGGGCAAGGCTCTTGCTCAGTTTGTCCACCAGGATGTCGTCCAGCCCCAGAGCTTTGCCCACGTCCCGTACGGCGCTTCGGCGCCGGTAGGTGATGACAGTGGCCGCAAGGGCGGCACGCTTGCGGGTGTACTTGTTGTAGATGTACTGAATGACCTCTTCGCGTCGTTCGTGCTCGAAGTCCACGTCAATATCCGGTGGTTCATCGCGCTCCTTGCTGATGAATCGTTCGAACAGCAGCTCGCTCTGAACCGGGTCGACTTCGGTAATGAACAGGCAATAGCAGACCACGGAATTAGCGGCTGAACCGCGCCCCTGGCAGAGAATCTTCTGAGTGCGCGCGAACTGCACCAGATCGTAGACCGTGAGAAAGTAATGCTCGTATTCCAGCTCCGCGATCAACTGCAGCTCCTTGTCAATCTGCGCCTGCAGGTGCGGGGCGTGGCCTCGGGGCCAACGCTTCCGTGCGCCCTCCATGACCAACTGCCGCAGGTAGGCGCTCGGGCTGGTGCCCTTGGGCACAATCTCCTCGGGATATTCGTAGCGCAATTCGTCCAGGCTGAAATGGCAGTAGTCGGCAATGCGGCAGGCCTCTTCCATGAGGGCTTGCGGGTAGATGCAGTCCAGCGTGTCCAGGAGGCGCAGATAGTTTTCGCCGTTGCTCCGCTTCTCCCGACCCAGCTCCTGCACCGGCTTGCCCAGACGAATCCCGGTAAGAACATCCTGCAGGGGTTTGCGCAGGGGATCGTGCATGTGCACGTTGTTGCAGGCCACCATGGGCAGGTTCAGTGCGTCCGCCATCTGTTGGCAATTCAGATAATGCTGCTGATCGTCATCGTCCTGCAGCATCTCCAGGCCGAGCCAGAGACGGTCGCGGAAATAGCTGGCCAGGATGGGAGCGTAATCGGGCTGCTCGGACTGCCCCGCTTGGGGCAGCCAGATGGCCAGGCAGTGTTGGGTGCCGAATTGCAGATCGCTCAGGTGCAGACGGTAGCTACCCTTTTCGCTCCGGCGCCGCGCGCGGGAGATGAGCCCGGACACTTCCGCATAAGCCTTGCGGTTGGGGCAGAGCAGAACCAGGTGAAGATCCGGGCCGGCGTCCCCGGTTATGGTCTGCTGGCTGTGAATATGGAACTCGCTGCCAATGATCAGCTTGATGGACGTCCCGGTCTGGCGCAGGTCCCGGGCTGCCACATGGGCCCTGACGATGCCTGCAAAGGAGCACTCGTCGGTAATGGCAATGGCTTCATAGCCCAGTTCAGCCGCGCGCAGAACCAGCTCTTCCGGATGGGAAGCGCCGCGCAGGAAGGAGAAGTTGCTGATGGCGTGTAGTTCTGCAAAGCGGCTCACGGCGACCTCTTACTGGTGAGCTACTGGTTGAAAATACAGTATAGCAGATCCCGGCAAGGCCAGCGAAGCGAAGCTGCCTGCTGATCCGCTAGGGGCTGAGCGCTGCTGTTGGGTTACGGCCTTCGGCCTAACCCAACCTACCGGTGCTGGTAGTGGCATTCGTAGGTTGGGTTAGCGCAGCGTAACCCAACACGGGTCCGGTTCGGGAGGATTCGTGGGTGCTGTTGGGTTACGGCCTTCGGCCTCACCCAACCTACCGGTGCTGGTAGTGGCATTCGTAGGTTGGGTTAGCGCAGCGTAACCCAACATGGGTCAAGGCTCGCTAAGTTGTGGCGGCAACGTGTGCGGGAGAATCGGTGACCTGCGCCATCTTCGGCTCTGGAAACTGAAGTACCCCATCATTGATGGGTTCGCGCAGCAGGACCTTGCGATCGGCCAGATAGTCCTGGTGAACGAGCCAGGGCGGCCGGTCTCCCTGTTTGGGGAGTTCCTGCACGGCGCGTTGCACGTAGCCCGAGGTGAAATCAATAAGCGGACGGGTTTCCATCACTTCGGTGGGGTGTGGTGGCAGAGCGATGGACTTGTTGATGGAGTCCAGGTGATTGATCAGCCGGCAGAGATAAATGGCTGCCAAATCCGCTTTCAAGGTCCAGGAGGCCATGGTGTAACCGAACACCAGCACAAAGTTGGGAACGCCGCTGAACATAACGCCTTTGTAGCTGAGGGTATCGCCGAAGCGGATTGGCTGACCATCCACCTTCACGTCCACCTCGCCGCCGGTGACCAGTTTCAGGCCGGTGGCAGTGACGATGATGTCCGCTTCGAGGGTTTTCCCCGATTTGAGTTGAATCCCCGTGCTCGTGAAGCGCTCGATATGATCGGTTTCCACCGAGGCTTTGCCTGACTGAATGGCCTCGAAAAAATCGCCATCCGGTGCCAGACAGATGCGCTGATCCCAGGGCTTGTAGCTTGGGGTGAAATGGCGCATGTCATAGCCTTCGGGAAGACGTTTGCGCGCCCACTTCTGCAGCAGCTTTGCCGTGCTCTCCGGTTTGCTGCGGGCACGATGGTTGAAGTAGCGCCCGAGGAGAATATTCTTCCAGCGGGTGAACCCATAGGACACTCCCTCCGAAACATTCCGGCGCAGGAAGTTGGCAATGCGATCCTTGCCGGGTCGCGCCACCACATAGGAGGGTGAGCGCTGCAGCATGGTGACATGGGCAGCCTGCTTGCTCATTTCTGGCACCAGGGTGATGGCGGTGGCGCCACTGCCGATAATCACCACTCGCTTGTTACGGTAGTCCAGATCCTGAGGCCAGAACTGGGGGTGGACGATGGGCCCGTGGAAATCCTCCTGTCCTTCGAAGCGCGGTGCGTAGCCCTGCTGGTAGCTGTAGTAGCCCGAACCCATGAAGAGAAACCGGCATTCGAACTCCACTTCCGTGCCATCGCGCCTTCGGGCCACAACCGACCAGAGCGCCCGCTCACTGGACCACTGGGCGGATATGACTGTGTGTCCCAGGCGCAGCCGGGAGGTGATGCCATACTCGTCCGCCGTTTCCTTGATGTATTTTTTGATGGACGGTCCATCGGCAATGGCTTTTGCGTCGCTCCAGGGTTTGAAACTGAATCCCAGTGTATGCATGTCGCTATCGGAGCGAATGCCGGGATAGCGGAACAGGTCCCAGGTTCCGCCCAGGTCTTCCCGGGCTTCCAGAACCACGTAGCTTTTTTCGGCGCACTTCATGCCCATGTGGGCAGCGGCGCCGATGCCCGAGAGCCCGCCTCCCACGATAACGACATCAACAGTCTGTTTTTCCATGATCTTCGCTGTGTTTTCCGGTTTGATCTACCAATCTAAGCGCAGGGACAAAAGAGTCCAAGTGTTTTCTTTGCAAAGTTTTGCCAAGGTACGGAGGGGTAAACGCGAGTTTCCCCGTGTTGGATGCGGACTGTCGGGTCAAAGATCTGGTGGGCTAAAAAAACCGGAGTGTCGTGAGATCAACCGTAAAAACCCTGTAAAAACCAGCGCCGGTTTTTAAGGTCCCGGAATACCCAGCAATAGCAGCCATTTTTATGGCGGGCGATAAAGTAGTCCCGCTGGCTGCGTTGTTGCCACCAGTGGCTGTCGATGCGTTGTGGTCCATACACCAGACGCAAGGGACCCGTGCTCTGGTTGGGCGCGCCGATGGGAATCGGAGTCTGATTCAGCCACAAAGGCAATTGGGTCTGGGAGTCGGAGTTCCGCGGCGGCTCGCGCAACCGCAGATCCTCGATGGCCTGGTGGTTGAGATCGCTGACCACCTGCTGAAAATCAGGTAAATGCTCGTTGCCCATGCTGATGGTCTTGAGTCCTTCGCTGCCCAGCCGGGTCAGCAGTTTGTCCAGCAGCTGCTGATAATCCTTGAGCTGGTTGCTGGGGTTGGACAGTTCGGGAAACAGGTCGCCGCTGCTGGCGTTAGCAGGCTTGAAGCATTGGCTGGTCAGGGTCAGCAGTTCAAGTGGCGCCTTGAGCTGATATTGCTCCAGTTTCAGCCTGCTCAGACTCAGCAGACTTTGCAGGTTATTGTTGGCTGGCGAAGTGTGGATCAGTAATTTGTCGGCGCCTTGTTTGAAATCCCCTTGCTTGAAATAGTAAAAACCCCATTCCAGTTCCTGAGTGTACAACTGATGCTGGTGCATGAAGCGCAAAAGACGAGATAGCAGTTCTTCGAGGGGCTGGTGGACTTCGTCGATGCGGGTCAGACCGTTGGCGAAATCCAGTTGCTCTGCAAAGATGTGCGCCGGTTTGAGGTCGGAGCTGACTGTGGCTTCTTCGCCGGTAACGTCCGCCAGCAATTTCAGCAGATCCCGGCCGAACCGCTTGCCCAGCTCGGCCCGCGGCAGGGCCAGTAAATCCCCCAGGGTGTTCAGCCCCATGTTCAGCAGCTGTTGCCGTTTTTTCAGTGGCAGATCCAGATAGGTCAGGGGCAGGGGCTCGAGTCGGGGCAGCCAGAAGTCGGCTTCCGCCGGAGCAAATTCATTCAAATCCCCAAGGGGCGGGGGCGTGCCGGTGTCGGTGTAAAAGTGGCTGAGCATCCAGGCCGCTTCCCGGGTGTGGGCCAGCCCCTTGGTGAACCCATATCCCTTCTGGCTCAGGCCCCGCTCGATTTGCTGCAAGAGGCGGCTGAGCCCCTTGAAAAGAGTCAGACTGCCGCCGACCTCCAGCAGCACTGAAAAATCCTTGTAGCTCTGGACTGTGGGGGTGAACTGGTAGCACCACTGGCTCAGGTGCTCCAGGGTGTCCGCCTCCCGGTCTGTCCGGCGTTCAACAATTTTGATCTCCGGCTGCAGCGCATAAGCGGTGGCGACTCGCATAGAGGGCTTGATGCCGGCCTGACGCGCCGAAGGGCTGACGAAAGCGATGCGCTGCTTTTCCGCCACAGCAGCCAGTGCTTCCCCAAGACGCAGTTGGTCCAGGGGCAGACCGTGGAAATACAGACAGAGCCATAAAGGGGGCTGCTTGCGGTCGCGGGGCGCGGCCATCTTATCCCCGGCGGCGGGAGAGGGGGACGACCCGGCTGTTCAGGGTGCCCTCGTTGGGGGAATCCACCGGTGGCAGGGGGCGATTGAACTGGGCCATGGGCAAGGGCAGTTGCTCGGGGTTCAGCTTTTGGAGCTGACTCAAATCAGGTTGCAGGGTGATCGCCAGGCTTTGCCCGCTCCAGCCGCCGCGCTGCTTGAGGATGTCCACCTGCAGCAAACCCTGCGCCCCCGGATTCAACTGGATTCGCAGCGCCGAAGGCGAAGGCTGTCGCTGGGCCCGGGTGGCGCGAAAGAGTGTGTGCCAGCACTGGCCCTGGTGTGCGGCCTGCTGCAGGCGTCGCAGCTGTTGAGTGCTGAGCTCCGTTCCCATGGCCCAGGTCAGTACCGCGCCACAGCATCCGGATTGGAGGCACTGTTCGGCGGCCCAGAGCAGGTCTTTGGGGGACTGGGGCGTGACGACCAGCACACCCTCGGGGTTGATGGAATGCTGAATCAGGGCAGCGGCATAGGGCAGGTGGGGCGGCGCAATAAATGCCAGCCACGGGCGCAGACGCTGAGCCTGCCGCAGGCCGGGCAATACCAGGCGCAGCTCGCCAATTCCCGGCTGGGGCAGAAGCAGTTCCGTGGTGGCATTGTCGGGCCACCCGCTATCGTGGAGCTGTGCGTCCAGCTCCGAATAGCCGGTGGCCAGCACCGATTTGAGACGGCGCACACGGGAAGCCTGCCAGACATTGGGCAGCTCCAGAAGCTGTTCAAGTTTGGTGTTCATAGCCATAACTGCAGCCATCCAACGGATGGGTAAGAGATACTGGTTCGATATACAGTAGTATAGAGTCGCCAGCTCTCGGTCGCCAGTGCCGAGTGGCCATGAAGCAAAAGAGGTACCCCAGGAAACCGCGCGACGCGCGGCGGCGGGGCGGTCAGCAGGTCAGGAAGCCCGGCTCCCGCCGGGCAGGCGTCGGGGCAGCGATTTGCGCCCCAGCTTACACAGTCAGCTCAATCCCAGGCTCAGGTCCCCAGCATTGAGCGCAGCATCCAGGCTGTCTTCTCATGGACGCGCATGCGGTCAGACACCAGCGCGACCGTGGATTCATCGTCTGCATCCTGGGCGGTTTTCAAAACCTGACGGCAGGTCTGGACCACTGCTTCGTGCCCGTGGGTCAGGATCTCGAGCATTTTTTCCGCGGCGGGAACTCCCTCCACCTCCTTGATGGAGCTCAGCTCCGCGAAGGCCTTGTAAGTGCCTGGCGCGTGCACGTCCAAAGTGCGAATGCGCTCTGCAACGTCATCCACGGCCGTGGCCAGCTCGGTGTAATGCTCCTCGAACATCAGGTGCAGTTGTCGGAACAGCGGCCCGGTCACGTTCCAGTGGAAGTTGTGAGTCTGCAGATACAACGTGTAGGAATCCGCCAGCAAACGCTTGAGGCCTTCTGCCACGGCTTCCCTTTGTTCTTTATCCATACCCATTTTGTCGATGGCACTCATAGATCTACTCCTTGCTTCAGGTTGGCGACTGCTCCAGCCGCCGGCGACCGGTCGGCTGGAGCAGGGATGTTCGGCTCGCGAATCGAGCTTGCAAGTGCTTGATGAACGGACTTTTTCCACAGGCTGCCAATTCTCGAAGCGCCGTCCAAAAAGCCTCACTTTGTCGACCACTGGCCGGCAGTGGGAGTTCATGCCCCGCGCCATGACTCGCCACGGACACTAATCATCCTAGTGCTCCATGGTGCGTAGCTAAAATCTATTAAGGCTATCGGAGTGATAGATTGTTTTTGGGGATAAGAATGATTATTATTTCTGTCAATATCTGCACAGCGACTTGAAGACTGTACTGAAGGATTCACCGGAGGCTTTCATGGCCAAGACAATCAGCTTCGCAATCATGCACTTTACCATTGCCTTTACGGTCGCCTATCTGCTGACCGGCAGTGTGATTGTGGGTGGCGCGGTGGCCCTGGTGGAACCCGCCATTAACACGCTCGCCTTCTACTTCCACGAGCGATTCTGGAATCGGCGCGCGGCCCGGGGCGCCGCCGGGCAGCTTCAGTCAGCCGCCGGCTAATTTCACCTTGTAGCCCATCTGTTCCAGTTTGCCTTGTAAAAGGCTGCGGTGGTCGCCCTGGATTTCGATCACGTGTTCCTTGACGCTACCGCCGGTCCCGCACACCTGCTTGAGTTTTTTAGCCAGCGCCTTGAGCTCCGTCCCGGCCAGGGGCAGGCCCGAGATGGTGGTGACACCCTTGCCCTTGCGCCCCTTGGTCTCCAGCCTCAAGCGGATGATTCCATCGCCCTCGGGGATGACCTCCTGGGGTTGATCGTCTTTGATCCGGCCCTGGTCGGTGGAATACACCAGTCTTGAATTCTTGCTCATCGATTCCTCTTAGCGGCCCGCTACCTTTTCGGCCGCCGTTCGCATGTCCTGGACATCGATCAGACGCTGCTCGAGCTCTGCGGAAATGCGGGTGTCCTCTTCCGCCAGTCGCAGGGCGTTGCGCAACTGGCGCTCCGCGTGGTCGTAGATCCCGTTGAGAATGTAGTATTCGGCTCGCGCACGGTGGACCCCCAGAATATTGCCCGCCAGGCCGTGAACCTCGGCGAGCAAATACCACGCATACTCCTGTTCGGGACGCATGCGAACATAGCGCTGCAGTAGATCCTGGGCGAATTTGTATTCGCTCGCGGCCATCAGGGTTTCCGCAAACTGAATGTTGATTGCGTGGTCTTCCGGGTATTGTTTGAGCAATTTGTTCAGCAGGTTGAGCGCGGGTCGGTAGTCTTTTTCCTTGGTGTCGACCGCAGCCTGTGCCAGCAGGTAAATGGGTTTGTCCGGCTCCCCGTCCAGCAGTGTCTGCAGCTCGTTTCGCGCCTCTTCGGTCTGACCGGTTTCTGTAAGAGCCAGGACCAGCCCGTATCGACTGCCCGACTCGGACAGCGTTCGACCTTGCAATTCGCTGCGAAAGCGCTTCACTGCGTCGTGAGGAGTCGTGGAATACTTGAGTTTGACCCGCGCCGCCACCAGGTGAAAGTCCAGATTCTCCGCGTATTCACCCTTATCGAAGCCCATGGCTCGCGAGCGCGCATCGGCGATCCGCCGCTCTGTCACCGGGTGGGTGGAGAGAAACTCGGGAGGGCGCCGGGAATAACGCTGGTCGCGCAGCATGACTTCAAACATCTCGCCTGCCGCTTCCGGGTCACGGCCCGATTTGGCGAGCGTCTGGATTCCCACGCGATCCGCCTCCTGCTCGAACGAGCGGGTAAAACGCAGGCGCGAATCGATTGCGGCCGCCTGGGTGGCGGTAATGGCGGCCATTCCCGCGTCGGCTCCACCGGCGGCAGCCAGGGCAATGCCGGCCAGGATCCCCGCCAGGGTCGGCAGAGTGGCGTTTTGCTGGGCGATCATCTGTCGGGCGATGTGACGCTGGCTCAGGTGCGCCAATTCGTGAGCGATGATGGCGGCTAGCTGATCTTCCGATTCGGCGGTGAGAAAAATACCGGTATTGACGCCCATCACCCGGCCCGGCGCCGCGAAGGCGTTGATCTCGGGGCTTTCGATCACCAGCAGGTCAAAGCTTTTTTCGTCCAGTTCGCTGTGAGCCGCAATGTCTGTGATTAGTTGTTCCAGATAGCCGTAAATGACCGGATCCGACGACGTGGGCATCTGGGCGCGGTAGGCTTTCAGAACCTGCTGGCCCAGTTCATATTCCGCTTGAGGAGAAATGACCGCTGAGCTAGCATCCCCCAGCACGGGGACTTCCACGTCAGCGCTCCATGTGGATACCGCCGGAACGCTGAAGAGCGCCAGCAAAACGAGCCTCACAGCGCACGGTGCGATGCGCTTCCTTGCAGTGGCTGGGTGTGTGGCGGTACAAAGATGGTCGAACACGGATGATTTCCCGGCTGTTTGCGGTCGGCACTTCTTCGACATCATACCGCTTCCGTTGCTCGCCGCGAAACGCGGTGGCGTGAGGGATGTCCCGCTCCGGGTATGAAGTCGCCCTTGTGTGAGGCCCTGTTTCGTCCTGTTCGAGGCTCCCGTCCACGAAAAGGTTCCAGCCGCCGCCCGGCCCGGGGGGCTGTTCCAGGTTGTTGAGGAATGTACATGTCAGATAATCTGCCCATCGCCAGCACCGTCGATGCCACAGGACTCAACTGCCCACTGCCACTGCTCAAGGCCAAGCAGGGCCTGAAACAGCTATCCGCCGGCCAGTGTCTCAAGGTCATCGCTACAGACCCGGGCTCGGTGCGCGACTTCCAGGTATTTTCCGAACTCAGCGGCAATAAGCTGCTCCATTCCGGCGAGCAGGGTGGAAGCTACTGCTACATCTTGCAGAAGGTGTAAAGCCCGCTACAGGCTCTGGCTTCCGAGGTGTAGACCCGCATGTACAGCATTGTAAGAAACTGGATCAACCGCTATTTCGCCGAGGAAGAAGCGGTTCTCCTGATCCTGATGATCATCGCCGCTGTTGTGGTTCTCATGACCATGGGCGACATTCTCGCCCCTCTCATTGCCAGTGTGGTCATAGCCTTTCTGATGCAGGGCATGGTTATCCGGCTCAAGGGCTGGGGCGTGCCGCATCTGGCATCGGTCAGTATTGCCACGGTGGTTCTGATTGGCAGCATGGCCCTGTTGCTGCTGGTGCTGCTGCCGGGGCTCTGGCAGCAGACAGTCCGTCTGATCGGAGAAATCCCCGCATTGCTGGAAGGCTGGCGCGATTTGCTGTTGCTGCTGCCGCAAAAATACCCGAACTGGGTCAGTGAGGCCCAGGTGGAACAGTTGATCAACCTGGCCGCGACCCGCCTGGGCGCCATGGGGCAGAACATCGTCTCCTTCTCCATCGCGAAGTTGCCGGTTCTGCTGGCGGTGGCGGTGTACATCGTCCTGGTGCCCATCCTGGTGTTTTTCTTCCTCAAGGATGGCCAGCAGGTGTTGCGCTGGCTGTCGAGCTTTTTGCCCAACGAACGTCCGGTGATGACCCAGATCTGGCTGGAAATGAATCTGCAAATTGCCAACTACGTACGCGGCAAGGTAATCGAGATTCTCATTGTGGCCGGCGTCAGTTACCTGGCTTTTGTGCTGCTCGGCCTGAATTACGCGCTGTTGCTGGCGCTGGCGGTGGGCTTTTCGGTGCTCATTCCGTACATCGGTGCCACGGTGGTGACACTGCCCATCGCCATGATCGCCTTTTTTCAGTGGGGGTGGTCGTCGGAATTTCTCACAGTTCTGATCGTGTACGGCGTTATTCAGATGCTGGACGGAAACGTGCTGGTTCCGCTGCTGTTTTCCGAAGCGGTTAACCTGCATCCCATCGCCATTATTTTCGCCGTTCTCTTTTTTGGTGGCATCTGGGGCTTCTGGGGTGTGTTCTTCGCCATTCCCCTGGCCACCCTGATCAAGGCAATCATCAACGCCTGGCCCACCGGCGAAAGAGTGATGGCCTATACCCACACCGAAACGCCAAGCAGTACCACTGAGGACAGGGAAGCATCCTGAGCCTGTTGCTGCCGTTCTGGTGATACAAATGATGTGCGTAGGGCGTGATTTGGTTGTAGAATCCCGTTCCGCGCACCCGCGAAACCCCGCGGTCATTGCCGAAGTCGACCATTTTGCAATAAGATGGTCGCGCAATAACGCCTATTCCACTATCTACGGCGAAAAATAAAAAACGGATCGGCCGCATGCACCTATGCGGCCTGTCCCTGGTGACCCGTTCCGAATCGCGGAGCGGGTGCATGCCGGACTTAATCCCTGGCCCGGCTTATCTGAGACAGAGCTATCACCGAACTCAAAAGGTTGGGGGTCGCACTTGCAGTACAAAAAAAACGCGAATGCCGACGCTTGTGCCCTTGCCCGCTCCGGGCTGGGAACACAGGACCGCCAGCCCCTACCTCTTCCAATACCGTTCCCCAGATTCGATCCGGCGTCCTCCCGCAGAATGGAACAGATTTTTCATCTGTCCGGATTTCGCCGGTGCGTACCTTTCGCAACTTCGTTCAACACGGCATTCACGCCGCAGTACTGTGTAGGAGAACCGCATGCAGCAAGAGGACATTGATCCGCTCGAAACGAAAGAATGGTTGGATGCGATGTACGCTGTCATCCGCCACTCAGGCAAAGAGCGTGCGGCCTACCTGATCAAGGAACTGGCGAATCGCGCGATTGCCGCCGAAGTGGAGATGCCGGCGGCGATCACCACGCCGTTTCGAAATTCCATTCCATTCCACAGCGAAAAGCGCATGCCCGGAGATCTGTTCATGGAGCGGCGAATCCGCTCCCTGATTCGCTGGAATGCGCTGGCCATGGTTATTCGCGCCAATGACAATAAAGAAGGCCTGGGCGGGCATATCGCCAGTTTTTCCTCCGCGGCGACACTCTACGATGTGGGCTTCAATTACTTCTTCAAAGGCAATGATGCGGAAACCCAGGGTGACCTGATCTACTTTCAGGGCCACAGCGCGCCGGGTTTCTATGCGCGATCCTTTCTCGAGGGCAGGCTGACCGAAGAGCAGCTGGACAGCTTCCGCCGCGAAGTGGATGGCAATGGGCTGTCGTCCTACCCGCACCCCTGGCTGATGCCCAAGTACTGGCAGTTCCCCACCGTGTCCATGGGGCTTGGTCCCATTCAGGCCATTTACCAGGCCCACTTCATGCGCTACATGTCCGCGCGGGAACTGGTGCCACGGGATGATCGCCACGTATGGGCCTTCCTGGGGGACGGGGAATGTGATGAGCCCGAAACCCTGGGCGCTATTTCCATGGCCGGGCGCGAACAACTGGAAAATCTTATTTTTGTTGTTAACTGCAACCTGCAGCGTCTCGACGGCCCGGTGCGCGGTAATGGCAAGATTATCCAGGAGTTGGAGGGAATCTTCCGCGGCGCAGGCTGGAACGTGATCAAGGTCGTCTGGGGGCGCCTCTGGGACCCCTTGTTCGAGAAGGACAAAACCGGTTTGCTGCAAAAGCGCATGGACGAAGTGGTCGATGGCGAGTTGCAGAACTACAAGGCCAATGGCGGCGCCTACACCCGTGAGCATTTCTTCGGTCGTTATCCCGAGCTCCTGGAACTGGTCAAGGACCTGAGCGACGAGGACATCATGTACCTCAACCGTGGCGGCCACGATCCTTTCAAAGTCTACGCGGCCTATGCAGCGGCGGTGGAGCACAAGGGGCAGCCGACAGTGATACTTGCGCACACCGTAAAAGGTTACGGTATGGGCGCCTCGGGCGAGGCCACCAACGAAACCCACTCCGTGAAGAAGCTGGACGTGGAAGACCTGAAACGATTCAGGGACCGTTTCGGTGTTCCCATAACCGACGACGAGCTCAAAAACGTTCCTTACTATCGCCCGCCGTCCGACTCGCCGGAAATCGAATACATGAAAAAGCGCCGCGCAGAATTAGGAGGCCCGATTCCCGCCCGGCGCAGCGACTTCGAGGCATTGGAAACGCCGCCTCTGGATGCGTTCAAGGCGCAGTTGAAATCCACGGGTGAGCGCAGCATTTCAACCACCATGGCATTTGTCCGTATTCTGGCCACCCTGGCCAAGGACAAGAAGATCGGTAAGCGCGTGGTTCCCATCGTGCCTGATGAGGCGCGTACGTTCGGCATGGAGGGGATGTTCCGGCAGCTCGGCATCTATTCTTCGGCGGGGCAGAAGTACACGCCCCACGATGCGGACCAGATCATGTACTACAAGGAGGACAAGAAGGGGCAGATCCTGGAGGAAGGGATCAACGAAGCGGGCTCCATGTCGGCCTGGCTTGTTGCCGCCACGGCATACAGCAATTACTCGTGCCCCATGGTTCCTTTCTACATTTTCTATTCCATGTTCGGATTCCAGCGCATTGGTGATCTGGCCTGGGCCGCGGGTGACAGTCAGGCCCGGGGTTTCCTGATCGGCGCAACCGCCGGCCGGACGACGCTCAACGGGGAAGGCTTGCAGCATCAGGATGGTCACAGTCACATCCTCGCGAACACCATTCCCAATTGTCGAACCTATGATCCCACCTATGCCTATGAATTGGCGGTGATCATCCAGAACGGTCTGGAGCGGATGTACGGGAAGAAGGAAAACTGCTTCTACTACATCACCACCATGAACGAAAACTACGCCCATCCGGAAATGCCCAAGGGCGCTGAAGAGGGCATTATCAAGGGCATGTACCTGCTGCGCGGATGCGACGTGAAGTCCACCAAGCTGGTGCAGTTGATGGGCAGCGGCACCATCCTCCGGGAGGCGGAAGCGGCCGCGGAGATTCTGCGCGACGATTATCAGGTGATGTCGGAAATCTGGAGCGTGACCAGCGCCAACGAACTGGCCCGGGAAGGACAGAGTGTGCACCGATGGAATCTCATGCACCCGAACCAGAAGCCGCGGCTCAGTTATATCGAGCAGCAGCTCGAAGGCCATGAAGGCCCGGTGGTCGCCGCCTCCGACTACGTGAAAACCTACTTCGAGCAGCTGCGTGCCTTTGTTCCAAGACACTACACGGTGCTCGGCACCGACGGTTTTGGCCGCAGTGATACGCGCGCGAAGCTGCGTCAGTTCTTTGAGGTGGATCGCCACTACATCGTCGTCGCCGCGCTGAAAGCTCTGGCGGATGAAGGCAAGGTCGAGGTTGCCAAGGTGACGGAGGCCATGAACAGATTCGGTATCGATCCGGAGAAGCGCGACCCGGTTACCCTGTAGATACGGGGGTAAGCAATGAATCTGATGAGCCGATCGTAAATCTGAATCAAGGAACCAATCTGTGTCCAAGCAAACCGTAAAAGTCCCCGATATCGGCACCGACGAAGCGGCAGAAGTTGCGGAAGTTCTGGTGTCGGAAGGCGATGTAATCGAAGCCGAGCAGTCCATCATTGTGCTGGAAACCGATAAAGCCTCGGTTGAAGTCCCCAGCAGTACCGCTGGCAAGGTGGTGTCCGTACTGGTAAAGGAAGGCGACCAACTGAAGACCGGCTCGGCGGTTCTGGAGGTGGAGACCGAATCGGGCAGCGCGGAAGAAGCAGCTTCCGCTCCGGCCGCGGCGGAGCAGGGCGAGCCGTCGGAAGGGGCCAAGGAGCCTGCCGAAACAAGCGAAAAGCCCAGTCCCAAGGGGCAGGAGCCGTCCAGCACTGAATCCCCGCAAGAGCCGGCCGAGCAGGCTCAGGACATCCAGGTGGCCGTTCCCGACATCGGCGGGGCGGAAGACGTGGAAGTGGTGGAGTTGAGCGTGTCGGTTGGGGACGAGGTGGAGGAAGGCGATTCACTGATTGTCCTGGAAACCGACAAGGCCTCCATGGAGGTTCCATCCCCCTCCGCCGGCAAAGTCGTAAAGTTGTTGGTAGGGGAAGGTGACAAGGTCAAACAGGGAAATCAGATCGCCGTTCTGCAAACGGCGGGTGGACCTGCGCCAGCGGCCGCCAGGACCGAAGAGGCCGAGGTGAAAGACAAGCCCGCACCCGAAAAGCGAGCCCCGGCACCAAAGGCGGAAGCCCCCCAGCCCCAGGCTGCGCCGCAGGCACCTCAACCGCCCGTCACATTGCCCTCGGGTGTGGACACCGAGGGAAGCAAGGTTTACGCAGGTCCGGCGGTACGCAAACTCGCTCGCCAGCTCGGCATCGACCTCGCCAAGGTAAAACCCAGCGGCCCGCGCAACCGTCATACGCGGGAGGATGTGCGCGCCTACGTCCGCGATATTGTCAGTGGCGGCGGTACCGGCACTGGCATTCCGCAGGTTCCGGCTGTGGACTTCTCCAAGTTTGGAGAGGTCAAGCGGACAAAAATGAGCAAGATCAAGCGCTCAACCGCGGCCAATATGCACCGTGCCTGGCTGAACGTTCCCCATGTCACCCAGTTTGATGATGCCGATATCACCGACCTGGAAGCCTATCGCAAGGAGCAGAAAGCCGAAGGGGAAAAACGCGGCACCAAACTGACGCCGCTTCCTTTCTTGCTCAAGGCCTGTGCCCTGACTCTGCAGGAAGAGCCTTCATTCAACGTCTCCATGGATCCTGATGGCGAGCACATCATCGAGAAGAGCTATGTGCATATCGGCATGGCGGTGGATACCCCCAACGGGCTGATGGTGCCGGTGATCCGGGATGTGGATCAAAAAGACATCTGGGAACTGGCGGAGGAAAGCATCGCACTTGCGACAAAAGCGCGGGAGGGCAAGCTGTCACCCAAGGACATGCAGGGTGGATGCTTCTCCATCTCGAGCCTGGGCGCCATTGGCGGACAGGGGTTTACGCCGGTGGTGAATACGCCCGAGGTGGGTATCCTCGGAGTATCCAAGGCCGGCATCAAGCCCTGGTGGGACGGCAAGAACTTTGTGCCGCATACCTTTCTGCCCCTGTCTCTGTCCTACGATCACCGGGCGGTGAACGGCGCGGACGCGGGGCGCTTCCTGACTCACCTGGTCAATTTGCTGGGTAATCACAAGGAATGGGTGTAGGCGCCGGGTGTCAGAACACGCCGGCCTCAAGGCCGGCGGCCATGGTCATTCCCAGGTTCTTCCAGTCTTCGAGAAAGCGGTCGCTGAACTCCCCCTGAGAAATGAGCGGCTCCTGAATGGCCCGCCAACGCAAGCCCGTGATGATGCGTTCCATGGCAGTGCGCGTGCCGGAGCCGTCCAGCCCTGCGCGGATGGCGATGGTGTAGGGCAGTCCCTCGGTCTTTTCCAGGCAGGGATAGTAGACGCGATCAAAAAAATCCTTCATGGCGCCACTCATATAGCCGAAGTTTTCGGTGGTTCCCAGGAGAATGGCGTCCGCCCAGAGCACGTCTTCCGCATCTGCTTTCAAAGGCTCCCGCACCCGAACCTCCACGTTTTCGATGTCCGGGTGCGATGCACCCTCAACAAGCGCGTCCCGCAATCGCTGTGTATTGGGTGATGGGCAGTGAACGTTGATCAGAAGTTTGGCCATGACTACTGCTCGCTATCCCTGAGGCGAATGATTTCCTTGATCGGGCAGACTTCGGCCCGCCCGCCGGGGCCGCGGACCACGATGTCATCGAAGCGGGTGACGCCGCCCGCGGTGCTGGTGAACCCGATACTGAAGGCCCCCTGTAAATCCAGGCAGGGGGTCAGAAAACTCACCAGATAGTTCTCCTTCCCGCGCCCGGTCAGGATGACGTGGTAACGGTCCACGTAGCGCCACCCGTCGATGCGGTAGTCGCGAATGGAGTCCACCGTTCTGTCCTCCGTAAGGTTCATGTCCGTGAGCGTCCGTTCGACCGACTCTTCATTCGGCGGCGTCTGTGCGCACGACACGAGCGCCGCAGAGAGAATCAGTAACAGAGTGACCATTACTGTTTTGTCGCGCATGAATCACCTCCTTCGTTTCCTGAGTGTTGTGACCGCATGTAAACCATGCTATTCCAGCGGATCGCGCACCAGAGTCTGAAACATGGACCTGGCTCGATGAAACGGCAGGGCGGGATAATGGTTGTCCTGGAGGTAGTGGATCAGCTTCAGGGTGCGAAAGCCGTCAAACCAATGGGCGATGTGCTGTCGACGGTGTACCGGGCTGTGAACTTCTCTTTCCAGGTGATCCAGAAGCTTCCCGATCTGCAGCGCCTGGCAGGCATCGCGCAAATGGGATGACAGCCCGGCAAGCCAGTGTTCGCTCCCCGAAGGCTGCCGCTCCAGCCCGCCAAAGCTGTGCAGCAAAGTTTTGAGCTCTGCAAAAACCCGCGGATCGTAGCTGTGAAACTGGTCCGGAGATCCCAGTGCCAGAATCTTCTCCACCGCCGGGCCCGTGCCAAACGGGACGCGACTGGACTGCCGGGCCGCTATGGTAATGGGTGCACCATGAACCGAGAAGACCCGGCAGAGTTTGGCGAGTTTGTTCAACAGATAGAAATCTTCGCCTCCCGCCCGGCGGGGAAAGCCCCGCGCCTGGCAGTAGTGCTGCAACGAAACGGCAACGCAACTGCCGATGGTATGAAACGCATAAGGAGAACCGGCCCAGCGGAGTCCGTCCACATAATAGTGGAGTGATTCCTCGTAGAGCCGGGTCGCACATCCCAGGGCATCGTCGCCGGCGATGTGACGAAAGGGATAGACAGCGGCACTGGCCGGCGGCAGCTCCGCAGTTTGCTGAAAGTAGTCCGCGGGCAGAGTCGCGTCCGCATCACTGTTGTGGATGAAGCGCGCCCCTAGGATGCCGAGGCGGAACAGCTCGACGGCGAGATCGTTGCCGATCTTGCGGGCCAGACCCACGCCCTGTTTCAGCGGTATGCGCAGCCCCGGGGAATAACGATCCACCACCAGCAGCGCTGATTGGTTCTGCCATTGGATCAGTGTCAGCGGATCAACTCGCCAGGCCGCGGTGCCGCTTTCCAGCGCGGCGTTCCGCAGAGCCAGGCTGGCCCCCTGGTCCTGATCGCACTCTTGATCGTTCTCTTGATCGTTCGCGGGCTGATTGATTACCAGGATGACCAGTGTGCGTCCGCTCTCCTGCGCAAGCGCCTGGAGACCCTCGAGAAACAGTGCCCCCTCCTTGTACGCAGGCACCACCAGAGCGTTACTGAAGCGATGGTGGCGCGGGAAGGTCCCGAGTTGGCGCTGCTCGGCTTCCGCGTAGTGCCGGCAGTATTTCTCCAGAGCGCGGGCAACCACCATGAATCAATGCAGGGCAGGTCGAATGGGAAGGTCGGCAACAATTGCCGCCTCTTCAATGAGAAGCGCGTCCAACCGTTCCGTGACCGCGGCGGAGGGAAAGTAGGTGGTGGCCAACTGCACGAACAAATCGGTATGGCGGGATTCGGACTGCCCGATCCGGGTGTAAAAACGCTGCAGGCCCGGATCCGGGATTGCCTCCGCGACGAGGGTGAAACGTTCGCATCCGCGCGCCTCGATGATGCCGCCCAGCAACAGGCGGTCCATCAGGTAGTGTTCGCTTCCGGTGCGTATCAGCCGACGGAGCCGGTTGACGTAAGGATCTTTTTCGTCGGCAGCCAACTGGATGCCCCGTTGCTGCATCAGACGAAGGACTTCACGAAAATGTGTAGTTTCCTCAACGGCGAGGTCCGCCATGGCGGCGACCAGTTCCGGCCGGTCCGGATAGTGGGACAGCATGGACATCGCCATACCCGCGGCTTTTTTTTCGGCGGCGGCGTGGTCCACCAGAAAGCGATCAAAGTCGCGAAGCACTGCAGCGATCCACTCGTCGCCGGTTTCAAGTCGCAATTCAATCATAAGGAGATGAAGGGAGGTGAAGGCAAGAGATTTTGAAGCGGGCGATGCCGGCGCGCGGCATCGCTCCATCAGCTTACTCCGGTTTGGTCAGCTTCAGAAGAAAGCGGTCGGTCTTGCCGCGCATCTCCGGCGCAAACACCATGGCGGTGTGGTCGTCGTCCGGGTTAGCGAGCAGGTCGCTTGCCGTCACTTCGAATCCGGCCTTCTCAGCGGCGTCAATGGCTTGCTCCTTGGTCATGCGGTGCAGGCTGGCGTTGTCCGCGCCGGGCTTGCCGTCGTGGTCGATCAACCCGAAAGAGGCGCCGGGCTTCAGGGCCTTTTTGATATTCTTCAGCATGTCCACGGCCGCTTCCGGGTCGCGGTTGTAGATGTCGTGGAAGTTGAGTGCGCTGATTGCGACGTCCACTTCGTTTTCGAGTCCCAGATCATCAAAGTCCTTGTTCACACGGGTAACGTTCTGCAGGCGTCCGCCCTCCAGGCGTTCGTCGAGAGCCTTGTCGTAAGCGCCGTCGCGAAACTGCAGGAACGCGGGAGTGTTGTGCGCGTAAACAGTGCCGTCTTCGCCAACCGCGAAAGAAAGCACCTCGGTGTACCATCCGCCGGACGCCATGACATCCAGCGCCGTCATGCCGGGTTCCACACCGAGAAAGGCGAGGACTTCTGCGGGCTTGCGTCCCGCGTCTCTCTCCTTGTCCTCGGCTTTGCGCTGCGAACTGTCGATGGCGGCGCGAATGCTGTCGGCGCTGGCAGCCTGAGTCGTGGCAGCTACGGGAAGCAGAAAGGCGCTGAGAAATATCGTTGCGAGAAGTTTGTTCATTGTTGTCGTCCTCTTTTTTGTAGGCTCGTTTGAGTTATGACCTGAATGCGCACCCTGCGGGAAAGTGTGTGATCGCATCATACAGGCTTCCGTTTCGAACGGGCGGCCAAAAGGAAATACTTGGGGTTTTTCGTTGCGGCCAAGTGTTATAAGGCTTTCCGGGCAGCCAGGTCAACATACACAATTGTCTGACGTCGCGCGTAAACAAAGGTGCCATAGCGGCAGATAAAGCTTCAACAAGGCTGTGTCGGTGGCTACGCACATGCGTTGCCACCGGGCGCGCGACCCGTCGGTGTTAGGTTTTGTTTAGGACCTTGACATTAAATAACCCGGGGTTTAGAACAACCAGACTTCGGGCCAGGCAGGCTTCTTCCTCAGCGAAAAAACGGGATTCCCTCATGTCTACAATTAATACGACTATCAACGGCAAGTCAGAAAAAATCCAAGACGTGGACCCGTCCACTCCCTTGTTGTGGGTGCTTCGTGATCACCTGGGTTTGGTGGGCACCAAGTACGGTTGCGGCATCGCCCAGTGCGGCGCCTGTACAGTTCATCTGGACGGCAGCCCTGTACGCTCCTGTTCGACGCCTGTTTCCGCGGCTGAAGGCCGTACCATTACCACGATCGAAGGCCTGGCCACCAATGCCGCGGAATTGACCCCCGTGCAGCAGGCCTGGGTTGATCTCGACGTGCCCCAGTGCGGCTACTGCCAGGCTGGCCAGATCATGTCCGCCACCGCCCTGCTGGAAGCCAAGCCCAATCCCACGGATGAAGATATCGATGCCGCCATGTCCGGCAATTTCTGCCGTTGTGGCACTTATCCGCGCATCCGAGCCGCCGTTCACGCCGCTGCCAAGGCGCAGCGAGGAGAGAAAGCATGAGCCAGCCACTCATCAATAACAGCAAATACTCCGACCCCATCATCGAACAGATTCTCGCCCAGGCGGACGCCCAGTGGGCCGAAAGCCTTACCGTGAATCGCCGCTCCTTTCTGAAACTGGTGGGGATCGCCGGCGGCGGCCTGACCCTCGCCATGAGTTTCGGACCCGCAGCACTCGCGGACGGAGAGGACGCCGGAATCGCCCACCTCAATGCCTATGTGCGCGTTTCTCCGGAAGGTGAAATCTACATTTATGCCACCAACCCGGAAATCGGTCAGGGTGTGAAAACCTCCATGCCCATGGTCGTCGCTGAAGAGCTGGATGCGTCCTGGGACGATGTGGTGGTGGAGCAATCACCCATCGCCCAGCAGTACGGCCGTCAGTTTGCGGGTGGCTCCCTGTCCATTCCCATGAACTGGGAGGCCCTGCGTCGGGCCGGAGCGACGGCCCGGGCCATGCTGGTTCAGGCAGCGGCCCAGCAGTGGAAGGTGCCGGCGGAGAGCCTGCGCACCGAAAACAGCCGGGTTATCAGTCCCGAGGGGGAATCCCTGAGCTATGCCGAGTTGGCCAATGCCGCCGCCCGGCTTGAAGTACCCGACCCCAAAGCGCTCAAGCTGAAGGATCGAAGTGAGTACAAACTCCTCGGCAAGCGCGTTACCGGCGTGGACAACGTCGACCTGGTGACCGGCCAGCCCCTGTTCGGCATCGATACCCGGTTGCCGGGCATGGTGTACGCCACCTATACCAAGTGCCCCGCCTTCGGCGGCAAGGCGGTGAGCGCCAATCTGGAAGAGGTCAAATCCCTCCCGGGCGTGAAGGACGCCTTCATTCTGGAGGGCAACGGCAATCAGACCGAGCTGGCCTCCGGTGTCGCCATCATCGCCAACTCCACCTGGGCCGCTTTCCAGGCTCAGAAGAAGCTGAAAGTGGAGTGGGACAGGAGCACGGCCTCCACCGACAGTTGGACCGAGATCGTGAAAACCGCCGCCGAGCTGGCCCGGAAGGACGGTGAGGATGAGGTGGAAAACAAGGGCGATGTGGAAGGCGCCTTCCAGAATGCCGCTCAAACCGTCGAGTCTTACTACACCTATCCGTTTGCCTCCCATGCGCCACTGGAGCCCCAGAACTGCACCGCCCACTTCAAGGACGGAATGCTCGAGATGTGGGTGCCCAGCCAGACCCCTCAGGGCGCGGTGGGCAGCGTGGCCAAGGTAACCGGCCTTCCCGCCAACAAGGTCAAGATCAATCAGACCCGGATTGGCGGCGGCTTTGGTCGCCGACTGCTGAACGACTACGCCTGTGAGGCGGCTGCCATCGCCCAGAAAGTGGACGCGCCGGTTAAGGTGCAGTGGAGTCGCGAGATGGACATGCAGCACGACTTCTACCGTCCCGCCGGCTTCCACGCACTGAAAGGATCCGTAGACCAGAACGGCAAGCTGACCGGCTGGAAAAACCATTTCATCACCTTCAGCAACAACGGTCGTCCGGTAAGCGGGGGCTCACTTTCCAAGGAAGAGTTTCCGGCCCTGAACCTGGAGAACTACAAGCTGACCCAGACTGTGCTGCCACTGGGCACCCCGTGCTACGCCTGGCGGGCACCCGGTGCCAATTCCTTCGCCTGGGTCATGCAGAGCTTTATCCATGAGCTGGCTGTGGCCGCCGGTCGGGACCACCGGGAGTTCCTCCTGGAGGTCATGGGCGAACCGCGCTGGTTTGCTGAAGGCAACACCCGGTCGCTCAATACCGGGCGCGCCATCGAGGTCATCAAGCTGGCCACCGAGAAGGCGGGTTGGGGCCGGGAGCTTCCCGCCGGTCGCGGACTCGGGCTGGCGTTCCACTTCAGCCACGCCGGTCACATTGCCGAGGTGGCCGAAGTCAGCGTGGACGCCAACAAGAAGGTGACGGTTCACAAGGTGACCATCGCCGGTGACGTGGGGCCCATCGTGAACATGAGCGGCGCCGAGAACCAGGCCGAAGGTTCCGTGGTGGATGGATTGAGCACCATGGCCGACCTGCAGATCACCATGGAGGACGGCATGGTTCAGCAGAGCAATTATCACGACTACCGGCCGCTGCGAATCAAGAACGCGCCCGAGGTGGAGGTCCACTTCATCCAGAGCGACTTTTCCCCCACTGGCCTCGGCGAGCCCTGCCTGCCACCGCTCATCCCCGCCGTGTGCAACGCCATCTACGCGGCAACCGGGCACCGGGTGAAAACCCTGCCCCTGAGCAAAGAAGGCTTCACCGTCTGACCACTGCGGTGGTTTCGGTTACACAGCGCCCGGGTCGGCAACGGCCCGGGCGCTGTGTTTTCAGGCCCCGTGGATTTGCCCCGATTCAGTGACAGGGGCCGCGTACCGGTCGATTGCAGGCTGGAGGCCGGCGGCTGGAGCCTATAAACTTGCCCGCCACCAATCACCTGCATGGAATACCGATGTCCGACGCCGAAGCTGCCGCTCCCGAGGATTCGCCGCGATTGCTGAGGTCCAGCGCGGTGGTGGGGTCCATGACCATGCTCTCGCGGGTCATGGGGCTGATCCGTGACATCGTGTTTGCCCGTTTCATCGGGGCGGGTCCCGATGCGGACGCCTTCTTCATCGCATTCAAGATTCCCAACTTCCTCCGGCGTCTGTTTGCCGAAGGTGCCTTCTCCCAGGCCTTCGTACCCGTGTTGTCCGAATACCGGGAGCGCGGCTCGCGGGCCGCGGTGCAGGAGTTGGTGGACCGGGTAGCGGGCTGCCTGGGCTCGGTGCTGCTTACGGTCACCCTCATTGCCGTGGTGGGCTCGCCGGCAGTGGCGGGGCTCTTCGCCATGGGTTTCCTGGACGACGACTACAAGTTTGGCCTGACCAGCGACTTCGTCCGCATCACCTTCCCCTATCTGTTTCTGATCTCCATGACCGGGTTCGCAGGCGCCATTCTCAACAGCTACGGGCGTTTCGCCATTCCCGCGTTTACTCCGGTGCTGCTGAACGTGGCCCTCATCACGGCAGCCATCGTCGTCTCGCCGCTGTTCGATCCGCCCGCCCTCGGCCTGGCCTGGGGCGTTCTGGCGGCCGGTGTGGTGCAGCTTCTGTTTCAATTTCCCTTCCTGTATCGGCTCAAGCTCATGCCGTCGCCCAAGGTGGACTGGAACCACGAAGGGGTGCGCAAAATTCTCGCTCTGATGTTGCCGGCAATCTTCGGAGTGTCCGTCAGTCAGATCAACCTGCTTCTGGACACAGTCATCGCCTCCTTCCTGCCTACCGGGAGCATCACCTGGCTGTATTTTTCCGACCGGCTATCGGAGCTTCCGCTGGGAGTGTTCGGCATCGCCATTGCCACAGTCATCCTGCCCACCCTGTCCCGCCAGCATCAGGCCCAGGACCCCAGGCGGTTTGCGGCCACCCTGGACTGGTCGGTGCGGATGATCTTCGTGATCGGGGTGCCGGCGGCGGCGGCTTTGATGGTGCTGGCTGAACCTATTTTGTTTACCCTGTTTCAATACGGCAAAACCGGCACCCGGGACGTGCTGATGGCCGGTTACAGCCTCCGCGCCTACAGCCTCGGTTTGCTGGCCTTCATGCTGATCAAGGTGCTGGCTCCCGGCTTTTTTGCCCAGCAGGACACTAAAACTCCAGTCAAAATCGGCGTTATCGCCATGATCGCCAACATGGTCCTGAATATCGCCTTCGTACTCCCACTGATAAAGCTGGAGTTGGGCCACATGGGGCTGGCTCTGGCCACGTCGGTGTCCGCCTACCTGAATGCGGGCCTTCTGTTCTGGGGGCTGCGCCGCAGCGGCACCTATCGTTTTCAGCCCGAATGGCTGCGCTTTGCCCTGGGGCTGATTCTGGGGACTGCGGCCATGGTTGCAGTTCTGGTGCTTGCGCTTGGGTACTGGGAGGACTGGTCCCGCTGGGGGGCGCTGGAGCGCGCTTTGCGCCTGCTGGCCGTGTGTGCCGCCGGGGCCGGGGTCTATGCCGCGGGCCTGTTGCTGGCGGGCCTGCGCCTGCGGCACTTCCGTACTCCGGCCTGAGGGTGTGGGAACCGCGTGACGTTTCCGGCACCCCGTCACCTGCGGTATACTCCCGGCCTTTGATCCAAAATTCCCAGGATTGCCACGGAACCCCCGACTGCAGTGCCCCATGTGAGCGACCCCAGCCAATGTGAAACCCGGAAAGATCTGATCCGCGGCAGGGCCAATCTGCAGCCGGAGCATCGCGGCAATGTGGTCACCATCGGTGCCTTCGACGGAGTGCATCTGGGGCACCAGGCGATCATCGGGCAGGTTCGAAACAAGGCCAGGGCGTTGAATTTGCCTTCGACCGCCATCATCTTCGAGCCACTGCCTCGCGAATACTTCCAGCAGGGCGTCGCTCGTATTCAGCCGTTTCGGGACAAGGTAGAGACTCTGTTCGCAGAGGGTATCGACCGGGTTCTGTGCCTCCACTTCAACCGGCAGCTGGCTGCGATCACACCACGAGATTTCATTCACAGTGTGCTTGTAGAGGGCCTCGGGACTCGCCACCTGGTGGTAGGCGACGACTTTCGCTTCGGCAATAAACGAGCGGGTGGCGCTGCGCTCTTGCGTGCGGAAGCGCAGGTGCATGGTTTCGGTGTCGAGAGCGCGGCGACTGTCGAGCTGGACGGGGAGCGAGTCAGCAGCTCACGTATCCGGGCTTCTCTGGCCGCAGGCCGTTTTGCAGAGGCCGGGCGCTTGCTGGGACGACCGTTTTCGATTTCCGGTCGGGTGAAAACCGGGAAGCAGTTGGGTCGACAGCTTGGGGTGCGAACCGCCAACGTCTGCATGCGTCGGGACCACTCCCCCCTGTCCGGAGTCTTTGCGGTGACTGTCAGCGGCGCGGGTCTGGACTCGCATCCGGGCGTGGCCAACATCGGCGTGCGCCCGACTGTGAATGCCGTGAAAAAGCCCCTGCTTGAGGTCCATTTGCTGGAATTTTCCGGCGATCTGTACGGACAGCGAATTCGGGTGGAACCCAAACTCAAACTTCGCGAAGAAGAGCGGTTCAAAGATCTGCAGGCGCTTCGTGAGCAAATGGAAAAGGACATCCGGAACGCGCGCGATTATTTTTCCCTTTGAGTCTCAGGCTCAAACGACATCTTTCTCATACACCAAGCTCGATTAGGCGATTATGGCTGATTACAAGTCCACACTGAATTTGCCCAAGACAGCCTTCCCCATGAAGGCCAACCTGGCGCAGCGGGAACCCCAGACTTTGCAACGCTGGCAGAAACAGGGCATTTACCAGCAGATTCGCGACGCGCGCAAGGGCTGCGAGAAATTCATTTTGCACGACGGCCCACCCTACGCCAATGGCAGTATTCACCTGGGTCACGCAGTCAATAAAACTCTGAAAGACATCATCGTCAAAGCGAAAACGCTCAGCGGGTTCGATGCTCCCTACGTGCCCGGTTGGGATTGCCACGGCTTGCCGATCGAACATCAAGTGGAGAAAAAAATCGGCAAGGCCGGTGTGAAGGTGGACTACAGAACCTTCCGGCAGAAGTGCCGCGAGTACGCCAGCAAGCAGGTGGCGGGCCAGAAGAAGGACTTCATCCGCCTGGGGGTGTTCGGTGATTGGGAGAACCCCTACCTCACCATGGATTACGCCTTCGAGGCGGACATCGTGCGGGCGCTCGGCAAGATTGCCGAAAACGGCCATCTGCTGAAGGGCTTCAAACCCGTGTACTGGAGTGTGGTGGGTGGATCGGCCCTGGCTGAAGCGGAAGTGGAGTACCAGGAAAAAACATCCTTCTCCATCGACGTGCGCTTTCCGGTGGCCGACGAAGCGGATCTACAGCGGCGAATGTCCGACCTAAGCGGTGAAGGGCCCGTGTCCGTGGTGATCTGGACCACCACCCCCTGGACCTTGCCGTCCAACCAGGCGGTGAGCCTCAACAGTGAGCTGGACTATGTGGCTGTACAAGCCGGTTCCGAACGGCTGATCGTGGCGGAAGCGCTCCTGGAGTCGGTCATGGAGCGGGCCGGTATCGAGAAGTACAAAGTGGTCGGCCGTGCCAGGGGCGAGGCTCTTGAGCAACTTCAGCTCCGGCATCCGTTCTACGAGCGTGTGGTTCCGGTTCTGCTCGGTGAGCACGTCACCACGGAGGCCGGGACCGGCTGTGTGCACACCGCGCCCGATCACGGTCTCGACGACTTCCTGGTGGGACGCAAGTACGGCATCGGTACCCTCAACTACCTGGATGGAAACGGCCTGTTTCGCAGCGACGTGGAGCTGTTTGCAGGGCAGCACGTGTACAAGGTGGACGAGCCGGTAATCGAAGTTCTGCAGGAACGCGGTGCGCTCCTGCACCAGGGCAAGATTACGCACAGTTACCCTCACTGCTGGCGCACCAAGACGCCGCTGATCTTCCGAGCGACGCCGCAGTGGTTCATCAGCCTTACCCAGAACGATCTGCTCGGTGCTGTGAAGAATGCCATCAAGGAGGTGAAATGGCTTCCCGCCTGGGGGCAGGCGCGCATCGAGGGTATGGTGGACTCCAGCCCCGATTGGTGTATTTCCCGGCAGCGCACCTGGGGTGCGCCGATCGCCCTGTTTGTTCACCGGGAAACCCAGGCGCTCCACCCGGACACGCCGCGACTCATCGAAGAGGTGGCACAGCGAATCGAGAAGGACGGCATGGATGCGTGGTTCGAACTGGACGCGACCGAGCTGCTGGGGGCCGATGCGGGCCAGTATGAAAAGGTCACCGACACCCTGGACGTCTGGTTCGATTCCGGGGTGACCCACTACGCCGTGCTCTGCAAACGCGATGAACTGCGATACCCCGCAGACCTGTACCTGGAGGGCTCCGACCAGCACCGCGGCTGGTTCCAGTCTTCCCTGAAAACCGCCATGGCCATCCACGGCAAACCGCCCTACAAAGAGGTGATGACTTACGGTTTCACGGTAGACGAACAGGGCCGCAAAATGTCCAAGTCAGTGGGCAACGTGATTACTCCGGACGAGGTCATCAAGGATCTGGGCGCGGATGTACTCCGGCTGTGGGTGGCAGCCACTGATTGTTCCTCCGAAATGCATGTGTCCAAGGAGATCCTGAGCCGCGCCTCGGATTCCTACCGGCGTATTCGCAACACGGTCCGTTACTTTCTGTCCAGCCTGGATGATTTCGATCCTGCGGTGAATGCCGTACCGACCGACCAGATGCTGGCCCTGGACCGTTGGGCGGTGGACCGTGCAGCGACCCTGCAGGCAGAGATCGTCGAAGCCTATGACCAGTATCAGTTCCACCTGATCTATCAGAAGCTGCATAACTTCTGCGTGGTGGACATGAGCAGTTTCTACCTGGACATCGTTCGCGATCGCCAGTACACGACTCAGGCGGACAGCCGGGCGAGGCGGTCGGCACAAACGGCCATCTACCACATTACAGAAGCATTCGTACGCTGGATTGCACCGATTCTTTCCTTCACCGCGGACGAAATCTGGCAGCTGATGCCGGGCGACCGTTCGCAACCGGTTTTCGCAGCGCGCTGGCATGAACTTTTCCGTCTGCCCGAGTCCGAAACCATGGGGCCGGCCTATTGGCAGCGAGTGGTGCAGGCCAAGGAAGCAGTGAACAAGATCATCGAATCCATGCGCAAGGCTGGCGAAATTGGCAGCGCGCTGGAGTGCGAGGTGTCCATCTTCGCGGACGGACAGTGGCGGCAGGATCTGAGTGCGCTGGACGGTGAGCTGCACTTCGTGCTTCTTACTTCGGCGGCCGAAGTGCGGCCTCTTGACGATGCACCGGCAGACGCCCAGTCCCAGGATGTTGAAGGGTTGAAGGTGCTGGTCCGCAAAACTGCGAACGCCAAATGCCCCCGCTGCTGGCATTATCAGCCTGATATAGGCAGCCATCCGGAGCACCCGGAACTCTGCGGGCGCTGCGTGGAGAACGTGGACGGTTCAGGAGAAGTCCGGCGTTTTGTCTGAGCGGATGCCACCACATCGGAGAAAAAATGTGTCGATTCTGAAATCGAAGGCTTTGTGGGGTTGGTACGGAATTGCCGCGCTTATCCTGGTGCTGGACCAGATCACCAAGCTGTGGGCCGAGTCGGCACTGGCCGGCGGCGAGGTTGTTGTTCTCACCTCATGGTTTCGCCTGGAGCTGGCCTACAATACGGGCGCGGCCTTTAGCCTGCTGTACGACGCGGGCGGCTGGCAGCGCTGGTTGTTCAGCGGCCTTGCGATCGCGGTAAGCGTGGGTATCGTCATCTGGATTGCGCGCCTGGTGGCGAGCCGAACGGCTGGTCGTCACTGGGAGTTGCTTGCTCTTGCACTGATTCTCGGCGGCGCTCTGGGCAATGTTTACGACCGTATCCTGCTGGGTCACGTGGTCGACTTCGTGGTCTGGCACTATCAGCAGTACCATTGGCCCACCTTCAATATCGCCGATTCCGCCATCAGCGTCGGCGCGGCGCTATTGATTGTGGACATGCTCTTCGTACAATCCAGACAATCCCGAACTCAGGCGAAATCCAACTAACATTTGATGCTTATGTCAGAACTTCTAATTGGTCCCGGCACTCAGGTCACTCTGCATTTTGCGGTCAAGCTGGATGATGGCTCGGAGGTGGATTCCACATTCGACTCGAATCCGGCGACCTTTGTAGTCGGCGATGGAAACCTGCTGGAAGGGTTCGAAAAACTGCTTTTCGGGCTTACCGCGGGGGATCGCAACAGCTTTGAGGTGCTGCCGGAGCAGGGCTTCGGTGCGCACAATCCCAACAATATTCAGGAGATTCCCCGCTCCTCATTTGAGGACGGCATGGAATTGAGCGAGGGGCTCATGGTCTCCTTCGCAGACGCCAACAACAACGAACTGCCCGGCATCGTCCAGTCCTTTGACGAGCAGACGGTTACTGTGGATTTCAACCATCCGCTCGCGGGCCGCAACCTCATATTCGATGTGGAAGTGCTAGCGGTTGAACCCGCAGTAACCCACTGACCCGGTACTTCTATGACTATTCAGGTAAAGCTCGCCAACCCCCGCGGATTCTGCGCCGGCGTTGACCGTGCCATCGACATCGTCAACCGTGCGCTGGACATTCACGGTGCGCCGATATACGTGCGTCACGAGGTGGTTCACAATCGCACGGTGGTGGAGTCGCTGCGCAATCGCGGGGCAGTTTTCGTCGAGGAACTCCACGAGGTGCCGGCTGATTCCATCGTTATCTTCAGTGCGCATGGGGTGTCCCAGGCTGTGCGCAAGGAAGCGGACCAGCGTGGGCTGCAGGTTTTCGACGCCACCTGTCCGCTGGTGACCAAGGTCCACATGGAGGTGGTCCGGTACAGCCGCAGGGGACATGAGTGCGTGCTGATCGGCCACGCGGGCCACCCGGAAGTCGAGGGCACCATGGGCCAGTACGATCACAGTCATGGTGGCGACATCTATCTTGTAGAGAACGAAGAAGACGTGGAAACGCTGCAGGTACGGGACCCCGAACATCTGGCATACGTGTCCCAGACCACGCTGTCCGTTGACGACACCGCGCGTATCATTACTGCACTGCGCAAGAAGTTCCCGGCCATCCACGGGCCGCGAAAGGATGACATCTGCTACGCCACGCAGAACCGGCAGGACGCGGTGAAGCAACTGGCCCTGGAGAACGACCTCGTGCTGGTGGTCGGTTCACCCACCAGTTCCAACTCCAACCGATTGCGGGAGCTGGCTGAGCGCTGCGGCACCCAGGCCTATCTCATCGACGACGAGCGGGACATCGATCCGGTCTGGATGGCCGGAGTGGGCCGCATTGGCGTCACCGCCGGCGCCTCGGCCCCTGAAGTGCTGGTGCAAAGGGTCGTTTCCCGGCTGCGTAGCCTGGGGGCCCACCTCCCCGAGGAAATGCCCGGCGAAGTCGAAAGTATTCGCTTCTCTCTCCCGAAAGCCCTGCAGTAACCGGCAGACCGGGCGCGCCCGGTCCGCTCAGCAGCTCAGGTCGTCCCCGGCAGCATCATTCGCAATGCCGTTGCCATCACTGTCTGCCGCAAGGCGGATCCGTCCAACCCGGTTGACGATGATCTGGCGCGCGAGGGCGGGTGCTCGGTTGTCGGGACAGTAAGTCAGGTTGCCATTGTTGTCCGTGCTGCCGTTTGGCTTGTACTGGACATAGGGCTTGTTCTGAAATGTTCTCCACGCGAGATCTCCACCGAGAGCCGGACTGTGGTAGCGCAATACGCGGTCACCTCCATCCACGATTCCGGCTGAGCCCCCATCCACGAAAACCAGAATTCCTGTGGCCCAACCCCGGTCGCAGTGAATCTGATCACTGCTCCCGCAAACCGTCACGAGCCGCTCGGTGTTCACCGCCGCCTGGCGGGCCATGCTGAACAGACCGGTCAATTCGATCGCAATGGCCCGGCTGCGACTCTGTTTCATTGTGTCCGACAACGCCGGCAAGCCGATGAACAGCAGCAGGCTGGCAATGGTCAGTGTGGTCAGCAGTTCGAATAAAGTGAATCCTCGTTCCCTCATTGGTCCTCTCCCTGGTCCTCCGAACGGATTGCGCCGCGACAATACTGTTGACTCGCGCGGTGACTGCAGAGGCTATTCTAGGGAAGGCAATGGCGAGCGGATGCCAGTGATGTGCGAAACAGCGTGTAGGAAATCGGGACGGATCGACGTAGGAGGAAACGCAGAACCGGGGGGGTATGCGCAGAACCGCCCTGTTCTGCTCAGAAGGTCATCGAAGATGATTCCACAGGTTTTTTCAAAAGCGGCCTGGTTAACCGTCTGCTTCCGCATCCAGTCCGAGTTTTTTCAGGCGGTAGCGCAGCGAACGAAAGGACACGCCCAACTTCCTGGCCGCCGCGGTGCGGTTCCAGCGCGTTTCGTCCAGCGCCCTGGTGATGACATCCCGTTCGATGCTCTCGAGGTAGTCGTCCAGAGAGCCGGTGATCGGCCCGTGATGGTGCGGCGTGGTTCCCTCGCTTACCTGGGTGCTGAGATCAGGAAGGTGGAGGTCGGCAGGGCCGATGATATCTGAATCGCAGAGGGTGTAAGCCCGCTCGAGGATGTTTTCCAACTCTCGGATATTGCCGGGAAAGGGATAGGCGTGCAGCGCCCTCAAGCCCTCCTTCGCCAGGGTGGCCGCGGGCAGATCCAATTCATCGGCAAAGCGCTGCAGAAAGTGCCGGGCGAGAATCTCGATATCTTCCAGGCGTTCCCTCAGGGGTGGAATATCCAGTTGGATTACATTGATCCGATAGAACAGGTCGTTGCGAAAACGGCCTTCACGAATCTCCTGGTTCAGGTCCTTATGGGTGGCGCTGAGAATGCGAACATCGATGCGATCTTCCTGCTGTGACCCCACGGGGCGGACCGCCTTTTCCTGAATGGCCCGGAGCAGTTTCACCTGCATGTCCAGGGGCAGGTCGGCCACTTCATCAAGGAACAGGGTACCGCCGTTGGCGGCCTGAAACAGTCCCTGCTTGTCAGCCGTGGCACCGGTAAAGCTGCCCTTGCGGTGGCCGAAAAACTCGCTTTCCATCAGTTCGCCGGGGATAGCCCCACAATTGACCGGAACGAAGGGCTCTGCGGCACGAGGGCCCTGCTCGTGAATGGCTCGTGCGACCAGTTCCTTGCCCGTTCCCGATTCGCCGCTGATAAAAACGGGAGCCTGGCTACGGGCAAGCTTTACGATCTTCTTTTTCAGGCTCTGGAAGCTGGGTGCCTCTCCCAGCAGATTGGGGGATGCCTTGCTGGAAGGCTGCTGTTGCAGGCGCAGGGCGGCGGCAGCGATTTTCCGCAGGTCCTCCAATTCCACAGGTTTGGAAATAAAGTCGAAGGCTCCGGCTTTCATGGCCTCGATGGCCGTATCCATATTGCCGTGGGCGGTGATCACGGCGACTGGCATGTTGGGAAAGTCCCGCTGTACGCGCTTCACGAAGTCGATCCCGTTACCGTCCGTCAGGCGCATGTCCGTGAGACAAAGATCGTAGGTTTTGCTCTCCACCATGGCCTCGGCCTGGCGGAGGCTGGCTGCGCTTTCCGTATCGATTCCCATGCGCCCCAGGGTGATCTCAAGGAGTTCCCGGATGTCCGGTTCGTCGTCGATAACCAATGCCAGTGATTTACTCATTCGTCCGATCGCTAGTTGCTTGTTGTGTTGGTCGTGCGGATTCCGGATCAGAAGATTCGATCCGGGTGAGCGAAATTAATGCGGAAGCAGCTTTTTCCTTTGCCGGTTCGCAGGTAAACGAGAGTGGCTTGGTTGGCTTCGCAGAGTTCTCGCGAGATATAGAGACCCAGTCCGGAACCGGAGGATTCCGTCGTGAAGAAGGGTTCGAATATTTGTTCCAGATCGCTGTCGGGTATCCCCGGACCCTCGTCGATCACCTCAATATAGGCAAGTTCGCTGTCTGCATCAATACCAACCACTAGCGTGAGCGTTTCATGACCGGTGTTTTCGAGGCTGTAGCGCAAACCATTGTCGCAGAGGTTGCTGAGAACCTGGTGGAGTTGACTGGGGTCCACCCGGGTTTTTGCCCCGGAGTCCAGCACCTGCAGATCGATGATTGCCCGTCGCGTCTGCTGGTACTCGCGCACAAAGCCAGCCAGCCATTGGGCGAGCTTGATGGGCTCGGCCAGCGCCGCCTTGCGCCGCGAAAGCTGCAGTACGTTCTCGATGATGTGGTTGACCCGGCGCGAATGGTTTTGAATGATCTCGCCCAGGCGTTTGTCGCTGGTGGCCGCATGGGGAGATTCAAACAGCAGTTGTGCGGCGTGGCTGATTGCGCCCAGAGGGTTGCGAACCTCGTGGGCAATGCTGGCCGTCAGGCGCCCCAGAGAGGCGAGCTTCAGTTGCTGGGCCTCCTGGGAGAGGAGCCGATTGTCTTCGATGAACAGGAGGGTGTCGGAGTCCGGATGGGGTTCGAGCTGGGCAAAGTTTACGCGGATTTCCGGCCCTTCGGCCCGAATCTGGAAATGGGGTGAGCGGGTGTGGGGGTAGCGTCGCCAGATGGTCAGGTGCTCCCGCAGTGGCTCCGCGTCCGAAAGTCGCACCAGCGGTTTGTGTTCAGGTCCCGGCAGGCCCACAAGATTGCGAGCCGCCCGGTTGATCAGGACGATCTGGTCGCCCTTGTCCACAACAATAATTCCCGTCCTCATCCGCTCGATTGTGAGCTGGGAGAGCCGCTGCAGGTATGCGGCGTGCTCGGCCTGGGCGAGGGCTTCCAGGTTCGAGCGACGGATCTTCTCGCTGAGCGTCCCGAATACGAAAGCCGTGGCGAACAGCAGGACGCCGAACACCCCCGCGGAAAAGAGTGCCCGCTCGCCTCGCAGCCCCACATAGCTGCTGTAGATGCTCTCGCTCAATACGAGAATGGTGGTGAGTCCGGCAAGGGCGATGCTCGCGGTGCCGCGCAGGAAAATGCTGCCGGCGGCAACACAGATCAGCAACAGGTAGGCGATATTGCCGTCCATGCCGTTGCTGGCGTGGGTCAGCAGGGCGATCGCGATGATGTCGACCACCAGGATGGCAACGATCTGTTCCGTCCGCGGCGTGAAGTGGCTGCGCCACTGAAGGATCAGGACCAGTAAATTGGTGGCGGTGTACGAAAACGCTGTGTAGGCAAAGAGTCTTGAATTGGTGGTGCCCAGCAGATTCCCGGCCACGTCGCCGCTGAACATGAGCAGCAGAATGCTGCTCAAAAGAGTGCGATAGTAGACGTAGACCTTCAGCAGCTCGGCGTCGCTGGCGGTGGCCCATTCCTGGGGTGAGGTCCGGCGTTTCACATAAGAGTGCCGGCTGTCGATGCTGGTACTGTTTTCCATAGACTTCCGATTGCCCGCGACGAGGCAGAAGGGCGTATTCACGTTATAATTCGCGACCCGCAGCCGGGCCGGCCAACACCGCGGCGGGTCGGCACGCGCAGCGTGCGCCTGCAGACGGGCCTGAAGATTGCTACTCAGCAGTTTTCGGCCGGCAGTCATCAGCTAGCGCGGAGGTGCAGCGGCGGCGCCTCACAATAGTAGCTCATTTGGCCGCTCTCGCTGATCCTCACCCACAAACTCATAGCGGAGTATGACCCATCCATGGCAAACGTACGCATAGCGCTGGCCCAGCTGAACCCCCGGGTCGGGGACATTCCCGGCAACACCCAGCTGGTGATCGACGCAGTCCGCAAAGCCGAGCAGGACCTGGGAGCCGACGTGGTCCTGTTTCCGGAACTCACCCTGATGGGCTATCCGCCCGAGGACCTGCTGCTGCGCGAGAGTGTGGGGCTGCGGGTCCAGAGGGCACTGGACCGTCTGCTGGCGGCCGATTTTCGGGCCGCGGTGGTGGTGGGCTATCCACAAGTTGATTCTTCCACGGAAGAGCGCAGGGTGTACAACGCTGCGGCGGTAATCCAGGACGGGAAAATCAGCCATCGGTACTTCAAGCAGATTCTCCCCAATTATCAGGTGTTTGACGACAAGCGCTATTTTTCGTCAGGCAGCGAGTCCTGCGTTTTTGATCTGGGCGGCACCAAAGCCGCGCTGTTGATCTGCGAGGATATCTGGGAAAGGGAACCTCTGGCCCGGGCGCGACAGGAGGGGGCGGAGGTGGCCCTGGTGCTCAACGCTTCCCCCTACCACGTGGGCAAGCCTGCCGAGCGACTTGCGATACTGCGGGAGCGGGCCGCGGAGAGCGGCATGGCGTTAGTCTACCTGAACCAGGTGGGCGGCCAGGACGAACTGGTCTTTGACGGGGCGTCTCTGGCGGTGGACCCGGACGGGACACTGAAGATGCGGGCGCCTGCCTATCAATCGGCAATTTACCCGCTGGACCTGCGCCGGGACGCGGACGGCTGCCACCTGGAGTCGCCGGTTCTGGAGGAGGAAGAGGCGCAGCTTGAAGCCATGTACGGGGCCCTGGTGCTCGGTGTGCGCGACTACGTTCACAAGAACGGCTTCGGCGGTGTGGTGCTGGGTCTGTCCGGCGGCATCGATTCAGCTCTGACCCTGGCCGTTGCCGTGGACGCCCTCGGAGCGGAACACGTGGAAGCGGTGATGATGCCCTTCCGGTATACCTCTGACATGAGCCAGCAGGACGCGGCGGAGCAGGCGCGCACCCTGGGCGTACGCTACAGCTCCATCAGTATCGAGCCGATTTACGACGCGATGATGGCAGCGCTGAAGGAGGAGTTTGCGGGCCGTCCCGTGGACAAGACCGAGGAGAACATCCAGGCTCGCTGCCGGGGCAATCTTCTGATGGCCATTTCCAACAAGAAAGGCTCACTGGTGCTGACTACCGGCAACAAGAGTGAAGTGGCGGTGGGCTACTCCACCCTGTACGGGGACATGGCGGGCGGTTTCGACGTGTTGAAGGATGTGTCCAAATCGCGCGTGTTCGCGCTCTCCCGGTATCGGAACACCCTGGGTCCCTGTATTCCGGAGCGGGTCATTACACGTCCCCCTACGGCGGAGCTGGCACCGGGGCAGAAGGACGAGGACAGCCTGCCGCCCTACGATGTACTTGACCAGATTCTCGCCGCTTACATCGAGCAGGATATGAGCGCGGAGCAGATTGTCGCAGAGGGTTTCGAACGGGAGCAGGTGCTGCAGGCCCTGCGAATGGTGGACATTAACGAGTACAAGCGTCGCCAGGCCGCCATTGGCCCCCGTATCACCACCCGCGGGTTCGGAAGAGACCGACGCTACCCGATCACCTCCGGCTGGAAAATCGGCGACTGACGTCCGGCCCGGGGACTCAGTCGACCTGGAATTCGGGGTTGTAGACACTGCGCGAGTCAAAGCCGGGTGGCTCGCGCTTGTCGAATAGACCAAAAGTCAGCCGGCTCAACCAGGAGCGCTCATCCGCGGCTGTGCTGAATTGGAAGTTGAACTGCCCGTCCTCGGTCAGGGCCGGGTGCTCCGGGTAGTTTTCCGTGAGGATGGCCAGCGTGCTCTGCTGCAGGTCGTCGAGCCCCAGCAGCTTGTAGCCCTGAACCATCACCGCCAGCGCGTCCGGCACCGCGGGCGTTTGCTGGAAGTTTTCCACCACGTAGCGGCCACGGTTTACTGCGGCCAGGTAAGCGCCGCGCTTGAAATAATAGTTGGCTACGTGAATCTCATAGCGGGCCAGCAGGTTGCGCAGGTAGACCATGCGCTTTTCTGCGTCCGGGGCGTACTGACTGTCGGGAAACAGTGTGAGGAGCTGGTTGAAATAACCGAAGGATTCCCGCGCGGCGCCCGGATCTCGCTGGCTCATGTCCGTGGGTAGAAAGCGGTCGAAGAAGCCCCGGCTCTGATCGAAGGACGCGAGGCCTCTCATGTAGTACGCGTAATCCACGTTGCGGTGTCGGGGATGGAGGCGGATGAAGCGTTCGGCGGCGGCGATGCTGGCCTCGAAATCAAAGTTCCGGTAATAGCCGTAGATCAGCTCCAGTTGCGCCTGCTCGGCATAGGTGCCGAAGGGGAAGTTGTCCTCCAGCCGTTGCAGGTTGCTGATGGCCAGGTCCCACTGCTGGGTGCGCAGTTGGCGCTGCGCGGTCTCGTAGAGCTCGCGCTCGGTCTCGCGAACCCGGTCCGCCGCATCCTCCTCGGGGCTGGATGCACAAGCGGCCAGGGTCAAAACCAGCGCCAGGCTCAGCAGGCGCAGGGTGGATAAGGAACTGAATAATCTGTCTAGCATACTGAACTCGAATAAATCTTTTTCGGCCGGTCTCACAGCGCAACCGGGCCCATCCTGCAAGGATACGTCTGAACTGGCGGCATTAAAGCACAGGAGAGGAGTCAATGCATGATGGCGCGGGAGATCTGTTACATTAGCAGATTATTGAAAAAGCATGTTGCGCCGGCCGTTAACCGGCCCTGATAACCCCGTTTACCCTGAACGCGCCGCCGAGCGCCGGACCCGATCTATCCATGACCACCACCTTCCACAGCGCACATGTGCCCGCCGAGCTCTTGGGCTCCCGATTGGACCAGGCGGCCACTTCGTTGTTTCCGGAGTATTCACGGGGTCGCCTGCAGAGTTGGATCAAGAGCGGAGCGTTGACCGTCGACGGTTCCCCGGCCAAAGCCAAGCAGAAGGTGGCGGGCGGCGAGGAGCTGCGGCTCACGGTCGAGGACGAGCCCCAGGGCGAGTGGGAAGCCCAGGACCTGCCACTGGACATCGTTCATGAAGATGAGGACCTGCTGGTGGTCAACAAGCCTGCCGGGCTGGTGGTCCATCCGGCTGCAGGCAATGCTTCCGGTACGCTCTTGAACGCGCTCCTCCATCACCTGCCGGAACTGGTCAATCTGCCGCGCGGGGGCATTGTCCACCGCCTGGACAAAGACACCACGGGGTTGATGGTGGTGGCCAAAACCCTCCAGAGCCATCAAAGCCTGGTGGCCCAGCTCCAGGCCCGAACCGTGGGGCGCCAGTACGAGGCGGTGGCCTGGGGCCGGCTCGCGCCCATGGGTACCGTGGATGCGCCCATGGGCCGACACCCGCAGCAGCGCAAGAAAATGGCGGTGGTCAGGAGTGGCGGCAAAGAGGCGATAACCCACTACGAGCGCAAGCAGCTCTTTTGCCACTTCAGTTATCTGCATCTGAAACTGGAAACCGGACGCACCCACCAGATTCGCGTTCACATGGCTCACATCGGTCACCCACTGGTGGGGGATGCCACCTATGGAGGGCGCCGCAAGTTGCCCAGGACAGTATCTCCTCCGTTGAGCGAGGCGGTCGCCGGTTTTGAACGCCAGGCACTGCACGCGCGCAGCCTGGAGCTCATACACCCCCGTACTGGGGAAAAGCAGCGCTGGGAAGCTCCGCGACCGGACGACCTGAATACATTGTTGCAAGTGATCGAGACCGAGGATGCAGAGGTGCGGGTGTGAGCAATTACCTTCCTGAAGGCGACAGTTCCGCCCGCGGATTCCGGCCGGACTGGCCCGCGCCCTCCTCGGTGCAAGCCTTTATCTCCTACCGCAACGGCGGGTGCAGTGAAGCGCCTTACGCATCCAACAATCTGGGCGACCATGTTGGCGATCAGCCGGCCCGCGTAGAGGCCAATCGGAGCGCCCTGTGCGCCGGGTTGGGAATCAGCCGGCCCTGCTGGCTGCAACAGGTTCACGGTACGGCCGTCGTGGAAGCCGGTGATGGCCTGTCTGTCCCCGAGGCCGACGCCAGTATCAGCCGAACGCCCGGGAGAGCCTGTGTTGTGCTTACGGCGGACTGTCTGCCGCTGCTGCTGTGCGATACCCAGGGGCGCCAGGTTGCGGCGGTCCACTGCGGCTGGCGCGGACTCGCCGACGGCATCATTGCCCGCACCCTGGAAGGTTTCTCCGAGTCCTCAGACGTGCTGGCCTTCCTCGGCCCGGCCATCAGTGCCCGGCATTATGAAGTGGGGCCCGAAGTGCGCGATGCGCTGACCGACTCCACGCCGGCGAACCCGAAACTGTTCAGCCGCCCCTCGGAGCGGTCCGGCCATTTCATGCTGGACCTCTACGCCGTGGCCCGCGCTCAATTGCAGGCGCTCGGGGTGGTTCAGGTCTACGGTGGCGACCGTTGTACCTTCGATGAGCCCCAACGGTTCTATTCCTACCGCCGGGACGGCACCACCGGTCGCATGGCCAGTCTGATCTGGTTGACCTGATCCAGGTCAACGCCGGATCACTTTGATGGCAGCACTGCCCGCCGCTCCGGTTGAATTCACCCTGTCCGCCCCCACAATCAAATCCATACGTAAATTAAGGTGAAACGGCCTCCGTCTGTGCGCGGGCCGTCCGCATCTGCCCTTAACGATGAGGTAGACCATGCGTCTGGATCGATTGACCAACCAACTGCAAACGGCCCTGGCCGACGCTCAAAGTCTGGCTGTTGGCCGGGACCACAGCCAGATTGAATCGCAACACTTGCTGCTGGCCCTGCTCGACCAGCAGGGCGGCAGTGTGCGCCCCTTGCTCGCCCAAAGCGGCTTCGATGTGAATGGCCTGCGCAACGAGCTGAACAAGCAACTCGAGGCCCTGCCGCGGATTCAGAATCCCACCGGCGATGTACACATGTCCTCGGAGCTGGGCCGTCTCCTGAACCTGGCCGACAAGCAGGCCCAGCAGGCGGGCGACAAGTTTATTTCCAGTGAAAGCCTGCTACTGGCGGCCATGGCCGACAAGAACAACGGAATGGGCAAGCTGCTGAACCATCTCGGCGACCAGCAGCGCCTCGCGGCGAGCATCGAAAAAGTCCGCGGCGGCGAAACCGTCGATAGTCCGGACGCAGAGTCCAACCGCCAGGCCCTGGACAAGTACACCATCGACCTCACCGCCCGCGCCGAATCGGGCAAGCTGGACCCGGTGATCGGGCGCGATGATGAAATTCGCCGCACCGTTCAGGTATTGCAGCGCCGCACAAAGAACAACCCCGTCCTCATCGGCGAGCCGGGCGTCGGTAAAACCGCAATCGTGGAAGGCCTGGCCCAGCGCATCGTCAACGGCGAAGTGCCGGAGGGTTTGAAGAACAAGCGTTTACTCGCCCTTGACCTGGGTTCGCTGCTGGCCGGAGCCAAGTTCCGCGGTGAATTCGAGGAGCGCCTCAAGGCCGTGCTCAACGAACTGGGCAAGGAAGAAGGGCGCATCATCCTCTTCATCGACGAACTGCATACCATGGTGGGCGCCGGCAAGGCGGAAGGCGCCATGGATGCGGGCAACATGCTCAAGCCGGCCCTGGCCCGCGGCGAGTTGCATTGTGTCGGCGCCACGACTCTGGATGAATACCGGAAATACATTGAGAAGGATGCGGCGCTGGAGCGTCGCTTCCAGAAGGTGCTGGTGGACGAACCCAACGAGGAGGACACCATCGCCATTCTGCGCGGCTTGAAGGAGCGGTACGAGGTTCATCACGGGGTGGACATTACCGACTCTGCGATCATTGCCGCGGCGAAACTATCCCAGCGTTACATTACCGACCGCCAGTTGCCCGACAAGGCCATCGACCTGGTTGACGAGGCGGCCAGCCGCATCCGCATGGAGATCGACTCCAAGCCCGAAGAGCTGGACCGGTTGGAGCGCCGTCTCATCCAGCTCAAGATCGAGCGCGAGGCGGTGAAGAAGGACGAATCGGACACCGCGAAAAAGCAGTTGGAGAAGCTGGACGCGGAGATCGATAAAAACGAGCGGGAGTACGCCAATCTTGAAGAAATCTGGCGGGCGGAGAAGGCGTCCCTGCAGGGCTCCCACGAGGTGAAGGCGAACCTGGAGCAGGCCCGGCTCGATATGGAGGCTGCGCGCCGCGCCGGCGATCTGGGTCGCATGTCCGAGTTGCAATACGGGGTCATCCCGGACCTGGAAAAGCAGCTGGAAGCGGCCAGTCAGATGGAGCAAACGGACATGCAGTTGCTGCGCAACCGGGTCACCGACGAGGAGATCGCCGAAGTGGTCTCCAAGTGGACCGGTATTCCCGTTTCGAAAATGCTGGAAGGTGAACGGGAGAAACTTCTGCGCATGGAGGAGGGCTTGCACCAGCGGGTGATCGGCCAGGATCAGGCCGTGATCGCGGTGGCGAACGCGGTCCGCCGGTCCCGCGCGGGATTGTCGGACCCGCGTCGGCCGAACGGCTCCTTTCTCTTTCTCGGGCCGACTGGAGTGGGCAAGACCGAGCTCTGCAAGGCATTGGCGGAATTCCTGTTCGACAGTGAAGACGCCATGGTTCGCATCGACATGTCCGAATTCATGGAGAAGCATTCCGTGGCCCGCCTCATCGGTGCGCCTCCGGGTTATGTGGGCTACGAGGAGGGGGGTTATCTGACCGAAGCGGTGCGCCGCCGCCCCTACTCCGTGCTGCTGCTGGACGAGGTGGAAAAGGCGCACCCGGACGTCTTCAATATTCTCCTCCAGGTGCTGGAGGACGGTCGACTGACAGACGGCCAGGGGCGCACGGTGGATTTTCGAAACACGGTGGTGGTGATGACCTCCAACCTCGGCTCGGATGTGATTCAGGAGATCACCCGCAAGGGCGCATTCGAATCCGACAGTGCCCGCCAGGAGGCGGTCAAGAGCGCCGTCATGGAGATCGTGGGTGGTCATTTCCGACCGGAATTCATCAACCGCATCGATGAAGTGGTGGTCTTCGATCCCCTTGCGGAATCCCAGATACGCGGAATTGCCGAGATTCAGCTCGGCCTCTTGCAGGAGCGTTTGCGGGATCGGGAACTGGGACTCGAACTGGATGACGCGGTCATGGACAAGCTGGTGGCGGTGGGCTTTGATCCGGTTTACGGCGCCCGACCGCTGAAGCGGGCCATTCAGCAATATATCGAGAACCCGCTGGCCCAGGAGGTTCTGGCGGGCCGGTTCGCGCCAGGAGATACCATCCGCGTCCGTCTCGGCGAGGGAGAGCGTGTGGCGTTTTCCACCTGACCGACCCGAGGATCAGGGGGTCGCCAGCCGGAGGCCGGCTGGCTCGATCCACGACGGACTCCCCCCAACTGATCCACCACTTAAAAGCCCCGAGACGGCCAGGCCGCGCTCGGGGCTTTTTATCTGTCTGCTGGGCGCTCTGTTTACGCGCACCCATTGATCAGTTAGCAGGACTCGTCGACGGCCTGCTGGAATTCGCGGCTTTTCTCGGCTTTTTCTTCCTCGGAAAGGTAGTGGATTTCGCCGTTCTCATCCTTCATGCGCACTTTGGCATTGTTGCGGAGAACTTCCAGGTTGTTGCGCGCCGCCTCGCAGCGCTCCGGATCCTTCAGGTTCCCGGACTCGCTCTGGGCCCGGTTATTTCCGGCTGGCTCGTCATTGCGCGCCTTGTCGGGAGAGGGTGCCTGGCTGTCGCTGGCGGGAGCGGGCCGCCCGGTGGCCACACTGACCACATCCGCACTCTGGTCATGGGGTTTGCGCGCTGAGTAATGGGTCACTCCATCCTCGTCGGTCCACTTGTAATAATTCTTTGCCGCCAGGGTCGGAAGACTGATCAGGGCCGTGGCCAGGAACACTGTAAGAAGCTTTGCCATTTTTTATAACCTTCTTTCCGCGCCTGCCGCCAGGCGCTTCTGTCTGGATCCGCGGGTTGAGAACCCGCCTGCCACTATAAACCGATTCACGCAAAGACGGCAGGGCCAGAGAACGGATTGCCCGGTTTCTTCCAGTGTAGCAGCCCAATACCTTGACATCGTACACAAAATTGCCAAAATGCTTTGTTCGCTGGATGGCTGGTAGGCTCGACGATTACCTCGGCTCGAGTCGGCCGTGTAGCAGGGTCTGGACCATGACTCCACGCCCTGCACCGGGATAACAGCCGTCCCTGCGAGGAGGCGCCTCACCGGTGCTTCCGCTCAGGCCGCGCATAACCCTGTTGTTCGTATTGACTTCCGAACCGCCTCGTCTGACGACTCGAATTCATCCGTTGATGACCCTTTCAGGCCCGGGCCTGACTCCCGTTTTATGGGTGGGCTGTCCTGTTTCAGTCCATTGTTCACTGCAAGAGGAAATACCGTGGAATTATTGTCGGGCGGAGACATGCTCATTCGCTCACTCCAGGAAGAAGGAGTCGACCTGGTTTTCGGCTACCCCGGAGGGGCTGCCCTGCACATCTACGATGCGCTTTTCCGACAGGACAAGGTAAAGCATATTCTGGTGCGCCACGAACAGGCCGCCACTCACGCGGCTGACGGTTACGCGCGCGCCACAGGAAAAGTGGGCACCGTGCTGGTCACCTCCGGCCCCGGTGCAACCAACGCAATTACCGGTATCGCCACCGCCTACATGGACTCCATTCCCATGGTGGTGATTTCAGGCCAGGTCGCCAGCGACAAGATCGGCGAAGATGCCTTCCAGGAGACCGACATGGTCGGCGTCTCCCGTCCCATCGTGAAGCACAGCTTCCTGGTGACGGACCCCCGCAAGATTCCGGAGACCATCAAGAAGGCCTACTACATCGCCTCCACCGGCCGACCCGGACCAGTGGTCGTGGATATCCCGAAAGACATGACCGACCCCGAGGCAAAGTTCGAGTTCGAGTATCCGAAGAAGATCAAGCTTCGCTCCTATACACCGGCGAACAAGGGGCACAGTGGTCAGATCAAGAAAGCCGTACAGTTGTTGCTCTCCGCCAAGCGCCCGGTCATCTACGCGGGCGGTGGTGTGGTTCAGGGCAATGGCAGCGAGTTGCTGACCCGCCTGGCCAAGACCCTCAACTATCCGGTGACCAACACGCTGATGGGGCTGGGTTGCTTCCCGGGTTCGGACAAGCAGTTCCTGGGTATGCTGGGCATGCACGGCACCTTCGAGGCCAACACGGCCATGCATCACAGTGATGTCATCCTCGCTGTGGGCGCGCGCTTTGACGACCGTGTGACCAATACACCCAACAAGTTCTGCCCGGGCGCCAAGATCATCCACGTGGATGTGGATCCGGCTTCCATCTCCAAGACCGTCGCCGCAGACGTTCCGATTGTCGGGGCTGTCGGCAGTGTCCTGAAGGACATGCTCGAGATTCTGGAAGGCTCCGCCGAGAAACCCGACGCAACGGCCTTGGCCGACTGGTGGAAGCAGATCAACGAGTGGCGGGAGAAGCACGGCCTCTACACCAGGAACCGGTTTTCCACCGAGGGCAGCATCAAACCGCAGGAAGTCATTCAGGCGCTGCACGAGGTTACCGGAGGGGACGCCTATGTGTCCTCCGATGTGGGCCAGCATCAGATGTTTGCGGCCCAGTACTATCGTTTCAACAAGCCCCGTCGATGGCTCAACTCCGGTGGCCTCGGCACCATGGGGTTCGGCCTGCCGGCAGCCATGGGCGCCCAGTTTGCGGACCGGGACGCGGTGGTTGCCTGTGTTACCGGCGAAGGCAGCATCCAGATGTGCATTCAGGAGTTGTCCACCTGCAGTCAGTACCATCTTCCGGTCAAGATCATCTGCCTAAACAATCAGGCACTCGGCATGGTGAAGCAGTGGCAGGACATGCAGTACCAGAGCCGCTACTCAGAAAGCCTCTACGAGGACTCCCTGCCGGACTTCGTCAAGCTGATGGAAGCGTACGGTCACGTGGGCATGCGCGTAACCAAGCGCGAAGAGTTGAAATCCAAACTGGAAGAATGCTTTGCAATGAAAGACAAAGTGGTATTCATGGATATTGCCGTGGACGCGGCCGAGCACGTTTACCCGATGCTGATCGCCCCCAACGGATCCATGCGCGACATGTGGCTCAGCAAAACGGAGCGGACATAATGAGAAGAATCATTTCCGTTCTGATGGAAAACGAGCCCGGCGCCCTGTCGCGGGTGGTTGGCCTGTTCTCCCAAAGGGGATACAACATCGAATCCCTGACAGTGGCACCGACCGAGGACGAGACGCTCTCGCGACTCACGCTCACCACCATCGGCGACGATCACATCATCGAACAGATCACCAAGCATCTGAACCGCTTGCTGGACGTGGTCAAGCTCGTCGACCTGACCGAAGGCGCCCACATCGAGAGAGAGCTGATGCTTATCAAGGTGAAAGCCTCCGGAGCCCAGCGCGCCGAGATCAAGCGCTGCGTTGATATCTTCCGGGGCCAGATCGTCGATGTGACCAGTACCGTCTATGTCATCCAGGTAACCGGTGCCAGTGACAAGCTGGACGCCTTCGTCCAGGCCGTCGGTGAAGCGGCCATTCTGGAGGTGGTGCGTACCGGGGTGTCCGGAATTGCCCGCGGCGAAAAGGTTTTGAGTCTCTGAGTTCCAATTTTATTTCGATCAACAATCACTAATCAGGATTGAGCCATGCAAATTTATTACGACAAAGATTGCGACCTTTCCATCATCCAGGGAAAGAAAGTTGCCATCATCGGCTACGGTTCCCAGGGCCACGCCCATGCACAGAACCTCAAGGATTCCGGCGTTAGCAACGTTGTCGTCGGTCTGCGTAAGGGCTCGGCGAACTGGCAGAAGGCGGAGAAGGCCGGTCTGCAGGTAGACACCATCGAGGGTGCCAGCAAAGATGCCGACGTGGTCATGATCCTTGCTCCCGATGAGCACCAGGCGGCCATCTACCAGGAGCAGGTCGCTCCCAACCTGAAGTCCGGCGCGGCGCTCGCCTTTGCCCATGGTTTCAATATTCACTTCCAGTTGATCGAGCCGCCGAAGGATGTGGACGTCATCATGATTGCGCCGAAGGGCCCCGGTCATACCGTGCGTTCAACCTACCTCGAAGGCGGTGGCGTTCCAACGCTGATTGCAATCTATCAGGACGCCAGCGGCAAAACGAAAGACCTGGCTCTGTCCTATGCATCCGCCAACGGCGGCGGTCGCTCCGGGATCATCGAAACCAGCTTCCGTGAAGAAACCGAAACCGATCTCTTTGGCGAGCAGGCCGTACTGTGTGGCGGTGCTTCCGCGCTGGTCCAGGCCGGGTTCGAGACACTGGTGGAAGCGGGCTATGCGCCGGAAATGGCCTATTTCGAATGTCTGCATGAGCTGAAGCTGATCGTCGACCTGATGTACCAGGGCGGCATTGCGGACATGCGCTACTCTATTTCCAACACTGCTGAATACGGCGACTACGTGACCGGGCCCCGCATCATCACCGAGCAGACAAAGGAAGAAATGAAGCGCGTGCTGACCGACATTCAGCAGGGCAAGTTCGCGAAGGATTTTGTTCTGGAGAACAAGGCCGGCGCACCGACCCTGAAAGCCAAGCGTCGCATTTCCAGCGAACATCAGATTGAAGAAGTGGGCGCGAAGCTGCGTTCCATGATGCCCTGGATCAAGGCGAACAAGATCATCGACAAGACGGAAGGCAATTCCTGAAGCCGAAGATTCGAGACGAGAAAGGGCTGCCAGAGGCAGCCCTTTTTTTTTTTGGGGATGAGTGTTCGAAAACGGAGCCGCGACTTGACCGGCCCGGGAGGTCCGGACGTCAGGTCTTGTAAGAAGGGTCCAGCCGATCGAGCTTGCGCAACAATGCCGGCCAGGCCAGGTTGCCGCCCTTGTTCTTGGTGGTGGTCTTGCTGGTGTTCATGGCACCGTCAATGATGTCCTGAGGAATCATCACGAGTTCGGCTCCGCCGGCTTGGGCGGCGATTTGCGCCTGGCAGGCCGTTTCCAGGGTGTACATGGCCAGAAAGGTACCCGCAACGCTGCGGCCCAGGGCCAGAGTGCCGTGGTTGCGCAGGATCATCAACTTTTTGCTGCCAAGGTCCGCAACCAGACGCTCCTTCTCGGCGGGGTTCAGCGCGATGCCCTCGTAATCGTGGTACGAGAGGTTGTTCATGACCACCGAGGCCTGTTGCGAAATGGGCAGCAGGCCATTCTTCTGGGCGGATACCCCGATACCGGCGCGCGTATGCAAGTGCATGACACAGGTGGCGTCCTCGCGGGCTTCGTGAATAGCCGAATGAATCGTGAACCCCGCCGGATTGATATCGTAGGGTGAGTCCATCACCTTGTTGCCGTCCAGATCGATTTTCACCAGGCTTGATGCGGTGATCTCTTCGAACAGGCAGCCGTAAGGGTTGATCAGGAAGTGATGTTCGCCGCCCGGTACCCGGGCGGTAAGGTGAGTAAAAATCAGATCATCCCAACCATACATGGCGACAATCCGATAGAGGGCCGCCAGATCAACGCGCATCTGCCACTCTTCCGGCGACACCTGGTTGCTGATGGATTGAAGTTCTGCAGTCATACAGTTTCCCTGGGTTCTTGCTCGATATCGGACCATTCGTAGTCCTTGAACTCTTCACGCAAATCCTTCTTGCTGAGTTTACCCGTCGCGGTATGAGGTAGCGAAGCGACAAACTCGCAGTCCGAAGGAATGCACCATTTGGCGACCTTGCCCTCGTACCAGTCCAGCAACTCCTGCGTGCTCAGGGACGCGCCTTCTTTCAACACGGCCAGCAGGAGGGGGCGCTCGGTCCATTTGGGGTGAGGTACGCCGATTACAGCAGCTTCCGCCACCTGGGGGTGGTCCACTGCCAGGTTCTCCAACTCGATGGAGGAAATCCATTCACCGCCGGATTTGATCACATCCTTGGTTCGATCGGTGATCAGCATGTAGCCCTCCGGGTCGATGCAGGCCACGTCCCCGGTTTCGAACCAGCCGTTCTCATCCACGGCGGCGTTTTCCGACTTGTGGTAGCCACCGGTGATCCAGGGGCCGCGAACCTTGACTGCACCGGAACTCTTGCCGTCCCAGGGAAGTTCCTGGTTGTTCTCGTCGGTAATGCGCAGTTCCACACCAAAAATCGGGCGGCCCTGCTTCAGGCGAATGGCATCCATTTCGGCCTCCGGCAGACCCTCCATGCCCGGTTTGGGGGTGTTGTAGGTTCCCAGCGGACTCGTTTCCGTCATGCCCCAGGCATGGCGCACTTCGACGCCGAACTTCTCACGCATGGTGGTGATAATGGACAGCGGGCAGGCGGCGCCGCCAACCGTAATGCGCTGGAGGCTGTCCACCGTCGCACCCTTGCTTTCCAGATAATTGATCAGCGCGAGCCATACAGTGGGAACGCCGGCGCTCAGGGTGACCTTCTCACTATTGATCAGTTCGCAAATGGCTTCCCCATCGCCCATCTTCGGCCCGGGCAGAACCAGCTTGCCACCGGTCATGGGGACCACGTACACCAGCCCCCAGCCATTGACGTGGAACATGGGCACGATGGGCAGCACCACATCCCGCACGGATACGCCAAAGGTGTCGGGGAGTGCCGCGGCATAGGCGTGCAACACCGTAGAGCGATGGCTGTACACCACACCTTTCGGGTCGCCGGTTGTACCGGAGGTGTAACACATGGAGCAGGGATGATTCTCATCCAATTCCGGCCACGTGATCTGGTCGGATTCAGCGGCCAGCAGAGTTTCGTAACACTTCACGTTGCGCAGGGTTGTTTCGGGCATGTGCGCCTCATCGGTGAGTACGACGAAGCCTTTCACATTCGGAAGTTGATCCTGAATGCCTTCGATGATGGGTACGAACGCCGGATCCAGGAAGAGCCACTTGTCTTCCCCGTGATTGATGATGAATTCCAACTGGTGTGCAAACAGGCGCGGATTGACCGTGTGACAGACCAGGCCTGAGGCCCCTGTGGCGTAGTAGAGCTCCAGATGCCGGTAATCGTTCCAGGCCATGGTGCCGATCGATTCGCCAATCTCCACGCCGAGGGTTCGGAATACATTGCCGAGCTGACGCACGCGCCGGAAAGCGTCCCGGTATGTATAGCGATGGCGGGGGTTATCTGCTGTGATGGAGACGATTTCGGACGACCCGTAGACTTTCTCCGCGAAATTCATCACCGAGGTCAGGACCAGGGGGACATTCATCATTGTGCTATTAATCATGGGAATCTCCAGAACTACATAATTGTTATTTATTAGGGCGCTTTTGCGGCGTACGCCTCTCAGAGATGAACGCGAGAATGGGGCCACCCAGCGGCGGTGGCCGACCAAATACACTAACGGCTCAGTGCGGCTTTTGCCAGCCTCAATGACCTTACTTGACTATTTTTATCCATTCCCCGGGGTCGGGTTCGCCGCTCGGATAGTAATTGTTGAGCAGGCGTAATTCCTCCTCGGCATAGGGCCTGATTCCCGAGAGTCGTGCCAAAGCCGCAAAGGTGGTGTTCTCGTTGGCACGGACATAGTGGATCTTCTTGGGCTGCTGGTTGTTCGCGGGCGCAACCCGAATGGGTTGGAAGCTGCGAATGCTCTCCAGGAACAGGGCGTCGTAGTCGTTCTCCGGGTCAGCTTTGTTGACGGTGCCGGTGAAGATGTACACACGGTTGCCCTGATAGAGGACCGCGATCCGTTCGGGGTGGCCCTCCCCTTCGGGGCGCCTGAGCCCCGTGTGACCGATCAGCCCGAACTGACTGAAGGGTTCGGATTTCGTCAGCAGATTGATGCCGAGCTTGCTGCGTATGTACTGGCTGGGCGCCATATTGCTCTGCAGCCGGTCCACCTCGAGGGTGAGGCGGGCGGCATCGTCATCCGGCGTGGCGACGATGGCACTGCGCTGGTTTTGTGCTTCCCAGCCTTCGGGGAAGAGCAGGGTGAAACCCAGGCGCGCGTGAACGTAACGGCGCGGGTCCTGGTCCTGCGGCTCGGGCGCTTTGAAGTTGCGTCCGAACACGAGACCCTCCGTCTTCTGACGGAATCTAATCTGCTCACGGGCGTATTCGCCGCCCTCGGCCAGTTTGCCGGCTTCGCCCACGACCTGGCGCAGGCGCTCGTCGTTGCGCGGGTGAGAGGAGAAAACGCCGTGGTAGGTTTGTCGCTTTTCACCACGGTCCTGAGCTTTCAGGCGCATGAACCGCTCGTGGTTTTTGAGCACGCCAATGACTTCCACCATCGCTTGCGGATCATAGCCGCTGTTGTACAGGTACTGGGCACCAAAGCGGTCAGCTTCGAGCTCCATCTCCCGGCCGTAGCCCATGACGGCCGCACTGGCGTACAGGTTGGCGACATCACCCACCACGTTGGTTCCCGTCGTTAATACCGACAGCACTGAAAGAATGCCAGTCCCGATGCCGGCCCCCTTCTGCGCCGTATCGCGACGCACACCGTGCCGCGCGGTAATGTGGCCGATCTCGTGGGCGAGTACCGCCGCCAGTTGCGCTTCGGATTGCAGGTAGCCCAACAGCCCGCGGTTGACGTAGACGAAGCCCCCGGGCAAGGCGAAAGCATTGATGTCCGGGCTGTCGATGATTGTGAAGGTGTAGTCGAGGTCTGGCCGGTCGGCGTTTTCCGCAACTTTCTGGCCCACCTGTTCGAGGTAGGCCTGGAGCTCCTCATCCTCGTAGATCGGCGCGCTGGCCATTAACTTCTCGTGCATCTCCTGGCCGATCTCGATCTCCCGCGATTCAGACATGAGTACGAAGTCCGCCTCACCCGTCGCAGGATTCATGGCGCACCCGCCCAGGCCGAGAAGAAGCATTACGGCAGGAAGGAGTAGCCGGGTTAAAGGTCGGTGTTCCAGCTGTGGATTCATGGGCTACAAAGTCTCCCGAATTTCATTGCGCAGTTTATTGTTGAGTGACTTCCCCTGTTCTCTCCGGAGTGAAGAAGGCCCGCAACTGTTCCGCCATTCCCCGACAGGCGCTTGCCTGGACCCGTGCAATGATGGGGATGGGAACAATAAGCGCAGGCATGTAGGAGGTGCCCGCGGCATCGGTGCTCACCTTGCCCAGCAAGGTTTGCTTCTCGTAATCCCAGATGGAGGCTTCGTAGGTGGATTCCTGATCCCAGGTGCCGAAGCCGAAGCAACCCGCGCCGCCGGCACCGATGGAACACCCGATGGAGCCGGAGCTGTCAGTGGTCTCGGTCTTCCCGTCAATCCAGATAATATGGCGGATGTTGTAGTCCTTCATGACGGCGGCGATCTGTTCCTGCTTCACCAGATTTTGCAGGGCGCTGACCCGCATTGGCGCGGTACGTGGTTCGAACCAGGGATAGAGACGATCCACAAACTCCTGTTCGGGGATCACGTTAACCCCGGATCGGCCACGACCCAGAGTACTGCCGACGCAGTTGATCAGATCCTCTTCCGTGTCATAGTTACTGGCGAACCGGCGCCCGAGGACTACCACGGTTTCGTCCTCCCCCAGCGCAGCTTGCCCGCTGGAGTAATGGTCGATGGTCACGGAGGTGCATGCGCTGGAAAGGAGCGCCAGCAGGACGACCAGGGGAGGCAGCCACCGGAAGTTGTTAAATGCGAGCGTTGAATCTTTCATTGTGCCCTCCTGCGGACGACCCTGACGTTTCATCTCTGGGCGAGCCAGGCGCGAACTTCGGGAATGTTGCCGAAGTTGAGGGAGAGGTTCGCCCCCGCATCCCTCAATGCGACCACTACCGCCTGGTTTAGTGCGGCTTCATCCGATTGCATGAAGCCGCTGGGCGTTTTGCCGTAAGCGGTCAGTATCCAATCCGCAATCAGCGTGCCCTGCGGATCGAACACCTGCACGTTGTATTTGAGCCAGATCTCGTACACCTTGACCTTGGTCTCACTGGGCAGGGTGTACTGCAATTCGGCCATGGACGGCTGAATAATCAGATCCACACCCGGCCGGCCCGCTTCGCCGGCCGGGATGCCATTGAGAACGCGCACTTGATCGACCATGCCCGGCAACACGGCACTGAACATTTCCGTCTGAGCCTCGCCCATGTCAATAATCCACTTGGCCCGGTCTTCACTCTGTTCAACATAACGATAGTCGCTGAATCCTTCGGGATAGTGAACTCCCAGCGTAATCGGCATTTCCCCCACCAGTGGCGAGGGAAAATCGCCTTCCACAATCAGCGTGTGTGTGCAGGCGCCAAGAAGAAGGCAGCCGCTCAGAATGGCGAGGCGAAGTCCGTGTAGTGCAGTGCTGTGTGTCATCTGTCCTCACTCGTCTGAATTGGTGGGCGCGGAGGCTGCTACCGCTGTTGCTCCGACCGGTAATCGTTCAGTCCCACAAAGGTGCCGCCATTGCGCTGGGTTACTTCGCGCATCAGGGCGGCAAAGCGTTTGGCGGATTCCTGTTGATGAGGCGCCGCCAGTTGGAACAGAACCGGGAAGCCCACCCCGTGAATACGCACCAGCGGCTCCTTGCTCATGCCGCGCCGATTAATGCGGTCGATGGTGTCCGCCACCTGGCCGATGGAGTGATTGGCCATCAAGTCGTCGCCAAACACATAGATGCTGATCTTCTTGTCGGGATCATAAAAGGTTCGCACCGCCATCTGAATACCTTCCACCGGACTGGAGTTGCTAAAGGCATTCCAGTTTCGCAGTCTCTGCAAAATGGCGTCGCGCCGCCCCGGCGTGTCGGGAATCCATTTGTTCCGAAAGCTCGGGAACATGTATTCGCCCATGTCATTGAGCACCTGAAGCCCTTTTACCTCGGGATAAATATCCAGCACGTTCACCATCTCGTCCATCACCCGCGGCCACGCGTTCTCGAACATGCTGCCCGAGGTGTCGATGATGAAAATAACGTATTCGCTGTCGACGGGTATGCCTCCGATCAGGTCGTTCTGGCGGGTCATGCCTGCCAGCAGGCGCTCCATTTCTTCGGTCAGGGACTGCAGCGCAAGCTCCAACTCGCCCCGGTAGGTACTGCTGGAGGCTGTGGTTTGCGCTTCCTTGGCCTGCCGGGCCTCCAATTCCGCCAGTTCCGTGCGAAGGATGGCGATCCGCTCCCGTTCCCGGGAGAGCTGTTCGTGCTTGGCGTTCATGTCCCGGTTAAAGACTGCCGTTTCACCGCGGATCTCGAACAGCTCCTCCTGCAGGGCGGCCACTTTGCCGTCCAGGTTGACGGCCGTGGATTCCAGGACCAGGGGCTCCACGGTTTTGGCAATGATCAGCAGCAACACGATGGCGCCGAAGCCGCAGCAAATCACGTCCAGAAACGAGATGTTCAACTCGCCGCTGTCTCGTCGTGCCCGCCTCATGGCCAGTCCTCCGACGGGGTGAGGAAGGAGCCGCCGGTGTTCAGCGCCAGGTTCCAATAGGCCGCCGCGGCCATCGGATCGCCTTCCATGGGCAGCAAAATGACGTTGACAGGAACGCCGTAGGGAATCTGCTCCACCGCGCGGGCAAAGAGCTTTTCCCGCTCGCTCCCGGTCACCGTGCCCCGCCGGGGTCGTTCGCGGCCCTGGGTTGGCAGGCCGTCGGTGATCAGATAGATATTGTCCGGAGGCAGGTCGAACTCGCGCATGCCGTACAGCACATTCTCCAGGCTGGTACCTCCCCGTGGCACGACCTTCTGCAGATTGAGAACGGCCTCTTCCAGCACGGCGCCGTCACCGATGCTGAGCCAGGTTCCTTCGCTGTCGGCCTTGGTGGAGCTGTACTCGGTGTTGAAGGTATAGAGCTGAAAACTACTCTGCTTCGGTAGTTGCGCGGTCAGCCACTGCACGGTTTCCACCGTCCGCAGCCATTTGGGCGACAGGCGCTTGACCTCATCGGACATGTTGCGCCGCCGGATAATGTTGACCAGGGAATCGTCCAGCATGCTGCTCGACGCGTCCACCAGAATCAGTATGCGGGCTCCGCCCAATTTCAGCCCCGTCAGGTACTGGCGTTCTCCTTCACCCACAAACCGGCGGACGTCGTTTCCCTGCTGAACCCGCTGCTCCTCCAGCTCCTCCCGCCGCTGCCTCGCTGCTGCGAGCTGTGCTTCCAGGTCCTTGATCTGCTGGTCGTCCGCATTGTCGTCCAACTCGGCAATCCGCTCGCGGGCGGCGCGCAGGTTTTCGTTGATTCGGCGGGCCAGTCCCTGGGCCTCCGCCAACTCCTGATCCAGTTGCGACACTGTGTTGCGCGCCTTCACCAGTTGGTCGCGGCCGTCGCGAACATCTTCTTCCAGCATGCTGACTTCGGCCAGCAACTCCTGGTTTTCCACCTCCACCTGGGTGTTGGCGTCGTGTTTGATGATGAGAAAAATCAGTGCGACCGCACCGAAGCCGCAGGACATGATGTCGAGGAAGGAAAGACTGAAGGTGGAAAAACGATGCCTACGCCGAGCCATGGCCTTCCAGCACCTCGATGAGCAGCAAGGGATGCCGTGCGCCTTCAATCTCCAGGGAGTCGCCGCAGCCGAGCACGGCGTTGTCCCGCGCGAGCCATTCCCTGTCCGTCGCCCCATTTACCGTGATCGTGCTGCCGTTGAGGGGGAGGAGGGCGATGCCCTCACCCTGGCGGCGAAGGCTGAACTGAGCCTGGATGTCGCCGTGGCTGCTCACAACCTGTCGTCGCAGGTCCAAGTACAGAGGTTCTTCGTCGACCGGATACGCTCGGTCGCCGAGCAGCAAATGGGTGGCGTGGCGCTCCGGGGCCGAGTTCTCGGCAGGCGCAGGGGCGGAGGCTTTCGCCCTGGCGGGCAGCGCCTGCACAAAACTAAGCTGGCCCGGTTCACCCCTGATCAGTTCCTGGTTCTCTTCGATGCCCGCGAACACGGCCGTGCCCGGAAGGGCTTCGGCAGGAGAGTTGAGGGTCTGGCGAAAAATATCCGTCAGCCCTGGCAGCGCGTCCAGGCGATCACTCAGCAGCACTTGAGTCCCGGAGCCGTGCAGGTCGCCGGCCCGCTCGGCAATCTGCCTGTAGAGAGGTTCCACTGCGCGAATGAAAGTTTCCCGCGCGAGCTTGATGTTCTTGCCACCCACTTCCAGGAACTGCTCGCCGGATTTTCCGTAGTGGCGCATCCAGGTGGGCAGCTGATCATACAGTGCCTGTTCCGTCTCCGCACTGTGGAGCGGATCGAAGCGGGACTGATCGATGAACTGATCTGCCACCACCTTTGCCCAACGCTCGCGCAGGCTCAGCAGGCCCGCGTTGGGCAACACCTCCACTTGCTGCCGGCGCAGGTCACCGTCGCGCTGCAGCAGGGTGAAAACACATTGATGCAGCTGAAGGTCCACGTGCAGCACACGCCCGGCCGTGGCGTGGAGAGCGCTGGCGGCAACTGCGCTGTCAATCAGCCCAACAGCCTTGAAGGGACATTGACCGGCAATGCCGAGCAGAAGGGACATTTGCGTCCGGCTGAAACTGCCCGGCAGGGCAAAAACCACTTCCTGGCACTCGGGAATATCCTGATGCAGAGCGAGCAGGTGACTGAAGGCCAGATCCGCGTGATGGCGATGCTGATTGCTTTGAATCGGCAGAGGTTCGGCGCTCAGGCGGTGCCAGAACAGGCTGTTGGTCTGTAGCGGCTGGAGTCGGGACTGACGCATGGCTGCGTCGCCCAGCAACAGGCCCTTGCGATTGATGACGGCCATGCCCGGGCTTTCCGTAAACTCCGTCCCGCGGTCGCCCCCGGCGACCCGGACCCCGGCGTCGTTCAGTTCAATAATGCCAACGGTCATTGCTGTTCAACCCTCGGTGGCCAGGCTGGCGGAGTCGACAGACGTCAGGCGACCTGCGCCTGTTCGCGTACCCGCAGGTGGCGAATCAGTTTGTTGTCGAGAAAGTTCTGGGTATCCAGCACCGTTTTTTCCTGCAGCAATTGCAACTGATGGGAAAAGAACATGATGACGATACTGATTACCAGAGCGATAAAGGTGGAGTTGAAAGCCACACCCAGGCTAACGGTCACCCCGGCAATGTCCCCCTCCACCGCGCGATGGGCCTGCCCCAGTGCCTCGCCGATGCCGCGCACGGTCCCGATGAAGCCAATGGAAGGGATGGCCCAGGCGATGTAACGAACCATGGCCAGCTCGCTGTCCAGCCGGTCGGATTCCGTCTCGCAGACTTCCTTTACGGAGTGGGAGACATCCGCAATGTTGTGGGTGGACCCGAAACGCTGCAAGGCCGTCAGAAGAGCGCGGGGCACAAGCAGGTTCTGCTGCGAATCCGGCAGTGCCTGAATGGGCCGGGACATCTCCCGCGCATCCTCGGGCAGGATGCTGGTGCCCTCCGCCACGTTCAGCAGCGGTCGCTGGAACATCTGCCGTTCATCCAGCGCGCGCTTGGCTTTGTAGCCCATGATGGCCATGGCCCAGAACATGAGAACGAAGCAGGCCTCCTGTTCGTAGTCTTTCATCACGACGTACCAGGAGCGCTGGACCACATAATCCTCGCCGGCTTCCTGGCGATCGAGTTGTTCCTGCAGGATTGCATCGGCATTGGGCCGGATCATGGCCACGTAGATCGTGTGCACGATGATGAAGGACAGTATCAGCGCGAAGAGCTGATACAGAAATTCGATGTGGGTGGTTTTCTTCATCGCTCACTGCCCCGTGTTCTTTTAATTGACCACCGCACGAAGATTTTCATGCGGCACATATCTCCAGGCTGTCTCATGGGTTCCACATCCTGGATGCCACTGACATCCGGCAAAGCGGCCCTTAAATGTCGACCGGAAACGACACGGACAGGTCCTCAGAGATTTCCTCCGAAGGAACAAAGCGGTCGGAGCCACGCCGCGGCTCAGTGACTTCGGCCTCTTTATCCTCGGCGGAGGTTTCCTGGTCCTGCTCTGCCGGCTCTTCCGCCTTTTGTTGGCGGCTTTCCTCCGTCACAGGGGCCGACTCTTCCTCTTGCTGGGCCAGTGCCCCAGGGGAGAGAAACAGTAACCCGGCAACCACTGCACTGCGAATCATCAGTCTGCTCATTGGCAACCCGTGTCAGTGAATCAAGTATTCCGCCTTCGAAAACCCGGCCATTGCATGGCTTTCGAGCACCCGTTCAAACCCTTACTCTACAAAGCGCGCGATCCGGAATCCGAGATCGCTGCGACCTTGATCGCCGTAGTCCCGGAACGACAACCGCAGTTCCGTTACGCCTCCGTGAGCCCAGCTGGAGCCGCGAATCACGTGGTAGGAGCCCTCGGTGGGCCCCAATGGGTCCTGCTCCGCCTTGGTGGAAAGACTGACGGCGATCTCATAGAAATCGTTCACCCACTCGGACACATTTCCCGCCAGATCGTAAAGCCCCCTGGGGTTGGCGGCAAAACTTCCCACCGGGGCCGTGGCCGCATAACCGTCGTCATAAGCCGGCTGGACGTAGCCTACCAGGGGTGCGGCATTGCGATCCGCGATATTCACGCTTTTTTCCGTGGGCGGCAACTGCGGACCCCAGGGAAACTTCAGCATCTCGCCGTTCCTGTAGCGCGCGGCCCAGGCCCATTCCGCCTCGGTGGCCAGCCGGTAGCCGGTGGCCTCGGGATTGAAGCCGGTCACCGTGCCATTCTCCACCCGGTAAAAAGCGGGCAACCCTTCCTGCTCCGACAGCCAGTTGCAGTAAAGTGCCGCCTGCTGCCAGTTGATCCGTACCACCGGATAATCTTCGCCATCCAGGCTTTCCCCCTTGGCATGGCCGGACGAATGTTCCGGATCGAATTGCCGGTACTCACGGTTGGTGACTTCGTGAGTCCCCAGATAAAACGGGCGGCTGAGCGCCACATCGCGCATGGCCTCGTTGGCGCGGCGACCCTGTTCACGCCGGGAACTGCCCATGGTGAAGGTGGCTTGCGGACGGAACAGCTTGAGGTTCTGCCCGGCTTCGGTGGTAATGGTTTCGGGTATGTGTTCCCACTTGGCTTCCTCTGCAGTCAGCAGTTTCACCTCCAGGGACTGATCGAAGTTGGGGCGGGGCTGCACCGTGGTCTGATAATCCGCGTAGCCGTCCTTTTTGACCGCGATGCGGGTCTGCCGTGCCGGAAGTTCCAGGGTCTGGTTCGCCCGTCCCATCAATCGATCGTCGACGTAGAGCAGGGCGTCCTCAGGGGAGGCGGTCACCCGGACCTGCCCCAGTTTGGGAGTCAGTTGCAGTTCCACGCTTTGCTCGCGTCCGGATTCCACCTGCAATTGACTCTGGGCGGGCTCGTAGCCCTCTTTGAACAGGGTGATCTCGTAGCTCTTGCCGGGCGCCAGGGACACCTCCCGGGGAGTCAGCCCGTAATAGTCGCCGTTGACGGTGATGCTTGCCTGAGCCGGGCTGGACTCCACCATCACCAGCCCGTCGGCGGGCTCCAGTGCAACAGATGGTAGGGCCAGGGTCTCGCCGGCCTCCACTTCCAGAATTTCGTCCCATGCCTTATGGCCCGGCAGCTTCATGGCGACGCTTCGTTCACCCTCCAGCAACTCCGCCGTCAGGGGCGTCTCGCCGATCACCTGTCCGTCCACTGTCACCTCGGCGCCTTCGGGCTCGCTGCGAAGCTCCACATTCGCCCAGGCGGGTTCCAGTTCCACTTGCAGATCCTGGTGCTGATCGAGGCCCGTAATCTGGATCGAGCGGGAAAACGGTTTGTAGCGTTCCGTGACGATTTGCAACTGGTGCGCACCGGCGGGGAGGTCACTGATCACCTGGTTGAGGCTGCCCCTTTGTTTGCCGTCAATCCACACCTCGCCGGGTTCGTCCACGGGAGCTTTTACTGTCAGATGCCCGGGACGCTTCTCCAGCGCAAAGCGGAAAGTCTGGTTCTGCTCGTCTTCCACGTGAATGGAGGTTTGTACCGGGTGATAGCCCTCGGCTGTGAGGCTTAAACGGTAATCGCCGCCAAGGAGCAGATAACCTTCACCCACTGAGAAGTGCAGCCCGCCATCAAGGTCTACCCGGGCGTGTTCCGGCTCCACCTGGATAAAAACAGAGCGGGCGCTGAAGAGAAAACCGGCCACCAGCGCCAGCACCAGCAAGCTGACGCCGAGCACCAGATGGATGGGGCGAACGGGCGCACGCCGCCGTTTGAGCGGGCCGTGCAGGGGAGTGAAATCGGCGGGCTGAATCACCTCGCCGTGCGCAGGCAGGTCCTCCTGGCCTGGTGTACCGCTGGCGTTTCCTTCGCGCCGCGCATCCTGCTGTGCTTGCTCGACGCTGCTCATCCCTGGCTGATTTTCTCCTCACATTGGATGGTGATGGGACCGGGAATGGGCTGGGCGGCTGAAACGGTGAACTCCTGTCGGACATCCCGGTACCCTTCCCGCGTGCCAACCGCGGTATAGGTTCCCGGCTTCAGGGTCAGTTCGGTCTGTACAAAGCTGCCCAGCTGGCCCACCCGGTAGATGGTGACCTGGGTGGCATTGTCCGATTGGAATTGTACGGTGACCGGCTGCCGGGCGAGTTGCAGCGCCTCGGCCAACTGCTCCAGTTGCTGATTAAGGCGTGGGCCGGAATCGCGAATCTGCAGCCCCTCCTGGTAGAAAGCCTGATATTCGTCGTGAACGCTGGGGGTGTTGAGGCGCTCCGGCTTGGCCAGGATGGCCTCCAGCCTGCGATCAACATCCGCCCGTGTGCCCGCCCTGATCTTGCCGACCCGGGCTTCCACCAGGTTCTTGTCCAGCTTCAGTGCTGCTTCATATTGCTCCACGGCGGACTGCCACTGCTCCGCCGCCTCATGGGACCGGGCTTTCTGCAACAGGGCCTGCAGCCGGGTCTGTGTACTTTCGTTGCGGGCCTGGGTCAGGGCGGCCCTGGCATCTTCGGCGCCGGGCCGAAGTTCCAAGGCCTGTTCGAAGGCGGCAATTGCCGCGGGGTATTCGCTATTGCTCATGGCCGCAAAGCCGGTGGACATGTGGCGGCCGAAGTCGCGATCCGCAAGGGCCTGTTCGAGGTCCTGCAAGGCCTTCCGGGCCGGAGCGCTTTGGTCATCGAGCTTCAACGCCGCCAGGAACTCCTGCCGGGCGGCTTCCAACTCTCCTTTGCGTTGCAGTTTTTCGCCCGCATTGAGCCGCGCCAGTACGTCCTCCAGCACCCGCGCCCGTTGCAACCCTTCGGTGACGGCTCCGGCATCCGGCTTGATGTGGGCGGCCAACTGGAATTGCTCCTGAGCCCGGGAAGCATCACCGGCTTCGATGGCTTGCTCACCGCTGGCGAGGGCAGACCGATAGACCTCCTCGCTGCGTTCCAGCAACTGCTCGAATTGCGCGAGGCTGTTCTGGTAAAGGGACTGCGCCTCTTCGAAGGCTCGCTCCTGGTAGCGCTGGTCGCCTGTCTCGGCCAGTTCCGTGGCCCGGGCATAGTCCTCCGCCGCCCAGTGGCCGACGCCGATTTCCTCCAGGGCCTCCTGCTTTTCAAGCAGCTTTTGCAGTATGTCCTGTGCTTCCCGCCGCGCCTTGGCCAACTGTGCGTCCCGCCACGGGGATTCGCTGGGTCCGCGCACCTGCTCCTGGGCGGAGGGTTGCTCCGCTGTCTGGCGACTGACCTGGGGGCGTTCCACAGGCGTAACCACACCGGGCAGAAAGAAGACGACCGCCACCAGGGCAAGCGCAGACAGTCCCAGCCCGATGATCGCCCACCGATAGTCGCGCCATACCGCGCCCGGACCGGAACGGGACTGGCCCGCCTGTGGCTGCGCGTTCAGGGTCACTTCAAACGGCGCAATCGCGTCGTCGTCAGGAAGTTTTTGGTGCTTGTCTGCCATGGCTCGTCAAATATCAGTCTGATGAGGGTCTTTCTTGTTGCGGGCGCAGCGCCAGCATAGCGCAGCGCCCGGGCAGGAGTTTATTCCTGAACCCCGGAGGGTGCGGGCAGCGCACCACCCGTGTCGGCCCGGTAAATTTCTTTTAGTATTTCCCGCCACTGATCGTACTGGTTTTCTACTGTGCCGGACAAAGTAATGGAGCGGTCCTCCAGTTCAATCACGCGGGGTTGGATCTCGGCTTCGAGAGAGTCGCCAAGCTCCTGCAGGGCCTCGACGTGGATCTTCGCCTGCGAGCCCTTATCAAAACCACTTTTAACCAGATAGCCACCACCGATCAAACCAACGTGGCCAGCGGCGGCGGAAGACCCGCTGCTTCCCGCAGCGGCGATCCCCCCGAGAATGGCCGCCACGCCGGCGATGGTGCGGTTGCGCGCAGTGCGGCGCAGCTCCCGCATGGCCATGACCTCGGAATAGGTTTGTTTGCGCCACTCCTGATAAGGCCGGTCCATTTCCCGAACAAAATTTCCGTAATACTGCTGCATGGTATCCACAAACAGATAGTCCCGTTCCCGAATCCGGCGGATACGGGCCAGCATGGGGTCGTTCGCGGCGGGCAATCGCGTTATTTCATATCGCCCTTCATCGTTCTCACGGAGGTGGCCGCCGAATGCATCGGGCGCGAAATCCCGGGCGAAGCGCAGCTCGGAGATGGTGCGGATATCAACAAGCTGCTGGCCGTTCAGTTGCTCCCGGTACTCCCGCATGTCGTTGGCGATCTGATTGTAAACGCCTTGGAAGGGGTCGGCTTTCAACGCCGCACTGCCCAGGCGGCGTTCGTAGGCATACTTGCTTGCCAGACCCTCGTAGATTTTCTCGAACCATAGCCGACCGCTCGCATCGGTCACCTTGACCCGCAGAAGCAGCATCTCTCCATCGGATTGGATGATGTCTCCTTGTACGAGAACATCCACGGCGTCGTGCGCTTCCGGAACCACCCGCACAGCCCCCCAGGCGGCGCTGCTCTGCAGGGCCTCCATCAACTGATGGGGCATGAAGCGGGATTCGGCTTTGCGCACTTCGGGAAAAATCAGCAGGTCATCGTCATCGGGCACCAGGTCCAGTCCGGTGCCGAAGACCTGCACCCCTACGTCCAGAAGCTGATTCTCCGGCAAGGCGTCGGTTTCTCGATCCACCGCAACGTGGTTGGCAGTCTTGACGATCTGGCTGGAACACGCGCCCAGCAGACTCACCAGCAGACAGAAAATACAAAGCCACAGCCGCTGGTAGGGAGTCCGGGTCAGCGCGTCTGCTCTTTGTACTTGCGATACTCGTCCCATAATTTCTCTCGTAATTCGGGATCGTCCTCGTGCATGGCCGCTTCCCGGATCTGGCGGGCGACAACGTCATCATCATCGCCACTGGGAATGTCGGAGGGGGGCGCATAGGCCGCGTCGTTGGCCCGCCCCGGGCCACCTGCGTCAGATCCGTTGGGATGGCCACCCGCCTGGGCAACCGTTTGTTCCTCGCCGCCGGAGCCTGTCGAGCCGCCGGGCGGCATTGGAGCTCCGCCCTGGCTTCCGTCCTCATCACCCAGATCGCCTTCTTCGTAATAAGCCACGCTGCGATCGAAATCTTCCACCTGTTCTTCGCTGCCCTGTTCGCTCCCGTCGGTCAGCACTTTGCGGCGCTCACGGAGAATCATGCCATCGTAATCCCCCATGGAGCCCTCAAGTTGCCTGTCGAGGATCGCCACCCGTTCTTCGTAGCTGCTGGCGGAAGCGCCGCCTGGCTGGCCGGGTTCTCCCGTTTGTGGGTTGCCGCCGGGCGCCCCACCGGCAGAAGCGGTCTGGCCCGGCTGGCTCTGGTTTTGACCGTCGGCGCGCGCAGAGCTGCCGGTGGCGGTTTCCTCGGAAAAGTCGATCTCATCGGTGGGCGACTGCGGCCCCGCTTGAGCCGTGTCCGCGACCCCTTGATCAGCGCTGGCCTCGCCTGGCGATCCCGGCTGGGCGTCCCGGGCATACTCGGTACCGCCCTGGTCACCGGCTGGATCGCCTTGCGCTCCGGGTTGAGCGCCTTGCTGGCTCGCGTACTCTCCCGCGGCTGCGGGCGATTGAGTGCCGGCAGATTGCGTCCCTTGAGATTGGCTGCCCCCCTGAGAACCGCTCTGCCCCTGGGGAAGCGAAGCCTGGGAGCGGGAACCGGCGGTACCGCTCTGCGTCGCCGTTTGTTGTGGCGTACCAGACGGTGCACTGGCGCCGGGGCTGGACGCGCCGGGCGACGGCATGGATGAAGAGCTTTGCGAGCGGGACGAACTGGAGCTGCTGGAACTGGATTGGCTCGAGCTGGATTGGCTCGAGCTGGATTGGCTCGAACTGGACGAACTGGAGGCGCTCGGAGAAGAGGGCGAGGGCATGGATGTCTGTTGCTGCGGCGGTTGCGGCCGCGGGGAGTTGGTCTTGCACGCGCTCAGCAATGAGCCCGTCAAAAGAAAGGCCGTGACTACCGTGGTGACTCTCAGGCTGATCATGGGTGCACCTATTTGGCTGTGTCGGTCGTTTCGCTTCCGTTGGCTGTGGCGCCGGGTTTCACCAAGAGCTGATCCGGCTAATGTAGCCTTCCTTTCCTCCGCCCACAACCGGCTGAGCGCTGCGCCCCCCTGCCAAGCCCTGAGCGACTCACGACTCGCTGAATACGAACTTCTGCGTCTGCCCTTCGGTGTCGACCGGTTCGCCGTTGATCATGCGTGGGCGAAACCGGGTGCCCTCCAGGCTGCGCTTCACTTCGGCATAGTGTTCTTCGGCGTCCTCTGGCTGGGACTCCACGACCTCGATGTTCTTCGCCTCCCCGAAACGATTGACATCAAAACTGACTAGAACGTAGCGTATTGGTTCCGCTGCCTCATCTGTCTCTGCCGGCTGCTCCAGGTCGGATTCGATCAGGTCCAAAGCCGGCAGGGCCACCGGTTCGTCAAAAACCTTCTCCGCCTGCGCCCGTGTGGCTTCGTTGGCGGCAAGCTCCTGGTAAGCCTCCTTGTAGAGGTCTCCTGCGGTTTTTCTCCGTTCGAACAGCTGCTGCCAGTCGGCCAGTTCGATCTTGGCGTAAGCGGCGGCGCCGGGAGGTGCATCGGGGCTGTTGGAGTAGATCTCCACCATCTGTTCGATCGCCTGCTTGCCGTCCACATAGTTGTTGCGCAAGTACTGAGTCAGGCGGTTGTCTTCCTGTTCCACATAGGCGACCTGATCGGCCTGCAGGTCCCGGGCGACCTGCTCTCGCTCCAATACAGTGACCGTGTTTTCGCCGCGGTAGTTGGCGAAGAACCAGTTGGACATGACCACACCGCGCAAAGGTTCGATAAGCCGGAGGTCTTGCTGTCCATAAGTGCCTGTAATGATCTGGATGGCGTGCTGGAACAGGTCGTGGGCATCCACCAGCTGAGTCATGACCCGCCGCTGCGGGTTGAGCGCGTAATCGCTGATGTACCATTTACCCAGCCGATCGATCACTGGAAGCATGCGGGGATCTTCCGCCCCGTAGTTGCGCTTATGCAGCCAGTAAAGGTACTGGTGCCGCTTGTGGACCTCCTCCCACAAGCCGCGGGCTTTCAGGCTCTCCACCATGCGTTCGATGATTGGCACCTGGCTCAGGTCATAAAGGCCGTTGTTGATGCGACTGACATGCACGGCGCGATCAAAAATCGCGATGGCGTCGCGGTGCAGGCCCCGAAGCTGGTAGTTTTGCCCCAGGCCGCTGAGCTGTTCGGCCAGCCCGCTGCCCCACGCGCCTTGTTCTGCTTCCAGGCGCGCGATTGCGTCCCGAAAGTCTTCCACGCCCTCGGATGGGCGTAGCAGGGAACCCGTGGATGCAGGGGAGGCGGGGCTGAGCTGATCGGCTTCGGTGGGGGGCTGCTGGGCAAGCGCGGGAAGGCTGGCTGCGAGGCAGCCGGTGAGCACGTACTTTGCCAGCGCACCGACGAATCGCCGGGGCTGTCCTGCGCTGTCGTCTGACAAGGTGTACCCGCCCATGTGATCCAGTCCTCTGATCGGGTGAGCGTATGCCAATTGCTTTTCCATGACAAAGGTCTTAGGTTAGAGCTTGGTAGGCAACTTCAGTTCCAGGCCGGCCCGCTGCGCGAAATTGCTTCCGACCGACGGCGCGTTCCGTGCGCTGGCTGCAACTCCCCAGCGATGTGCAAGAAAACTACCCATTTCCGCCTCCGCGGGCATGAAAAAAGAACTGTGCCGCACGGTGGGCCCATGCGCATACAGGTCGACCCCGGCGGGCCGTTTTGGTGACTGAAAATGAACTTATCATCAGAGTTTAGCTCAACCACTGCCGCTCTTCGTGCGCCTCGCGTTGTGAAAATTACGAGGAGCCTGCTTTTTATTACAAGTGGAAATTTGCTGTGGCCCTGAATACGCGCAAAAACTGTGAGGCAGTGCATACAAGGCGAGCGCTTCGTTTGCCGCAACGACAGGAGCATGAATGAACGAGACTTCAGACGGGCAGAGCAGTGAGATGGTTCTGCGATTCAGCTGTGCGGACCAGCCCGGCATTGTCGCCACGGTTGCGGGTTTCTTCTGCGAGCAGGGATTCAACATCCGTGAGTCCTCCCAGTTCGAGGATCGCGACAGCTGCCAGTTTTTCATGCGCACCGTGTTCGAAAGCAGCGATGGCAAGGCAAAATCCCTTGCCCGCTTGCAGGAGCAATTCGCTTCTGTAGCTTCCCACTATGGAATGGATTGGGAGCTCCACGACCGAGGCTACCGGCCACGGATTCTGATTGCGGTGTCCAAGTGGGGACACTGCCTGAACAACATTCTGAACAGTTGGAAACTCGGCTCGCTTCCGGTGGAGATTGTGGGGGTGGTTTCCAATCACAACACCATGCGCGACCTGGTGGAGTGGTACGGTCTGCCCTTTCACCACTTCCCCGTGAGCCCCGGCAACAAGGCCGACCAGGAGGCGAAGATCCTGGATTTGTTTACGGATACCGGGAGTGATTTACTGGTGCTCGCCCGCTACATGCAAATACTGAGCGACGAGGCCTGCACCACGCTGGCGGGGCGAGCCATCAACATCCACCACTCGTTTCTCCCGGGCTTCAAGGGCGCGCGGCCCTACCACCAGGCCTACGCGCGGGGCGTCAAGCTCATTGGCGCTACCGCCCACTATGTCACCTCCGACCTGGACGAAGGCCCCATCATCGAGCAGGCTGTGGAGCGGGTGAGCCACGCCAACACGCCAGAGCAACTGGTGGAGATCGGACGGGATATCGAAGCCATCGTGCTTCAGCGCGCCGTTCTGTGGCATGTGGAGCATCGGGTGCTGCTCAATGGCAACAAGACCGTTGTTTTCAAACCGTGACGGCGGCGCCCATCGCCGCGCGCCGTCGGGCGAGCAGCACTTGCACGGGGTGGGGGACTGATCGCTCGCTGAAGCGCTCGGCCTGGCTGCGGCAGGAAAATCCGGTTGCACACAGTTCGGTGGGAGCGTCCGCCTCAACCTTCGGTTGCCAGGACAGGCGGTAGATGCGCTCAGACAACTCCGCATGGCTGGCCTCATGCCCGAAGGTTCCGGCCATACCGCAGCAGCCACTTTGTTCGACTGTCAGCTCGCACCCCAAAGCACCATAGATGGTCTGCCACTGCTTTGCACTGTCCGCGGCCAGTGCGGCTTCGCTGCAGTGGAGCAGCAGCCGAAAACGACCCGCGGCGAACAGATTACTGCACCGACGCAGGTGTTCTTCCTCTCCGGCCAGCCACTCCTGCAACAGCAGCACTCGTAACGTCCATCGCGCACCGAGCGTTTTGGGGTACTCGTCCCGAAAGGTCAGGGTCATGGAAGGGTCCAGACCCACAAGAGGCACCCCGGAAGCCGAGAGTTCTTCCAGTTCCCGTGCCGTGCGGCGGGCGGTTTTTTCGAATGCCTGCAAAAATCCCAGCACGTGCAGCGGCTTGCCGTTAAGGATGGAATCCGCCAGCCAGATTCGATATCCCAGGGTCTGCAGGAATGCGCACACATCGGGGAGCAACTGCGGATCAAAGTAACGGCTGAACACGTCCTCCACCAGGATCACCGAGCGGGCCTTTTCACGTGCACTCAGCTCGTTCAGGACAGACGCGCGCGCGGTCCCGACATTCATGCGGGCCAGAAGCCCGGCACGATCGCGACCTGTTTCCATGGCAGGCAACGCGGTGAGGCCCAGCGCGGACCGGGCAAAGAACTTCCCGGGGCGACTTTGTGTGGCCAGGTTGTAGAGGCGGGGAACGCGCGCGGCCACCGGCAGAATGGACTCCAGGCGCGCGATCAGGTGGTGCCGCAAGGGCCGCAGGTAGCGGCGAAAATAGTGATTGAAAAAGACGCTGCGAAAGGCGGCCACATCCACTTGCACCGGGCAGCCGGTCGCACAGGATTTGCACGCCAGGCAGTGATCCATCGAGTCGAACACCTCCTGGGAGAAATCCCCCTGGCCCTTGCCAGCCCAGGCACGGGCGCGGGAAAGAAAGCCCCCGCGCTGGCCGCGCTCATTGCGGCGGGCGGAGTAGTCTTGTTCGGCCAATTGACTCAACCACTCCTTCATCAGAGTGGCCCGACCCTTGGGTGAGTACTTCCGCTCCCGACTGCCCTTCCAGGAAGGACACATACTCTGGTCCGGGTCCCAGTTGAAGCAGACTCCGTTGCCGTTGCAGTGAACCACATCCGGGTAGTCCTCCCACACGGCAGCGGGAATCAGCCGGTCCCTTTTCCCGCGGGTGGCAACCTCGTCCAGCCGTGTCAGCGGGTAGGGGTCGCCCGGGGTCGCGATCTTGCCCGGATTCAGTTGATTGAATGGATCGAAAGCCGCTTTGATCTTCTGCAGCTGCGGGTACAGTTTGCCGAAAGTCTCGGGCACGTATTCAGACCGCAGGCCCTTGCCGTGCTCGCCCCACAGCAGGCCGCCGTATTTGCGCGTGAGCGCGAAAACCTGATCGGACACTTCCCGAACCGTTTGAGCAGCACCAGAATCGCGCAGATCCAGGGCGGGGCGCACGTGAATCACGCCGGCGTCGGCGTGACCGAACATCCCGTACTGAAGGCCCCGTGCGTCGAGAATAGCCCGAAACTCCTCGATAAAATCCGCGAGCCGCTCGGGCGCAACCGCAGTATCTTCCACAAACGGAAGGGGCCGACGATTGCCGGGGGTTCGCCCGAGCAAACCCACGGCTCGCTTGCGCAGCGTCCATAGCCGATTGATGGCATTCCGGTCCCGGGTGGTGGTAAAAAACAGCGGGTCAGCCTCACTGCTCTCCCTCAGAAGGAGCGAAATGCGGTTCAGCGCAGCGGACAACTCCGCTTCGGAGTGAGCGGAAAATTCCAGGAAGTTGACAGCCTTGGTTTGCTGCTGCGGGAAAAAATCTTCGAGCTCGGACCAGATGGAATCGCCCCGGGCCAGCTCCAGCACCTTGTCATCGATGGTTTCAATCGCCGTGGGCTCCGCTTCCATCAATCGGCGGCTGTCCCTCAGGGCGCCCACAAAACTACGATAGTGAATGATCGCCAGGCCGGTAAAGCGAGGCAGCAATTCCAGATTCACCACAGCCTCGCAAATGAAGCCCAGCGTCCCCTCGCTCCCGCAGAGCAGACTGTTCAGATCGAAGCGATCGTCCGTGCCGCGCAAGTGGGCAAGATCATAACCGCTCAGACTACGGTTGAGTGGCGGAAACACCTCCTGGATCAGTGCGCGCTCACTCCGCTCAACGTCGGCGGCCACGCGGTGAACTTCACCGATCCTGTCGTCGCGCTCGCAAACGGATTCCAGCTCCTTCGGTTCCAGAGGGCGGGACCTCCACCGGCTTCCGCCCAGAAAAACACTGTCGATCTCCAGCACGTGATCGCGGGTTTTGCCGTAGCGGCAAGAGCCCTGGCCAGACGCGTCCGTGTTGATCATGCCGCCGATGGTGGCCCGGTTGCTTGTGGAAAGATCCGGGGCGAAAAAGAGCCCGTAAGGTTTGACGGCTGCGTTGAGCTGGTCCTTGACCACTCCGGCTTCGACCCTGGCCCAGCGCTCGGCGACGTTGATCTCCAAAATCCGGTTCATGTGGCGGGACAAATCCACCACCAGGCCATTGCTCAGCGCCTGGCCGTTGGTTCCGGTCCCGCCGCCCCGTGGGCACAAACTGACCGAACGGAAAGCCGGCTCCTGGCTCAGCTGGGCAATGCGCACCAGGTCCTCGATTCCCGCGGGATAAAGCACCCCCTGGGGAAAACGCTGGTAGATGGAATTGTCAGTGGACTGTACCGCGCGGCTCGAGAAATCCAGGCTAATGTCTCCCGCAAAGCCGCTGTTGTGCAGAGCCTCGGCAAACCGCCGGTGGAGCGAGTCCGGCTTCGGCATGGAACGCAAGCTGGGCAGCATGGGCAGAGTTCGTCGCGCATAGAGGGAAAGTGCAAAGTCTGGCATTATCCAGCGGCCTTAACAATTCCCGGGAGAATCGAGTGCAGTATGACCATGTGATCATCGGCGGTGGCATTGTTGGTCTTTCCACCGCATGGCAACTGCAACAGCGCTATCCCGATCACAGGATCGTCGTTCTGGAAAAGGAGCGATCCCTGGCCTGCCATCAGACCGGCCACAACAGCGGAGTTGTCCATTCGGGCATCTATTATCCGCCGGGCAGTTTCAAGGCACGTTTTTGTCAGGCCGGCGCCAGGGCCACCCTGGAGTACTGCGCGACCAAGGGGATTTCCCAGCGGCAAATCGGCAAACTCATCGTTGCCACCAGCGCCGCCGAACTGCCCCGCCTCGAAGCACTCTACAAACGAGCCGGTGCGCACGAGCTCGGGGTCGAATGGCTGGACGCTGCGCGCCTCGGGGAAATGGAAACCAGTGTGAGCGGGCGTGCGGCGATTCATGTTCCCAGCACCGCCATCGTGGACTTCCCGGCCGTGGCCAGGCAGTTTGCTGCTGATTTCGAGGCCCTGGGCGGCCGCATTGTGACGGGTTGCCAGGTACACGGGCTCCAGGAAAACGCCCGGCACGTCATAGCGCACACCTCGTTAGGCGAATACACGGGCCGCTACCTGCTGGCCTGCGGCGGATTGCAGGCGGACCGCCTGGCCCGTGCCATGGGGCTTCCCGTGGACTTCCGCATCATCCCCGTGCGCGGCGAGTACTACCAGCTTCCACCGGAGAAGCGCGCGCTGGTGCGCCATCTGATTTATCCGGTCCCCGCTCCGGACATGCCGTTTCTCGGGGTTCACCTGACTCCCATGGTGGATGGCCGCCTGACCGTGGGACCCAATGCGGTGTTTGCATGGCGGCGCGAAAACTACGGCCATGGAACCGGCGCCGAGGGCGGCTGGCGTCAGTCCTTTCGGGATGCCGGCGACAGCCTGGGCTTTCCCGGCTTCTGGCGAATGGCGGCCCGCCACTGGCGTTTCGCCCTGGAAGAGGCTCGCAATTCCCGCTCCCGAAGCGCCTATCTGGAAGTGGTTCGACGCTACTGCCCTGAGCTCACCGAAGCGGATCTGCAGCCGAGCCCGCCCGGCATACGCGCCCAGGCCGTGACCCGTGACGGAGCCCTGGTGCACGACTTCCTGTTTGCCGAGTCCGCCCGCAGCCTGCACGTGTGCAACGCCCCCTCGCCCGCGGCGACCTCGGCCATACCAATTGGCGCCCATCTCTGTGATAAACTCGCCGCGTCCGGGCGCCTGTGAAGACCCGCGCTGCCACCCTGGCAGCTCTTACCCTGGCGGTTTCCGGTCCGAGGTATCGAAGTGAAATAGCCCGCAGTGATCAAGACGGGCGCGGTTGGGTGGTGATATGACAAGTCGGCAGCACATGGGCAACGCCATGAAAGAGGGAATGCGTCATCTGGCCAGCGGTGTAGCAGTTGCCGCCACCCGCGGCGGGGACGGCGTTCCCCACGCCATGACAATCACCTCCATTACCTCAGTCTCCGACGAACCCGCCTCCCTGCTGGTCTGCCTGCATCGCGAATCCGCCACCTGCAAATCCCTGGACAGCACGAATCAGTTCAGCGTCAGCGTCCTGCGCCAGGAGCAGCGAGGGATCGCCGATCGCTGTGCTTTTACACCGGAAGATGAAGATCGCTTCGTCGTCGGTCAGTGGCAGGACTACGGCGAGCAGCGACTGCCCTACCTCCCTTACGCCCTGGCCACCTTCATCTGCCGTGTGGCCCGAAAGGTCGACTACGGGACACACTCCATCGTCATCGGCGAAATCGTTGACGTAATCGTCGATCCCGAAGGCGGCCAACCCCTGGTCTACTGCCGCGGCACCTACGGAACGTTCGGGGAAGTCTGAATTTGTAACCGGCACGTTCAGTCCATCGAACCGTTAGAAGAATTATCATTTTGCACTGAGCGTTCAGACGCGAGGACTCCCGGCCCTGCCGCGACCTTCACCAGCAGGGATGCTGGTGAAGAGCCCCCAGGGAAGGGTTCACGGCGTGTCGCGGCAGGGCCGGGCGCCCCCGCGTCATGGCACGAACCAAGCCGTCTCCTTCTGTTTGAATTCGCAGCGACCCGGCATGGTCCTACAATCAGACCTCCCTCACGAACGCCAACCCGACAGACGTATACGGATAACCATGGAACTCCCGCATCCGCGGTCGCGTCTCGTCCCAGTCGACAGAGAGGTCCAGCGCTCCATCAAGACGCAGGCCCGGCACATCCAGAAGGTAATGTTCCAATAGCCGGGCATCGTAAAACCCCCAATCCACCGGAAATCGCTCCCCATCCTTCTCGTAGAATATTTCCGCCTCCGCATCGTCATAATAATCAGTGGTGATCAAAAGGCGCCCGCCCGGCCGCAACACCCTGCGCAACTCTGCGAGAGCAGCCGGCGCCCCCTCGTGGCCCAGGTGTTCAATGACCGAAATACAAAACACCCGATCAAAACTTCCATCCGGAAATGGAAGCTCAGTCAGTTCGCCGCGACAGTAATCCACCGGCACCTGATGCGCCTCGTTCAAGCCTTCAGGCGGATGCAGATCGAGAGCCGTAACCGAATAGCCATTCTTCGCCAGGTAAACCGGAAAAATCGACGCACCGCAGCCCGCGTCCAGCACGCGACAGCCCGGTTCCAGCTGAGCACGGCTCAACGCCCAGGGATATTCCCAGCGTTTACCCGGATGCAGGTAGGAAATGGATTCCCGTTCTGTGAGCGTGTCCAATTCATCCAGTACCGCCGCAAAATCGGGGCTGGTCAACTCCTCCAGATCGAGGAGACGATTGGGTGCGCGATCCGTCATGCTCCCTCCCGAGTTATGAAAATGAAAGCGGCCGTAATTCATCGGCCAAGCCTGGATCAGGGATCACTGAGCAGAGGCCTCGTAGGCAGACCCTCCCGGTCTTCCGAACTGCTGGCCAAGAGCTGCTCCACCTTCTCCTTCACCTGATCGACAGAAACCGTATTGATACAGCTCTCATGAGCAATCAGACAACGCGCTGCATGCACGCACTGCGGTGGACCAAAAGTTTCCTGCAACCGGTACCCGCAGGGGCGATCACTGGCCACCGCTACCGAATCCGGAGGCTGATAGATGTGAGCCGCAGTGGGACCAAAAATCCCCACGGTTCGGGTGCCCACAGCCGCGGCCAAATGCATCAGCCCCGTGTCGTTGCTCAGAAAAGCCCGACAGGACGCTGCGAGCGCGGCCGTTACTTGAAGATGAACGGGCGCGACCGTTTTCAGCCGGTCACCCGCCGTGCGAGCCCCCAGGGCCCTGCGAAACTCGTCCTCATTGTGATCCATGCCGAAGATAAGCACGCGCTCCCGCGCATCCCGCGTCAACCATTCCACCGTATCCACGACCCGATCAAGGGGCCAGCGCTTGAGCGGCGATGAAGCAATCGGCGCAATGCCGATCGGCCCTGGGTCGGAAAGCCCCTGCCATGGGCCCAGATGTTCCTTCGCCTGCTCCCATGCCTCGTCGGGGATATGGAGGCCGGGGGCGGGCGGCCCCGGCTGGCGCGAAGTATCCAGCTTCCAGATCTCGGCTGCAGCGCGCCAGATCGCCGTGATCCCCTGGCCGCTCTGAGGATGACCGGCAAGCGGGGGCTTTGGCGCCGAGTTGTACCAGGGAACCCCCGAGCCGGTCAGGGTCTGCTGTATGCCGTACACCGCGTGAAACGGATCGAGAATGGCCTCGAAATGCTGACTGCAAAACCAGCGCTCAAACTCCTCCCGATTGGCCTCGTCGCCCGGATCCCCCCAATGCTCGAAACCAAAATCGTGGACAGAAATGAGGGCCTGAAAATCCGGATCGCCCTCGAACAGCTCCAGCGCCGGCAGGGCCCCGAGCAAGTGAATTTCACTATCCGGGTACGTCCGTCGCAAGCCCCGCAACGCGGGCAACTCCATAACCACGTCGCCGATCCCGTAGCGCAGGCAGAACAATATCTTTTTCCCGTGAATCATTGCGAGCTCGCTTCAGTCCGGAAGTGGGGCTCGAGCATGGTGCTGCTGTCAAAGGTGATCCGAATGCTGCCCGATTACCGCGTTCAGCTCCGTAGTGGTGAACTCCCGGGTCTCCTTCTCGATCGGACAGGGTTTGCAGAGATAGAACTCTGTGCCGGGCCGGCTCAAAACATCCATTCCACAGGTGCGCAACATGGCTTCGACGCAAGCGTGGTTCGGTGCCCACCAGTTGGTCGGGTCATTGGCAAGCCGCCCCTCAATGAAGGACATTTTCGGCCAGCCCGGATCCAGCATGTAGTCGCGGTCGTTCAGCCCCAGCCCGTCCGTATGCTCGAAAACCTCCTCGCCGGGCATGGTCATGGTTTGCAGGCACAACAAGTGTTTGGTTCTGCTGCAAACGATGTCCAGTGCCAGCAGTGGATACCGCAGGTGGTAGAGCACGCCCAGAAACAGCACCAGATCGTAACGCTCGTTACTGTGCCCCAGGTCGTAAACCTGCTGCTGGCGGAATTCGATCTTGTTTTTCAGTCCGAACTTCTCGGCCGCCCATCGCGCCTGCTTGAGATAGTGGGGATTGCTGTCGATGCCCGTCACGTCCGCACCCCGGCGGGCCAGTTCGAGACTGTAGAATCCGGCGTTACAGCCGATGTCGAGCACGGACCATCCGTCCAGACGGGACGGCAGCGAAGGCTCCAGCTCCTGCCACTTGTAGTTGGGAAAGTCGCCCAGTTCGTGATCGGGTGCGGTCTGGGTTCCATCCGGCAGGTGCAGGTTGTGAAACCAGGGGGCGAGGGCGGCCGCTTCCCGCCAGGTGGGGCTCACATAATTGTCCGCGGAATACGCGGAGGTCGAACCTTGGTTCTTGCTGGTTGCCATTGTTTCATCCTTCTTTCAGCTCATGAGCTCAGGCCGGGCCCGGCGGACCCTCGCCTGGCGGGTGATCACTGGGTGACTTTGCACCCGGATCGAACATCGTTAGCGCCACAGCAATCGATAACGCCTCGGCAATCGTTAACGCCACAGCAATGTCCCGGTGTTATTGATGCAATGGACCCGAGGCTCTCCGGGCCCCAGAGTGAGGAGACTCATGGAGGCCGGGGCGATGCTCAGGCGATTGATAAAATCCAGGGGTAGGCCCATCGCGTAGGCAAGAATCGCGCGGATGGGATCACAATGTCCGACCACTGCAATCCGTCCATCGGGCAATTCCGCCTGCAGCGTTTCCAGGCTCTGCAGCATGCGAAGCTGCGCTTCCACCAGCAATTCGCCTGCCGGAATGCGGTAGGTACTGCGGTGGCGGTTATACAGCTGCCAGTACGGGTCGCCGTCCAGCTCGGCGGGTTGGCTTCCGGTCCAGCGTCCGTAGTCCAGCTCCTCCAGGCCGGGTAGAACTCTGGACTCCAGGCGGAACGAGTCCGCGAGCGGCGCGGCGGTTTCCTGGCAGCGCTGCAAGGGGCTGGTACAAAGCAGATCCGGAACAAAGTCGCCAAGGCGGGCGGGTAAACGGGCCGCCTCTCGCTGACCGGCCGGGCTGAGAGCAATGCCCGGAAGGCGGCCGCTCAAGGTGTGCCCGGTATGCTCGGTGTGTCCATGGCGAATCAGCAGAAACGTAGTCACGACCCCGCCGCGTTGCTCAGAGGCCAGGAGGATCTTGTTGATTCCGGGACGTAGCGCTCCACCACCTCGGCGGCAAACATCCCGAACTCCGTAACGTCCAGGGGCGGGCTGGTGTGGCAATCGCGCTGGCCGCGGCTCGGGGGCGTGAAGCACAGGGTTACGGTTACGTCGAACTCCTGCAGGGCAGCCATTTGCCGGTCAAACCATTCCGTCGCACCCGGTCGGTGCCAGTCGGCCCAGCTGATGCCGGTACGCAGCCGTTTGACGCCCAACTCCCGTAATCGGTCCACCGCAACGTCCAGTCGATTATCGTTGAAGTGAAACCACTGGCAGATCCCGAACACCGGGTCGAAGCAGTCGAAGGCCGGTTTGCGGGTGCCGTCCTCGCGAATGAGCCCCATGTGGAAGTGGCGGTAGTAGGACGATCCCTCCGCCTCTTTGTGGCGCGTAGTGGCGCCCCACTCAGCAGGCAGGTCGAGCAGGCTGTACCAGTAGACCCTGTCCACCTGATCGCCCAGCAACTCCAGGGTGCGCTGAAGACCGAAAACCTGCACCTCGTCGGCCCCGAATGTGGACACACCCACCTCGGCAACCCAGACCGGACACTGAGCCACGTCTTCGATTTCCTTGACCTTGTCCGGCCACTCGTTGATCTTCCAGTGATTCCAGTCCAGGGGGAAGCCGTGAACGGCAACCGCATCGACCGCATCGAGGGCACCGTGACTGCGCATCAGCCGGATGAAATTCGGATCAATGGGGGACACACCGCCCAAAACCAGGGGAAGCTTCGGCGCGCGGGCGCGGATGGCATCCGCCCCGCAGATGGCCAGATCCGCAAACTGGCGCCACTCCGGGTCCATTGTGAAATCCCAGTGGGAGAGATTGTTGGGTTCATTCCAGAGCTTTATCGCTTCAATCATTCCGTCTCCAGTTTGCTGCCGGACGTGCCGCCGCCTGCGCTCACCTTCGCGGGCTTGCCGCTGTCGGTCAACTCGCTCTTGCGGGCGCGCCAGCCCTCATTGATGAAGGCTTCCGTAAGCCGGTATGCGGTTTCATCGCTGATCTGTTCCAGGGGATGCTTGCAAAAATAGGCGGAGGGCGCGCGAAGTACACCGCCCATTTTCCTCTCCAGCGCCAGTTTGCAGCAGCGCACCGCGTCGATGGCCACGCCCGCCGAGTTCGGGGAGTCCTCCACCGACAGGCGCAGCTCCAGGTTCATGGGCACGTCGCCGAACAGACGGCCCTCCATGCGAATGAAGCAGACCTTGTTGTCCCCCTGCCACGGTACGTAATCGCTGGGGCCCACGTGAATCTGGTCGTCCGGCAGGCGGCGGCCTGCGGCGGACTGCACGGCCTCGGTCTTGGAGATCTTTTTGGTACTGAGTCGCGCCCGGTTGAGCATGTTGAGGAAATCGGTATTCCCGCCCGTATTCAGTTGATAGGTGCGATCCAGTTGCACCCCCCGGTGGTGAAACAGTTCGGCGAGGGTGCGATGGGTAATGGTTGCGCCCAACTGGGCTTTGATGTCGTCCCCGATGATGGGCAGGCCCGCCTGGGCGAAGCGGCCGGCCCAGTCGGGGTCGCTGGCGATAAAGACAGGAATGTTGTTGATGAAGGCGCAGCCGGCCCGAAGGGCACATTCGGCCCAGAAACGGGTGGCGGATTCGGCCCCCACCGGTAGATAGTTGAGCAGAACCTCCACGCCTGCGTCTCGCAGTTGGCGCACCACGTCGGTCTGCTCCGGTTGGGCCCAATCGGACACGACAAAACGGCGCGCGTCGGGATACTCCCGCATATGGTCCGGCACGCCATCGAGCAGGGGGGCCATCTGCACTTTGACACCCGTGGGTGGAAGATCGGCACAGAACTGCTGGGTACAATTGGGCGGAGCAAACATCGCCTCGGCCACGTCCTTGCCCACCTTGCGGGCATCCACGTCGAAGGCGAGGGCCACCTCCAGATCCCCCGGCCGGTAGCCGCCAATTTCCCAATGCATCAAGCCCGCGGGAGTTTCCGCACCGGAGTGCGCGGACGAGTCGGCGGGATCCTGCTGCCTGCGGTAGTACTCGACTCCCTGCAGCAGCGAACTGGCGCAATTGCCGACGCCCACAATGCCGACCCGGATTCCTTGCATAGGCGAATGCCTCCCCTGGGTTGTCTATCTGAATTTCATCCAATATCGCAACTGCAGAGCAGGATTCGGGCCAGCCCCATGGCGTTCGCGCATTTGTCGGAATGACGCGTCGCGAAAAAAATGCCGGCGGCGGGGAGAAAAAAATGCACAGCTGCTGTAAACGTTACAGCTGCACAGGGCGAGGGGGCTGGGCTAGGGACTGGCGGGGGGCCGCAGGTGGGAAACGATGGCCGCGTACAGGCGCGCGGGTAAAATGGGTTTGGAAAGACAGTCGATTATCCCCGCCTCGTAGTATCGCTGTCGGTCGTCTTCCACTGCATGGGCGGTCATGGCGATGATGGGTGACTGGTAGTGAATCGGCAGCGCCTTGATCGCCTGGCTCGCTTCGAAACCATTGAGATGGGGCATTTCTATGTCCATCAAGATGAGGTCAAAAGCGTGCGTACGTTTACCCAGCAGGTCCAGCGCCTGGCGGCCGTCGGCGGCCACGGTCATCACGACGCCGATCTTCTCCAGCATCGCCATGGCCACTTTCTGGTTAACCGGGTTGTCCTCTACCAGCAGGACGTGCCTGCCTTTGAGGCACGCGTAATCACTTCCTTCCCGACTCATTCCTTCCCGGCCCATTGCTTCCCCGCGTGGATTCGCCGGATCCGCCGGCCGGTCGAACACTGGTTCGAGGCAGGGAATGGTGACCCGGAAGGTGCTGCCACGCCCTATGTGGCTGGAGACCTCGATTTCACCTCCCATCATCCGAATCAGCCCCTGTGCGATGGCAAGCCCCAGACCAGTGCCCCCATACTGGCGGGTGGGGGAACTGTCCCCCTGGGTGAATGGATCGAACAAGCCATCAATCTGATCCGCGCTTAGCCCGATGCCCGTGTCGCTTACCTGGAAATCCAGCAGGTCCTGACCGGGCGCTTCCCTTATCGAGACGCTGAGTGCTATGCGGCCCGCACGGGTAAACTTGCAGGCATTGCTCAGCAAGCTGTGCAGAACCTGTCGCAGGCGCACCGTATCCCCCAAAACCGAGGCCGGAAGGCTCCGCGCGACATCCATCTCAAACTCCAGACCCTGTTGCGCTGCCTGGGTCCGAAAGGGGGCTGCGCTTTCCGTAACCAGCCGACGCAGATCAAACCGGTGCTGTTCCAGCCTGACCTTGCCCGCCTCGATCTTCGAGAAGTCGAGAATATCGTCAATGATGTGTAACAGGGATCGCGCAGCGGCATCGATGTCTTCTACATAGGCTCGCAGTTCATCGCTTGGCGAAGATTGCATGGCCAGGTATGCGATGCCGATGATGGCGTTCATGGGTGTGCGGATTTCGTGGCTCATGCGCGCGAGAAATTCGCTCTTTGCCAGATGAGCGGACTCCGCCTGTTGCCGGGCGAGTGTGAGATTGGCCTGGGTTTTTTTCAAAGCCGTAATGTCTGTGAGTGTGCCCATGGCGCGCAGGGGTTTGCCGGTATCATCCCGCTTGATGATCTTGCCGCGCATCAGAATCCAGAGGATGTTGCCATCGCGGTCAATATGGCGATTTTCGAAGGAGAATTCGCTGACGCTTCCGTCGCTTAGCCCGCGGGCATGGTCGAGCACGTTCTGCCGGTCTTCGTAATGGATGTTGTTCAACATCATCGGACCAAAGCCCGTCGGGCATTTACCCGTAAACCCCAGCATGCGGTAATAGTGGGGGCTGACGTAGACGGTCTGATCGGGGATATTGAGTTCCCAGAGGCCGTATGAAGCCGCTTCCATGGCGAGTTGAAACTGTTCGCGACTCGCCTCCAGTTTGTGCTGAATTGCCTCCTTCACTGCCACCATGCACAGGGAATCTGCCAGAATCCGCGCAGCGCGCTTCTCGAGCGATTTCCAGCGGCGCGGCTCAGCGCTGTGACAGACCAGATAGCCGTATATCCTGCCGCCGTATGACATGGGCATTATGATCTGGGCGCGGGTTCCCGAAGCACGGGCGAGGTCAAGAAACCCGTGATACTCGCTCTGTTCTTCGATGTCGTGTACGAAGTGCGGTCGCCTGAAATCCGGCAAAGGCACCATCTGCCGGCTGCTCAATTCGCTGATGGCTTGCACCCCAGGCTGCTGCCACTCGGCATATACGGGCGCCCCGTTGTTTTCGTACACGCGAATGAAGCAGCGGAGCAAACCCAGGCGCTCACAGAGGGCAGCCAGGGTGTTGACCACCGCATCCTTGTCGCAGCGATTGAACAGCTCGCCGTTGATCGCCAACAGCCAGCGTTCCAGCTCGGTGTGGGCGCTGGCATTCTGCTCCACCCTTCGGGACGTACTTACATCCACGGAAACCGCGGCAAGTCCGTCCGCGCGCCCGTCGGAATTGCCTTGGAGAACCCGCAGTCGCGTCCTTAAGGTGCGCGGTTCCCCCGTCGGCGTGTGAACCTGATACTCGCACTCCACGTCCGTGGCCGACTCGATGCATTGTTCGAGTAGCGCGGTGACCCGACTCCATTCTTCGGCGGACATCACGTCCGGGTGTCCGAACACGTTGATCAGGGGCAATTGGTCCCGGTTGTAGCCGAGCCGCTGCAGCAGATGTTTGTTGTGATAACGCCAGCCTTCAGCCCGGCTCCATTCACAAAAGGATTCACTGGTATGCAGAAACAGTTGGTTCAAGGCTTCCTGGTGGCGGAGTTGGCGCTCGTCGCGCGCAATGCGTTGCGCGGTCGAGACCAACTGCATTGCGAAGCGTCGCAGGTGCGTGAGCAGGTCCGCATTCTCCGTCCGCTTCAGAACCAGGATCGCCGCTTGTCGATCCTCACCGTTCAGGCGGAGCAAGCAGCAATCACCCGCAGCGGCGAACGGCAAAGTACCACTCGGCTGCGGAACGCTGGCCTGCAGTTGCTTGAAAGCCGGGTGATCGCTTTCGAGTTGCCCCGGCAGATCCGCGGCGTTCTTTCCCGCCCGCGCGAGCGCGTAAAACTCAGCTGTGCCCTTGCGCCGTTGCCGGAACTGATAGACGCCGAACAGGGGGGCTCCAAGTGCATGGCACAGTTCGGACGCGATGGTCCGGGCTTGCTCCGGCCGCGTGGCCCAGGCCAGGCGGGTGCAGGCGCGGATTACCGCAGCGGCCATGGGTTCGGCGGGCAGCCTCATCGTTCCCCATCTCCCGGAGCCATCCAGATTTCGCTCAGCACCCGGGCCAGTTTTCGGGGGTTCACCGGCTTTGCCACGTGTTCGTTCATCCCTGCGGCCATGCAGCGCTCTCGGTCGCCGCGCATGGCGTGCGCGGTCATGGCGATAATGGGAAGACTGTGAAAACGCGACTGACGGCGAATACGCCGGGTCGCTTCCATGCCGTCCAGAACCGGCATCTCGATATCCATGAGAACCGCATCGAAATGCCCGGGCTCCACGGCGTCGAGCAGGTCAAGCGCTTCCGCGCCGTTCGTCGCGGTGGAGGTCTCGGAGCCGAGCTTGTGAAGAATGCCCAAAGCCACCCGCTGGTTGACTGCGTTGTCTTCCACCAGCAGAACCCGTCTGCCTTCAAAAGTACGGTCCCATTGCGCCAGTGACTGCAAGGAGTCCTCGCCATCATGCAAATGCTTTGTGCCGTTCTCCGTCGGGTCCTGTTTGAAGACGGTGGTAAATTCAAAGGTGGTTCCCTGGCCCGGTTCGCTGCGGCACTGGATTGATCCGCCCATTATCGTTACCAGGTGCTGGCAGATGGCCAGCCCGAGACCGGTACCGCCGTATTTGCGGGTGGTGGAGTCTTCAGCCTGGGTAAAAGGCTCGAACACTCTGGCGATCTGTTCTTTGCTGAGGCCAATGCCGGAGTCCTGCACGGAGAAATGCAATCTGCGGGTCTCCGTGTGCGGGTCCTTGCCGGCGAGCCGCGCTTCCAGTCGAACTGTCCCGCCCGTGGTGAATTTCAGTGCATTGCTGAGCAGATTGGTCAGTACCTGTCCCAGCCGGTGTTTGTCGCCCAGGAGGTAGCGCGGAAGGTCGTCGGCCATCTGCAGCTGCAGCTGGTTACCGCCCTGGGTGGCCCGCGTTTGCATGAGTTTGACGGTGCGCTCCAGTTCCTCTCTGAGATTGAAGCGCTCGCTGACAATGGAAAGTTCTCCGGCTTCGATCAGGGTGAAATCCAGGATGTCATCGATGATATGGAGCAGGGATTTGGCGGCGGCATCGATGTCCTCCATGAAGCCCCGTTGCTTGGTGTCCATAGCGGCGTCCAGGGCGAGGTAGGCCATCCCCATGATTGCGTTCATGGGGGTGCGAATTTCGTGGCTCATGCGCTCCAGGAACTCGCTCTTGGAGCGATTTGCCTCTTCCGCGATTTGTCGAGCTTCGTGCAGTTCCGCCAGCATGGCTTTTTGCTCGCTGATGTCGATGTTCACTCCCACCAGACGTAACGCGTGTCCCGCCTGGTCGCGCTCCACCACCTTGCCCCGGGACATCATCCAGATGAGCGACCCGTCTTTTTTTACATGCCGCAGCTCCAGGTCGATGGTGTCCGTTTCCTGCTCCAGCCGTTGCTGCCTGAACAGGTGGTGGTGATCGTCCGGATGGATGTAACGGAGGATTTTTTCCAGCGGTATCGCCCGATTGCGGCGCGGATAGCCGAGTCGCTCATAGAAATGCGGGCTGTAATAAATCGTATCGGCCACGCAGTCCTGGTCCCACAGGCCGTAGGTTGAGCTTTCCATGGCAAGTTGAAAGCGTTCATCGTTGGCTCGAAGCTCGTCGAGCAAACGCGCGCGCAGGACGGTCATGTGCACTGCGTTGGTTATCTCCCGGGCGACCCGGAGTTCCGCTTCGGTCCATTGGCGCTCCGTATTGCTCATGAGACTGAGATAACCGGTCAATTGGTTCTCGTGGATCATCGGATGAGTCACCACCGCCTCGACGCCGATGCTTTGATAACGCTCCCTGAGCCGCTCATCCATGGGCTGTCTGGCCACATTGGCCACCACATAGGTGTTGCCGAGAGCCACCAATTGGCCCACCCAGCCGACGCCGGAGAGGGAGCTCAATTCCGGGTAGAGCTCGGTCAGGGACTGGAGTCCGCGCCGCCACCATTCACCGGCCAGATTGCAGCGTCGCGTCTCGGGATCCACGACCCGTATGGTGCACCGATCGATGCCAAGGTAGCTGCCGACCTCCCGCAACACCGGCTTCATGGCTTCGAAGTCGTCGCAACTGAAAATGCTGTTGACCTTGGCCACCAGCCACTTTTCCAGATTGGCTTTCTCCACCGCCTTGCGGGCCGCCATGCGGATCCCGGTGATGTTGCGGGAGATGGACACCAGTTCGTGGGTGCCTCCGCCCGGTGCCTGCCGGGTGACCGTGACCTCCGCCCGGTACCAGCGCAGGTCGCCGCCGGGGCCGACCGCGCGATAGTCATGCTGATAGCCGAGGCCGCTTTTCAGGGTTTTTTCAAATAGGCGGGCCCCGAGTTTCCAATCCTCGGGATGCATCGGGTTTTTGGATGCTTCGGCCAGAACATCGATCTGGTCGCGCTCGTAACCCAGCTCCACGATGCTGTTTACGTTGTGGTAGTGCCAGCCGTCCTCGATATGCCAGCTGGAGTAGACGGAATCCGAAAAACTCAGCACATTGTTGAGCTTCTCGATGCGCGATTGAGTGGCCCGCCGGCGCAGGCCCGCACGAGCGGCGGCCAGAAGGAGGCCCACGATATTGTGCAGGATCGGGCCATGGGGAACTCCCTGCAGGTTGCGGACCCCGGCCAGCGCCATGAAGCCCGGCTCGCAGTCAGGGGACGAGCCGATGACAGTAAGGCCCGGGTTTCCGTTCTCGCCAAACAGAGCGGTTCTCAGCGCGGGGTCGTCGCTGGTTTGAACTCCGCCACCGAAGAGGGTTGAGAGTGCTGGCGATCCGTCGATACGGATCTGGCCAAGAGCGAACTGGTGTGGGCTCCAGCGGCACAGAGACACCGGAACGGAGGCGTCCTGTACCCCTAGTACGATGTGGCTGGCGCCCAGATTACGGGCGCAGATTTCCAGGGCTCGTTCCAGGGCGCTTTCGCTTTGGGCAGCCGCCAATCGTTCGGCAATCTCGAAGAAGAGGTCGGTCGCGCAGGTCTGGTGTTCACGTTCCCCGACCTCAACGGTGTCCGCCTCTGCCTCGATTATTGTTGTGTCCCCGTTGCTCATTGCTTGTCCGGCATCAGTACCCCGGGCCTTCCGCACAACGGCCCCTGTATTTTTAGTGTAGCCAAAAAGCGGTCCAGCACACCCGCTCCTCACGCGGGGAGCAATATTGTTTGAAAATCCGTCGATATTAGGACGTGCGTTCCGTTTATAGGGGTTCTCAGGTAAAAGTGTAGGATGGCATCAAGTAAATCTGGTCCTGCGAGGGACAGACGTTGACGGCGCGAACCTGCCAGTTTATAGTCCCTCCACAAATTCTTCCAAGGGTCGTGGAAATACTTTCCTCATGAACAGCTGTCGCTTCCTCAAAAGCCTTCAGGCTTCCGCACCGCTGGCCGCGATCCTTTCGGGCGACCGACTGCTGCCGCTGCGCGGCAACTAACGATCCTCCTCCAGTCTCCATCCATTAATTCTTTTCATTTCACGTCTCACCTTGGGTGAGCGTCAAGACATTCGGGCCACGTGCAGGCCCCGATCGGAGTTGAACTCATGAGCGCAAAAGAAAAACTCGTCATTTTCGACACCACTCTCCGGGACGGGGAGCAGAGCCCCGGTGCTTCCATGACCCGGGATGAAAAAGTGCGCATCGCCAAGATGCTGGAGAAGATGCGGGTGGACGTCATCGAAGCCGGTTTCGCCATTGCCAGCCCGGGAGATTTCGAAGCGGTGCAGGCTGTGGCGCGCGCCGTCAAGGATTCCACCATCTGCAGCCTGGCGCGAGCAGTCGGGCCCGACATCATCCGCGCCGCGGAGGCGCTGAAGGACGCCAACGCTCCGCGGATTCACACCTTCATTGCCACTTCGCCCATTCACATGAAGTACAAATTGCAGATGGAGCCGGAGCGAGTCGTCGAACAGGCGGTGGATGCGATAAAGCACGCACGCAACCATGTACCCGATGTGGAGTTCTCCTGTGAAGACGCGAGCCGCTCCGATTTCGAGTTTCTCTGCCGCATCATCGAAGCTGCCATCGACGCGGGGGCCAGCACCATCAATTTGCCGGACACGGTGGGCTATGGCGAGCCGGGAGAGTACGGTGCGCTTTTCAAGCGCCTGATCGAGGCCATTCCCAACTCGGACAAGGCCATATTCTCAACCCATTGCCATAATGATCTGGGCCTCGCGGTGGCCAACTCCCTGTCTGCGGTCATGAACGGTGTGCGGCAGGTGGAGTGCACCATCAACGGCCTGGGCGAGCGCGCCGGCAATGCCTCGCTGGAAGAGATCGTGATGGCGGTGCGCACGCGCAAGGACATTTTCCCCGTGGAGACCGGCATTGTGACCGAGCACATCGTGCCCACCTCCCGCCTGGTGGCCAGTGTCACCGGCTTTGCAGTGCAGCCCAACAAGGCCATCGTGGGCGCCAACGCCTTCGCTCATGAAGCCGGCATTCACCAGGATGGGGTGATGAAGCACCGGGAGACCTACGAGATCATGAGCGCCCAGGACGTGGGTTGGACCAACAACCGCATCGTTCTCGGCAAGCACTCTGGCCGGGCAGCGGTGAAAGCCCGCTTTGAAGAACTGGGCGTGAGCTTTGAATCTGCCGCTGAACTGAACGCTGCCTTCGAGCGATTCAAGGAGTTGGCGGACAAGAAAAAGGAAGTGTTCGACGAGGACCTGCAGGCAATCGCCGGGCGGGTGTTCGAGAGCCAGGTGGAAGAGCGTTACCGCTTCAAGAGCCTGGAAGTGATGTCCAAAACCGGCGAGGTGCCCACGGCCACGATCAGTATGAGTGTGGCCCAAGATGGTGGTGATAAGGTCCATACTGCGAAAGCCGAAGGCAGCGGGCCCGTGGATGCCACCTTCAAGGCGATCGAACAGGTGGTTGCCTGCGGGGCGGACCTGCAGCTTTATTCCGTCAATGCCATCACTCAGGGCACCGACTCCCAGGGAGAGGTCACTGTGCGACTGGAAAAGGATGGCAAGATCGTCAACGGCACTGGCGCGGACACGGATATTGTCTGTGCCTCCGCGAAGGCGTACATTCACGCCTTGAATCTGCTGGTGTCTTCGGACGAGAAGCTGCGTTGGCAGGAGCCGGGCGTTTAGGAGGCTCTTGGGCAAAGCGCCCGGAAGGCAGCAGTACTCCCCTTTCTGCCCGGTGGGAAGATCGGTACGGCACCCGCAATGGCAAGTTCTATAGGTTAATGCAGTGGTCAACGAGGCAAGCCGCAGGCACTACCTGCACGCCCTGGGCATCGAGAGCTACGTGCCGCGATTTGTGCTGCCCGGCGCGGCTGAGTCGCCGATCCTGCCGGACGAGCCAGAGGTGACCCCCGTTCCCGCCGAATCCGGCCCCGAACCGGTTGCCGCCAATCAGGCAAGGGTGGTCTCCGAAGCCGCATCAGCGACGGGTACGAAGCCCTCACCAGTTGCCGAAATCCTGGGCCCTGAACCGGACAAGAAAAAGGCCCGCCCGCAAAGCGAACCCGGGGTGCCGCGCGGTACACAGCATCGCTTTCAGCTTGGCGCCTGGCGCATCGACAGCGACGTGGTGGTGCTCGATAGCCGCCAACCCAGAGCGGCGTTGCCGGTGGAATCATTGCTGAGTAATATCCGGGCGGCGCTGGGGTTCGGAGGCACTCCCCTTGCTCCTCCCGAGCAGCTGCGCTGGCCCCATGGTGAATCCATGAATATCCCGCTGGAGCAGAGTGTGGTGGATGCCCGCGCCATGGTGCACGCTTATCTCGCAGCTCAGTATGAAAAGCAGCCCTTTCGTACCGTGCTGCTCATGGGGGGCAGCGCGACTCGCCACGGTTTGGCGGCGACCGATTCCGAGGGGGCGATCGCCGACGCAGGTGGCTGGAACGGCAAGGCCATGGCTGCCCTGCTGGGGCGAAGTTTCGAACTCGACCTGGGAGGCGCGATCGCGGTTTGCGCCATTCCCCTGCCCAGTCTCGCCAACCTCCTGCAAAAGCCCGAACTGAAGGGCCGTGTCTGGCAAGCCATTCGGCACCTCAAGGCGGACTGATCGACGTGAGCCATCTCGAAACCTCGACCGGTCTGGGTTTGCGGGTCCGCCCCATGACTGACTCGGACCTGGATGCGGTGCAGGCCATCGAGATGCGCGTTCATTCCCATCCGTGGCAACCTCGCTCCTTTGTGGACTGCCTGAAGTCCGGCCATCTTGCGTTTGTCGCGGAACAGGTCGGGAGCCGCGAATCACAAATTGCGATTGCGGCCTATGCGCTCGCCTCGGTGGGGGGAGGCCAGGCGGACCTCCTCAATATTGCCGTGGCTCCAGAGCTTCGCCGCAATGGGATCGCACAAGCGCTGCTGCTGTATCTGACCGAGCAAATTCGCGGGCGGGCCGACACTCTGTTTCTGGAGGTGCGCATCTCCAACGACCCGGCCATTCAACTCTATGAAAAACTGGGCTTCAATCAGGTGGGTTCACGCCCCAACTACTACCCGGCCGTTGGCGGGCGGGAGGATGCCCTGATTCTGGCGCTTGAGCTGCCGGGCTAGCGCGCTGCACGGGGTTGCGCCCGGTCGGGTGTTATACTCCCGCGCCCTTCAACGATTTTCTGAATACGGCTCCGAATTGACTTCGCCCCTGCAAGCGACATTGATCCACGGTTCTGTGGCTGGCCATCTGCGCACCATGGCGCTGCCGATGGTGTGGGGGCTGCTTGCCTCCATGTCGTTCAACGCCGTGGACACCCTGTTCGTGGCGCAACTGGGCGAAGGTCCGCTGGCGGCGATGGCCTTTACCTTCCCGGTCATCATGGTGGTCACCAGTATTGCCATCGGGCTTGGGGCCGGCGCCTCCTCGGCCATCTCCCGAACCATCGGGGCCGGCGATGATGACAAGGTGCGGCGGCTGGTGACGGACGCCATCACCCTGGCCACTCTGATTTCAGTGGCGGTTTGCGTATTGGGCTGGTTTACCATCGACCCCCTGTTCGTGGCCTTGGGGGCAACGCCGGACCTGCTGCCTTTTATTCACGACTACATGGCCATCTGGTATCTGAGCGCGCCTTTTCTAATGGTGCCCATGATCAGCCTTTCAGCCCTGCGTGCGCTGGGGCAAAGCCACATTCAGGGGTCCTTGATGGTGGCTGCCGCTGTCCTCAACGCCATTCTCGACCCCCTGCTCATCTTCGGGCTGGGCGGTTTCCCCCGCCTGGAGATTCAGGGCGCTGCTATCGCCTCCCTGGTGACCCGGGTGATGACCCTTCTGGTGGCCTTCTACGTTCTCCACAAACACTTCCGTGTTTTTGTAAGCCCGCTGGCCGGCTGGCGGCAGTTGCAGGCTTCCTGGCGCACCGTCTTCCACGTGGGGCTGCCGGCCATTGCCAGCAATCTCATCATTCCGGTGGCCAGCGGTATCACCGTGAAGCTGGTGGCGGGCTACGGAGTCATTGCTGTGGCCGGGCTCGGAGTCGCGTTGCGCATTGAGCCCATTGCGCTGATTGTGTTTTACGCGCTGTCCGGTGTGGTGGGACCCTTTTGTGGTCAGAACAAGGGCGCCGGCCACTACGACCGCCTGTTCGAAACCCTGCGGGTAATCACCGTGTTCTGCCTGCTGTTTGGCTTCGCCATGGCTCTGGTGCTCTGGCTGTCCGGCCCCTACGTGGGCCGACTGTTCAGCGACTCGGAAACGGTGCTCGAGGTGGTCACCCTGTACCTGGCCATCGTGCCGGTCAGTTACGGCGCTTACGGCCTGGTGATGTCGGTAAACGCCATGTTCAACGGTCTCGCCAAACCCGTCCCGGGCCTGGTGATCTCCTTCCTCCGGGTCATGGGCGTCTACCTGCCCCTGGCGTTCGCGGGCATGTGGCTGTGGGGCCTGACCGGGCTTTTCGTGGCTGCGGCCCTTTCCAATGGTGTGGTGGCCCTCATCGCCCACTTCTGGCTGAGCAATACGATGCGCGCTGAGGCCGGTCAGCATGAACTCGCCGAGGCGCCGCAGAAGACCTGAGCCGAACCCGCTGGTGTGCAGGCGACGGCCCCCCGCGCTTCGGTGTGAATCAAGCCTGCAGATCACTTTGCGGCAGCGCCGGGTACTGCTCAGCGATTGAGCACGGCGCCCGGATAAGCGACAATGGGCGGTTCCCCAAACGCTCTGCTGCAGAGCGGCACCCGATCAGTACAGAATTGAAATCAATGTCGAGTATAAAGTCAGCAGTTGGCACGCGCAGAACATTCGCCATCATTTCCCACCCGGACGCCGGTAAGACCACCATGACCGAGAAGCTTCTGCTTTTCGGCAACGCCATTCAGGTGGCGGGCAGCGTCAAAGGCAAAAAGGGGCCCCATGCCAAATCCGACTGGATGACCATGGAGCAGGAGCGGGGCATCTCGGTGACTTCGTCCGTGATGCAGTTTCCCTACCGGGAACGGGTGGTGAACCTGCTGGATACTCCCGGGCACGAGGACTTTTCCGAGGATACCTACCGCACCCTGACGGCGGTGGACTCCGTATTGATGGTGATCGATGGAGCCAAGGGCGTCGAAGAGCGCACCATCAAGTTGATGGAGGTCTGCCGCCTGCGGGATACACCGATTGTATCGTTCATCAACAAGATGGACCGCGACATTCGCGACCCCATCGAGGTGATGGACGAGATTGAGAGCGTGCTGAAAATCGAGGCCGCCCCCATCAATTGGCCGATCGGCATGGGCAAGGGTTTCAAGGGCGTCTACAACCTGTATACGGATACCATCCACGTGTTTCAGAAAGGTTCCGGCCACGCGATTCCCGAGGATGTGCAGATTCAGGGCCTCGACAGCGCGGAAGCGAAGGATCTGCTGGGGGTTTACGCCGACGAGGTCAAGGACGAGATTGAACTGGTGCGCGGTGCAACGCACGAGTTTGACCTGGAAGCTTATTTGTCCGGCCGCCAGACGCCCGTCTTCTTCGGCACCGCTCTTGGCAATTTCGGCGTGCGGGAAATGCTGGACAAGTTTGTGGAGTGGGCCCCTGCGCCCCTTCCGCGTGAGACGGACCAGCGCCCGGTCAGCGCCGACGAAGAGAAGTTCAGCGGTTTTGTCTTCAAGATCCAGGCGAACATGGACCCCCGTCACCGGGATCGCATCGCCTTCCTGCGGGTCTGTTCCGGCCGCTACACCCGCGGCATGAAAATGCGCCATGTGCGCACGGGCAAGGACGTGAAGATTGCCGATGCGGTGACCTTCCTCGCCGGTGATCGTAGCAATGTGGAAGAAGCCATTTCCGGTGATGTGATCGGCCTGCATAACCACGGCACAATCCAGATCGGCGACACCTTCACCGACGGAGAGGGTTTGAAGTTCACCGGCATTCCCCACTTTGCACCGGAGCTGTTCCGGCGCATTCGGCTGGCTGACCCGCTGAAAACAAAACAACTGCAAAAGGGATTGCAGCAGTTGGCGGAGGAGGGGTCTACCCAGGTGTTCTTTCCCTTGAAGAACAACGACATCATTGTGGGCGCAGTGGGGATGCTGCAGTTTGAGGTGGTGGCCTACCGTCTCAAGGACGAGTACAAGGTGGACGCCATCTACGAGAACATCAACGTTAACACGGTGCGCTGGGTGGAGTGCGACGATCCCAAAGTCCTCGCCGAGTTCAAGCGCAAGGCTGCGGACAACCTGGCCGTGGACGCAGGAGGGCACCTGTCTTATCTGGCCCCAACGCGGGTCAACCTGAGTCTTACCGAGGAACGCCATCCGGACATCGATTTTCGGGCGACCCGCGAACATTGATCCCAAGTTTGATATGCGTGGCCTGGTCGCGTCGGCATGTCCGGGCCCCGTCGTTATTGATGTAGCAAGTCACAGATAAAAACGAATGGCAGATCTAAACGAAGAGTTTTACAAGCAGATTCCCGATACATTCCCGCGCACCAACCATCCGTGGCTCAGTCGCTGGGGCAAATGGGTCTACAGTCGTCTGGGATGGAGTTTCCAGGGGGAGGTTCCCGAACTGAGCAAGGCGGTGGTGATTCTGGCCCCGCACACCTCCAACTGGGATTTTTTCATCGCACTCATCGCAAAGTTCGCGCTGAACCTGAAGGCCTCTTACGTGATGAAACAGGAAGCCTTCTTCTGGCCCTTCAAGAATTGGCTGATTCGCATCGGCGGCATTCCCATTGATCGTACGCAACCCAAACGCATTGTTTCCCGCGTGACCCGGGAATTTCGGGAGAAGGACAGCATCTGGCTGGTGATCACGCCCGAAGGTACGCGCAGGAAAGTGGATCGTTACAAGACCGGTTTTGTGCGGATCGCCCATGCGGCAGGGGTGCCGGTGATCGTGGTGGGCCTGGACTTCAGTCGCAAGGCCATCGTGTTCTCCCGGGTCGTGAGCGCCACCGGCGACCACGATGCAGATGCCGATGCGCTCTATCATTTCTGCCGCGATAATTTCCGGGGACGCAATCCACAAAATCAGTAGATGACCCTGACCGGGGCTTGGTTCTGGCACCCATTTGAAGCAAGATAGGAGAGCGGGACCGGTGCGTCACATGCCTTTCCGGGCCCCGCCGGGCAGTTCCGGCCGGAGATTCAAATGCAATTCGCCACACAGAACAAAGACCTCATCTGGGACCTGGACGCTTTTCAACAGCGCCAGCGGGCCATTGATTTCGTAATGTCCTTCGAAAACAAGCTCTGTGTGTACTCCAACTCGGTGGAGCAGCTCTACACCAACTACAATCTGTTTTTTCCCAAGGAGGAAGATCGAAAACTGGTCATCCTTCCCAACCCCTACGCCCACCACGACAGTTACAACGGGGTCCCGGAGTCCGCCATTGTGGCAACCCGGCTCAACATTGTGCCGGGGCAGATGTTCGGAAAGTCCGGCACCTACATCACCATCCCTTTCAAGAGCGGCAAGACCCGGTATCGTGCGGTTCCCTTGCAAGTGGGGCTGCGGGTGCTGAATCAGCACCGGGGCCCGGGCAAGCCCCTGCTTCCCGTGCTGGTGAAGGGGGATCTGCGGGAACTCAATGCCACAACCCCGTGCCTGCACCTGCACTCCATCAACCTGGACAAGCTGACCGACCTTTCGATGCTGGAGCGGCAAAGTATCCGACAGGTTATTCTGGAGCGTCTGGCCCTCATCAGCTGATTTGGTGGGAGACCGGCCACAAACAAAAAAGCCGCCCGAGGGCGGCTTTATCTAGATCGGCTCTCGGCCGTTCGCGATGGCCTACTGCAGGCGAAAGGTCACCGGAATGCCAAACGCCAGGGTGTCTCCGGCAATGCCGTCCGGCAAAGCCGAGAATGGCGCGGCTCGCTCGACGCTGGCCACAGCCTCCTTGTTCAACAGGCTGTGTCGGGATTCGTCAACGATCTGCACGTTCAGCACTTTACCGTCCCGGGAGACTGTAACAGCCAGTCGAATGCTGCCTTCCTGCGCTCTTTCCAGAGCACGGCGCGGATAACGCATGCTTTGCAATGTCGCCCGCATCACATCGGAGATGTAGCGCTGGCGCAGGAGAAGGCTCTGCGCGGTCACCATTACTTCCTCAACCTCGTCGTCCTCAGGTTCGGGAGGCGTTGCTCGAGCCACCTGCTCAGGTTTGGGCTCGGGCTTGGCAGGCTTGGGCTGCGGCTTGGGTTCAGGCTTTGGCTCGGGCTTGGGCGGAGCGGCCGCCACTTTTGGCTCGGGTTTTTTCTCCTGGGCGGGAGCGGGAATCGAAACGTCGGGTTTCGGAGGCGTCAGTCCTGTATCAGCGGTGACGGGCGGTACGGCCGGGGTTGTCCAGCCAGCCACGGCCTGGACCCGCGCGTCGTCCGGCTCGATGGTCGCATAGCGACCGGCCAGTCCGCGGTCCACGTCACCTGCCGCCAATAGGTTGTCTTTGAAATCCGAAGACAGGGGGATGCTGCCAATCCAGGTGCGGAGTACCATGGTGAAGAAGTTCGGCGAATTGATTGTTCCCAGCCGAACGCCGTTCAGTGACACGGCCATTCCTTCGCCCGGAGGGGCGTCGAAGGTCAGCACATCGCCCTCGCGAAGACGGCGGCGGATCATGTTGTTCAACTTGGCAAGGTTGTCGGCTTCCGCCTCCAATGCGCTGCCCGGGTTGTTGATCGCCATGCCTTCCACCCACATGCTGTTGACGCTGCGCGCGGAGAGGGAAGGGGCGGTGACCTTCAACTCCATCCGCCGATAGCGTGTGCTGTCCAGCATGGTTTGGGCATTAGTGGTGAGGTCATCGGCGTACAGTGCGGCAATGAACCGCTCCTTGCCGAATTCCGTATTTACCGCCAGGCCGTTCAACAACGGCTCGGCATGGAGCCAACCGGCGGAAATCCCCAGCGCCAGGCAAATGCCGAAAATGGAAAATCGTTTCGCTCTCATCGTTGCATCGCTCTTGTTTTTTTCTGTTTTGGCAGCCGGACCCGAGGAGTGGACGATGGGAACTCAAACGACGGAGCGGGGGTCTGTTTCCCCCAAGCAATCCCGCTCCTGGCCCCAGCAGCCCTCTGGCATCCTCTGCCTGGCCTTATATAAACCAACTGGCTGCGCCCGTAAACCGGCTGGCAGCACTTATATTGTGACATGAATAATGCCTATAACCGGCAGTGCTTTGCAAGTTGGGGTAAAAGTATTTTCCAATCCGCGCGGGTTTGTGGCTGGAACCGCAATAAAAAAGGCCAGATTCCGTTTGTCTCGTTATTAGCGCGCACCTACAATGCCCGGCGATTTAGTGGAAGGATTCGCAGTTCCTGCTGCCGATTCCCCGTAGTCTGTCACCGCAAAGGGCTTTGACGTGATCCTGCCAGCATTGAAGCGAGGGACCATATGGAAATCAAACAAATACCACAGTTTTCGCGCCAGGCAGTGGACCGGTTTCTGGCCGCCGTCCCGTTTTACAAGACCGTGAAAGCTCAGGACCCCTGGCAATTCGAAGTGCTGCTTCAACATTCTCGGATCGTTTATTTCGCGCCGGGCGAAACCGTGTTCAAGCACGGCGAAAGTGGTCGATGGTTGTACTTTCTGCTGAAGGGCCAATTGGCTGTATACGCAGCCAGGGACCCCGAAACGGCCAAGGCAGTCAATTACATTACACCGGGCGAGGTGTTTGGGGACCTGGCCATGCTGATTGGCGACCACCGCACTGCGACCGTCGTAGCCGACCCCAACAGTCGCCAGATCATGGCTTTCGGCACCGACTTTACAGCGTTCGGACCGCTTACAGACTTTCGCGTCATCAACCTCAAAACCAAGCTCACCTATTATCGCAACACGGTCCACAGCCTGCGCTGGAAGCTCGAGGTTTATCGCATGAAGTACCCGACCTTCGAACTGGCCAGCGATCACCACAAGGTAAAGCTGTACTCAGGTCCGCGGGATACCACCGAGGAGCTGTCATCGCTTCATCAGCAGGCGGTGCAACTGGCCGAACTGCTGGTGCGCTGGAATCGCGAGTTCGGCTCCCCGGCGCTCGGTGGCAATGTGCCGAGCCCCCAGGTTCTGGCCTCGATTTAGCCAGGGCTGATCCAGCCACGAATCCACACGCCCGCCAGCACCACACCGGTCCGGTAATCTCGATCAGCAATCGCTCGATTCAGCGACGAGTCGTCCCACCGAAACGGGCCCGAACCCCCATCGCAGGAGGCTGCCTCCCACCTTGGCCACGACACCGCCCCGCCGGTCCGGGGGAGGTATCGCCCGCCAAAATCGTGACAGAAAATAAAGAGTGAATGAAGGTCGGGAAATGCGCGACGAGCGGAGCCGCCGTCTGCTTGTGAACCCCTGGAGCCGGGCATAGAATACCCGCACCCGAAGGGAAGTACTTTCCACTGCGCAGGATCGGCAGTCCGTGTAAGAACAGCACGAACCCAGCATTCGCTGCTCTCTCGTTTTGTATAGTTTTTACACTAATTAACTTGTGCCGCCATATGGCCCCTCACATAGTTGTTTCAACTTCCCTGAGTTAATTGCGACCACGCATCCGCATTCCTTGCGCGGTATTGCGCCAAGGCCGCGTCACACTTTTCTCGAAAAGAATCCAAGCAAATGACTTCATTGAAACAGTTCTGGGCCAACAAAAACTATCGTACTTCCGCAATCATCGCGCTGGCTTTGTGCCTGTGGCTGGCCAGCGGCATGTTCGCTGAGCCCAAGGAAACCGAACCGCCACAGAAAAATGCCGAAGTTCAGCCAGCGCAGGAAACAAAGGCGCGAACCGAGGTTCGCGCCCGCCACATCCAGGCACAGGAGTACCCGTTGATTGTTTCCGCGACGGCGCAGACCGAGGCCAACCGCTTCGTTAACCTTCGCGCGGAGGTGGGCGGCCAGGTGGACAAGCTGCCGGTGGCGGAAGGAAGCCAGGTAAATGCCGGTGACGTTATCTGTCGTCTCGCCGTGGAGGACCGGGCCCAGCGCCTGGAGGAAGCCCGGGCGTCGGTTGCGCAGGCGCAGATCGACTACGACGGCGCCCAGCGCCTGGCGAGTGATGGACTTCAGTCGCGAACTGCCATTGCTTCTGCAAAAGCGCGACTCGAATCCGCCAAAGCCAATCTCCTGCGCCGCGAGATCGACCTTGAAAAAACCGAGATTCGCGCACCCTTCACCGGAATCGTCGAGGATCGTCCCGTGGAGATCGGCGATCTCATCCGGCCGGGAGATACCTGCGCAACGGTTATCGACCTGAATCCACTGGTGGTCAGCGCCCAGGTTTCCGAGAAGGAGGTGGGCCGCATCACGAAGGGCAGCACGGTGAAGGTGCAACTTGTCAGTGGCGAACGCAGGCAGGGCACGGTCCGGTTCATCGCCCGGCGGGCAGATGAGGTCACCCGAACCTTTCGCGTTGAAGCGGTGGTGGACAACCCCGAAATGAAAATGGCAGGCGGTATTACCGCCGATATGTCGATCGAGGTGGGTACAGTACCCGCACATCTGATTTCGTCTTCCCTGCTCACCCTGGACAGCACAGGGGAGTTGGGCGTGCGGGTGCTGGATCAGGACAAGCGGGTTGAGTTCTACAACGTGGAGCTTATCGGCGATGCAGGTGATGGGGTGTGGGTCACAGGCCTGCCTCAGTCCACCTTGCTGATCACTGTGGGACATCAATACGTGGGCATCGGCGAGCAGGTGGCCGTGAGCCTTGAGGAAAATGCAGCAGCAGCCGTGAGTGCCATGCGATGAGCTTTCTTGAAAACGCGGTATCTCACTACCGCAGTACCCTCAGCATCCTTTTTCTGATCGTAATCGCCGGGTTGGTGGCACGTTCTTCGATGACCACCGAAGCGAACCCCGACGTCTCCGTACCACTGATCATGGTTCAGGTGTTCCATGACGGTATCTCGCCGCAAGACGGCGCGCGCATGATCGTCAAGCCTCTGGAAAAGGAGCTGCGGGCGCTTGACGATATCGATCAGGTCACAGCCACAACTCGCGAATCCATCGCCAGCGTAGCGGTAATGTTCGAGGCGGATGCAGATCTGGACAAGGCGATGGAGGACGTCCGTGCCGCCGTCACCAGAGCGCGCGCCGAGCTTCCCCAGGAGTCTGAGGAGCCCGTCATCATGGAATTATCCGCCGACGGCGACCTGACGCTGATCGTGACCGTGGGCGGTGAGAATGTGGGTGAGCGAGTCATCTATGATGTGGCTCGGGACCTGCGCCGCAAGATCGATTCGCTGGCGCTGGTGCTGTCCGCCGAATTGGTGGGGCATCGCGAAGAGGTGGCCGAAGCGGTGATCGACCCGGTCCGTCTCGAGCAGTACGGCATCACCAGCGACGAACTGAGTCGTGCAATCGCCACCAACAATCGTCTGGTGCCGGCCGGGGAACTGGAAGCGGGGCAGGGGCGATTTTCAGTGAAGGTGCCGGGTCTGATCGAAACCGCGGAGGATTTGTACAGCCTTCCGATCAAATCCACCACCAGCGGCACAGTGGTCCTTGGGGATGTGGCCGAGGTTCGTCGAACCTTCAAGGATCCCGCCGGTTTCAACAGCGTGAATGGCGAACCGGGCATTGCGATTCAGATCAGCAAACGCACCGAAGCCAATGACATAGAGATGGTCAACGCCGTGCGCGCCCTGGTGGAGTCAGAGCGACCGCGCTTCCCCCATGGGGTCGAGGTGGGCTATACGGCCGACATGTCCGAGTTCACATTGAGCATGGTCAGCGAGATGCAGGGCAATATCCTGACGGCCATGTTGCTGGTAATGATTATCGTTGTTGCCGCACTGGGCCTGCGCTCGGGGATCATCGTGGGGTTCGGGATTCCCTTCTCCCTTCTGTTTGCCCTGGTCGTGACTTATGCCATCGGCTTCTCCTTCAATATGATGGTCATGTTCGGCATGCTGCTCGCCCTGGGTATGCTGATCGATGGCGCCATCGTCATCGCCGAGTTTGCCGATCGGAAAATGGCCGAGGGCATGAGCGCTGAGCAGGCCTATGGCAGTGCGGTCAAGCGGATGTTCTGGCCGGTGGCCGCCTCGACGGCCACCACCCTCGCTGCCTTTCTGCCGATTATGTTCTGGCCGGGCGTGGCCGGTGAATTCATGCGTTACCTGCCCGTCACGGTTTTTGCGGTACTGACCGGCTCGTTGCTGTACGCACTGCTGTTCGGCCCCGTGGTCGGCTCCGTGCTGCCGGGTTTTATCGCCGCGCTGCGCCGCCTCTTTCGCATGCCGCAAGCGGTCGCCGCCAAGGATCAGACCTCCAAACAGTATCTGAAGGACCTGGAAACCTGCGATATCGACTCCCTGCGCGGATTCACGGGTCTGTATGCACGGAGCCTGCGTACACTTACGAATCGCGTAGGTCGTACGGCGGTTGGGGCTGTACTTTTGCTGTTCGGGATTTTCTATCTGTACGGCAGCTTCAATGCGGGAGTCGACTTCTTCGGCGACTCCGAACCCAAGTACGCCACGGTTAAAATCCGGGCCCAGGGAAACCTGTCCGTGCAGGAGAGCCGTGAGCTGGTACAGGAGGTGGAGCAAATCATTCTCGATGTGCCGGGCGTTCTGGTAACCACGGCGTCCAGCAGTAGCGGTGGCATTTTCGGCGGCAGCGATTCCGCCAAGGATCAGATCGGCCAGATTGTGGTGGAACTGGCGGATGCCGAGGACCTGGAAAGCGGTACCGCGCTCAGCGTAATCTACGAAATCCGGGACCGGACGATAAACATTCCCGGCATCAAAGTGGGTGTGGATATTCCCGAGGGCGGTCCCCCGGTGGGGCGGCCCGTTAACGTCCAGTTGGAATCCCATAACCGCGACAAGCTGATTGCCGAGGCGCGGCGGCTACAGGCCCATATGGAGAACAACATCCCCGGGCTGGTGGACGTGGTGGACAGCTCCCCACTGCCGGGTATCACCTGGGAAATGGAGGTCAACCGCACCCTCGCCGCACAGATGGGAGCCAACGTCACCGAAGTGGGGCGCGCGGTTCAACTGGTGACCAACGGCATCAAGCTCGGTGAGTACCGGCCCGATGACGCGGAGGATCCGGTGGATATTCGTGTGCGCTTTGCCGAGCAACACCGCGGTATCAAGGCCCTGGACCAGCTCCGGATCAACACCAGCGGTGGTCCTGTTCCCATCAGCACCTTTGTCCAGCGGGTACCGCGGCCCAGTGTGGACAAAATCGACCGTGTCGATGGCATAGAGGTGATGACGGTCAAGGCGGGGCTGGCTCAGGGTGTACTGGCCACCGACATGGTTCGGGAGATTCAGGCCTATCTGGACGAGAACCCCGTGGATCCGGAGGTGAACGTCGTATTCCGCGGCAGCAACGAAGAGCAACAGGACTCCCAAGCCTTTCTTGCTGTTGCGTTGCTGCTGTCCCTGTTCCTGATGTTCATCCTGCTTGTAACCCAGTTCAACAGCTTCTACCAGTCGCTGCTGATCCTCTCGGCCGTGATCATGTCCACGGCGGGGGTTCTGCTGGGCCTGCTGATTTCTCAATCCCCCTTCAGCACAATCCTGACCGGGACGGGGATTGTGGCCCTGGCGGGGATCGTGGTGAACAACAATATCATCCTGATCGACACCTACAACGTGATTCGTCGCGAGCGCCCCGATGTGGAGCCACCGGTTGCCGCCGTCATGGCCAGCGTACAGCGGCTGCGCCCGGTCTTTCTCACGACCTTTACCACGATCCTGGGGCTGCTCCCGATGGCCCTGGGTCTCAGCGTGGACTTCCTCGGACGCAGTGTCGCCCATGGGGGGCCCATTGCGACCCAGTGGGTGCCGCTGGCCAGTGCCATCGTCTATGGCTTGAGTTTCTCCACTCTTCTCACCCTGTTACTCACGCCCGTGCTGCTGCTGTTGCCGAGACGCATCAAACAGGTGCTGTTCCGCCGCAGTCAGCGCTCTGAGGCGCAGCTGGTTGCGGGAAGTAATCAGTAGGCAGGGCTGGTTGTTCCAGGAGGGAACGAATCGGCGTGAGGGCACATCGGCCGCGTTTGAAGGGATGCATGAAAAGAGCGCACCAGGCCGGTGCGCTCTTTTTCAGGGGGCGGGCGGCCTGCAGCCGCTCGCCCCCGCGCGGTTTAGGCGTTTGCTGCTGCGGCTGATTTTGCAGATCGACCTTTACGTTTGGCCGAGGCCGCTTTCCTGGCCTTACCTTTGGCGGCTGCCGGCTTAGCCTTGGTTGCGCGCTTGGCGGGCTTCTTTGCAGACGCCTTCTTCTTGGCTGCGCCGGTTTTGGCCGCGCTGGCTTTCTTGCGGGTTGCCTTCTTTGCCGTGGTCCTGGATTTGGCGGATTGACGCTTTTCCTTCGCTTTCGCCTTGGCGGCGGCTTTTTTCGCAGCGGCCCGGGCTTTTGCAGCCTTCTTCTTCTCGGCAGCTCGGGCTTTTGCGGCGGCCTTCTTCTCAGCGGCCTTGGCTTTGGCCTTGGCTTTCTTCTCAGCGGCTTTGGCCCGGGCCGCAGCCTTCTTCTCGGCAGCGCGCTCCTTGGCGGCCCGCTTCTTCTCCTCAGCTTTCACCTTCTTGAGGATCTTGCTCTCTTCGCGGGCAACAGCTTTGGACAGCTCGGCTTCGCGCTTGCGTGCGGCCTTGATCTCGCTCAGCTGGGCCGCCGCTGCCGCGACGCTGCTTTTCAGGTCGGCGACGGTCTTGCGGCTGCTTTCCACCGCTTTGCGAGCGGAGGCAAGCTGGGCTGCCTTGGCTTTCTTCTTGCGAAGCCCGGCCACCTTCTTCTGAGCGGCTTGTGTCTTCTTCGTCTCCTTGGCGACCTTCTGCTTGAGCTGCTTCAGCGACTTCTCCGCTTCCGCTTCCTGTTTGCCCCGAGCCTTGTTTAGCTCCGCCTTGACCTTGGCAAGTTCCTGTTCCAGTTTGCTAACAGGATCCAACCTCTTTGATTGACGAGCTGCCATAGTGTGCTTCCTTCGTTGTGGTTTGAGTGAAAAAGAAATGATGAAACGTCGATGAAAATTTGCTTGCCGTCGCGGCTGATGAATCGAATGAAATGAGCCCGGAATTTTTATAATGGCGCTAAATTAAAACTTTTTGAGTAAAGGTCAAGTTTTTTTTGGCCGGCAAGGGCTTACAGCTGACGAACCGGTGCTCCCGGCTCGGTTGCCTGGGAAGAAAAACCGAGGCCCCAATCGCGAAAGATCGCGGCCGTAAAACGAAAAAAATTGCGTATATAACTGTGCGCACGTACAGTTAACAACCTGCTTCCTCTTTGCGCGCGAGAGCAATGCACGGGCGAACCGCCACCAGTGCCGGCCGTGAGCAGGAGCGCAGGAACCTTCAATGCGGGTTTGTGCCTGGACTCAGATACAGCGGATTTCGATGGAAGGCAGCGAACAGAACAACCAGATCCAGCGCAAGATCATCCACTGTGATGCGGATTGCTTTTTTGCCGCTGTGGAGATGCGCGAGGACCCCAGCCTTCGGGGACGCCCGCTCGCCGTCGGAGGGGCATCCGAGGGGCGCGGCGTGATCGCAACATGCAACTACGAAGCGCGCAGTCATGGCGTCCGATCCGCGATGCCCTCCGCCCAGGCCAGACGCCTGTGCCCGGATCTGTTGATCGTTCCCCCGAATATGAACCTCTATCGGGACGTTTCGTTACAAATTCGGGAGATCTTCCACGGCTATACCGATCTGGTGGAACCTCTGTCTCTGGATGAAGCATTCCTGGACGTCAGCCAGACCACCCAGTGCAAGGGGAGCGCTACCCTGATCGCGCAGGAGATTCGCCAGCGGATCCGGGACCAGTTGGGCATTACGGTGTCAGCCGGTGTTGCTCCGAACAAATTCCTGGCAAAGATTGCCAGCGACTGGCGCAAGCCCGACGGTCTTACTGTCATCGAGCCTGGTGGAGTCGCCGACTTCGTTCGCGATCTTCCGGTTAGCAAAATCTACGGCGTCGGTCGCGTCAGCGCCCAGAAGCTTCACAACATGGGGGTGGAAACCTGTGGCCAACTCCAGGCCGTGGACGAACTGAGCCTGGTCCGGCAGTTCGGTTCCATGGGGTTGCGCCTTCATCAGCTAAGCCGCGGAGTGGACGACCGTCCAGTCAAGTCAACCCGCAGCCGGCAGTCGGTCAGCGTGGAGCACACCTATCCCGCGGATCTGCAGAGCGTCGAACGCTGTCTGAATGAGTTGCCCGCGTTATACATGCAGCTGCGCAGTCGCCTGCGTCGCCTGGACAAGCGTTATCGGGTGGTGAAGGCCTTCGTCAAAGTGAAATTCACCGACTTCACTACCACCACTCTGGAGCGGGCCGGCACCGGGCTCAATCTGGACGATTATCACAACCTCTGCAGCGAAGCGTGGCAGCGGCGCGCCCAGCCTGTCCGCCTGCTCGGCCTGGGGGTCCGGCTGCTGGACCTGGAGGATGACGGCTTGCTGCGTCAGCTGGACCTTTTCGACCACTGAGACCGCCGTGGCTGGCGAGTGGTATGCTTGGCCCGCGCCCCACCGGTTAAGGCGGCGCGGAACAGTTCGCGGATACCTCCAACTGGAATCGCCCATGAAGCTCCTGTACACCCACCCCAATCGCCTGCTCGTGGAGAACGCCCGCAATATTGTGGAAAACGCGGGAATCCAAACCGAGTTGCGCAACGAATTCGCCGGCGGAGCCATTGGAGAGCTGGCGCCCATCGAAGCGTGGCCGGAGATCTGGGTGCGGGATTCCTCCTTCGAAGCGGCCCGCAAACTCATCGAATTCGCCTATTCTGACAACCGAAGCTCAGATTGGACCTGCCCCGGCTGCGGCGAGCAGAACACAGCGAGCTTCGAGCACTGCTGGAAGTGTCAGCACGAGAGACCCGCCTGAGTGGGGCGCGTCAGGGATCTTTGTAAGCCGTGCAGCCGGTAGCGCTGTGCCTCGCGGTTTTCCTTTACCTTTGCAGCTTTGGTGGCGCGCGATGCGCCTGGTGTGAAGCGCCGAAAAGTCCGGGTTTGAAGGGCTGTACAGCGGGAAGCTCTGGCGCGAGCAGCCCGCTGGCGCGGTTGTTGCCTCACCTGACCTATCTGTCCCTGCGTCAGAAAAGGAGGATGATATGGCTACAGCAGGTCAGCATAGTGAAAGTGATGTAAAAACGCTTAACTCGTTCCTGAAAAATGAACTCGCCGCCGTGGAAACCTACTCCCAATGCATCGGGAAGGCGGATAGCCCGGACATCTCCACAAGCCTGTCGGAACTGCAGCGCTCTCATCAGCGCCGCGCGGAGTTGCTGCGTCAGCGCATCCAGTCTCTGGGCGGAACGCCGGCCGACAGCTCGGGTATGTGGGGCAGCGTCGCCAAGATGCTGGAGGGCGGCTCGCGACTGTTCGGCGAAAAGTCTGCGATTTCGACGCTTGAAGAAGGTGAGGATCGTGGTCGTGACGACTACCGGCGCGATGTGAGCAAGTTGTCCCCGGATCTGCAGCGTTTTATTCAGGACGAGATCATGCCTGAGCAGCAGCGCAGCCACGACGCCATGCATGCGATCGAAGAGCAGGTGAAGCGCCTGCATTGATGCTGCTGACCCGGCTCCAGTCCGGAGCCGGGCATTACAGTCCAGCCGGACGTTCAGGCGGGCCGGCTTTCTTCGTCTTCCGGCTCCAGTACCGCTTCTCCATCGACGGGCTCGCCCGCTTCTTCGTGCAGCTCTTCGGGGTCGGGCATCAGCATCTCCAGCTTGTCCGCAATATCCCATTCCGCCGGTTCCCCCGGATGGTGCTGTTCGAATTCTTCGTTGCGCGGGTCGATCTCGGTCAGCACCGGTGTGGAAATCGGGTTGGTGGTCACGAACTCCACTTGATCCTCCAACGGCACCTCGTCGCCCTTGTGGAAGACCCACTGAATCAGTGTGGCACCGGCCAGCATGGCCGCGCTAATCATCGAGAACAGCGCCGCGTCCCCGATGACCCCCATGAGAAAGGCGATCAGCAACGGGCCGGCCATGGTGCCGATTCCGTACACCCGCAACATGGTTGCGCAGGCGGCTACCAGTTGATCCTGGGGCAGGTTGTCATTGGTGAGCGCGACGCTAATGGGGTAGATACTCGCAGTCAGGGCAAAGAACGCCCCGCTCAAGCCGAACAGGGCTACAGTGGACTGCTGGCCGACCAGGGCGGCACCGCCCGCCGTCAGCGCCCCCACCAGCAACAATCCGACCAGCACGGGTAACCGTCCTTTTTGATCCGAAAGCCAGCCTGCGGGCCACTGCAGAAGAATCGCGCAGACGATCGTGAAGCCCATGTAGCGCGAAATCTCCGTCAGCGGCAGACCCGCGCGCGAGGCGTAGACCGGTCCGAGAGCCACAAAGGCGCCGAGCGAAAGGCCGGAAATCAGCGCACCCGTCAAACCCGACGGCGCGTGTTTTGCGAGGTCCCGCATCCCGAGTGCGGCGTGATGACTGGGCGGGGTAGGGATCAGGCTCTGGGTCAGTGAAAGCGGGACCAGGGACATGACCACCAGCATGGCCACCACCGTATAGGCGACGAACTCAGCGGGATTGTTGAGCCCCACAAGCAGTTGGCCGAGGGATGACGCAAGATAGAAGTTGATGGTATACACGCTCAGCAGCTTGCCGCGCGACTCGTTGGTGGCCCGGTCGTTGATCCAGCTTTCGGTTACCGTCATCAACCCCGCGAGGCAAAACCCGATGATCAGCCGCATGACCATCCATGCTTCCGCGTTGACCACCAGCGGGTGCAGCAAGGTGGTGGCACAGGCCAGGGCCGCGTAAACCGCATAAGCGCGAATGTGACCCACCTGGCGAATGATGTTGACCCCGTAAGTGGCTCCAAGCACGAACCCCAGGGAGTAGAAAGCCAGCACCAGGCCGAGGGTGGTATCACTCACCGCCTCCATGTCCAGGCGCAGGGAGATTAGGGTGCTGAGCATTGCATTGCCGCTGACAAGCAAGGCAAGGCTCATGAACAGGGCGGTCACAGAGAGAATAACGGTTTTCATACTGCCGAATTGGGTCCTTTTGGGTTCGGTTTCACAGCACCGCATTGCGGCGAGGGCTTTTGGCCCGCTACGGTTGCATACATGTAAATGTTGCAGATGAAGGTTTAGCGTGCAATCAGGATAAAAGCCAGTTGCAGCACGCCGATGATGAAGCCCAGCACCGCACCCAGGAGCTCGATAAAATGAAACTCCTTGGCGACGATCTGGTACAGGATTCGTTCCAGACGATCCGTGGGAAATGCCCTCACCCGGTCCTCCACCAGCTGCTCGATATCCAGTGCCCCTTCTTTCGGGGTGGTGAGGGTTTCCACCAGGGCGGGGAGCTGCACCATCAGTTCGTCTGCGAAAGCGCTCTTCAACTTGGACAGCGCCCGGGAGCGAAGCAGCAGGCTGGATACGGGTATCGCTTTGCGCAGCTTGTCCCGGATGAACTTCTCGCTTTGGGTGTCGATGAACTTCGCATAAATGGAACGACTGCGTTCATTGGTCAGTTGTTCAATCAGGTCATCGGAGGATAGCAGCTCCGTGGCGACGATCCTGCCCAACTGCACGGCGATGTCCTCCTGGCGGCGGGGCAGGATCCCCTGGAGAGTAAAAAACAGCAGCTTTTTGGGCTCCCGCGGGTGGAACAGCATTTTGATCGCGATGTAGTTGGTCACCCATCCGATCAGAGCTGTGATGAAAGGCAGGGAGTAGATTGCGAGGGATTCATCCAGATTCATTACAGAGATTCGTTTCCGCTTGCCGGCCGCCGCCCGCAGCCGCCGATACACTGAGATTACGGTCCGGAGCGTCGGCCGATGCTCTCAGTGTACGCTTAAGCGGCTGGGGATTCATGACCTGAGTCGAAGCGCCGGTGCTACAGGGTTTCGACTTTGAGTGACGAAGGCGCGGGATGTTCATCGGGCGGCGTTTCACCGCCCGCGGTCGGAAAACTCAGCGGCTCGCGACCCGGCCCCCGCTGATCGGCTCCCGGAACGATGTGGCACCGGTGGAAGGCAGCGGGGGGCGGGCCGCTTCCCGCCAATACTCCTCCAGCTCCATGGCCCGGTGATCGCAGGTATGCTCTTCCAGCACCCGGCGGTACATGGCCTCGCCAACCCTGCGTCGCGAGTCTTCGTCCATGTTGAGGATATCAAGAGCTTCGTGAGTGGTCTGGGCTACCAGTATCTCGTCGCCGAGACTGAAAAAATGCTCCAAGCCGTCCCAGTAATCACTCATGACCGGAATCGCGCAGGCGCCTGCCTCGAACAGCCGCACGCTGGGAGAGTAGCCGGCCCCGATCATGTCCTGCCGGGTGACATTCAGGGTGAAGCGTTGCCCGTTGTAAAACGCCCGATGCTCCCGCGGCGGTATGTGCTCCACGTGTTTCACGTTGGAGGGCCAGTTGATCTCGCGGGGATACTGAGCGCCCGCGACACAGAAGCGCGCCTTGGGCATTCGCTGGGCGCTGTCGATCAGCAGGCGCTGCAGAGTGGGCTGGCGGTCGTCGCTGTAGGTGCCCAGATAGCCGAGCGTGTAGGGCAGTGGGTCGGTGCGGGTCTCGGGGAAATACAGCTCCGGATCCACCGAGCAATACAATGGTCGCGCTCGCTGCGCGCCCCAGCGGCTCTCGAGTTTCTCGAGGACCGGGCCGCCCGTGAAGGAAAGATAGAGGTCGAATTCGGGAATCATGTCGGGGTGGAGGTATTCGTAATCCTGGCGCGCCAGCTTGCCCAGGGTGACCGGCGTATCGATGTCGTAGAAGGCGAGACAGACGGGGGTCACTTCCCGCACCCGGTGCAGTATCTCCTGGGCGTCCGCCACAAAGGAGCCGATGATGATCAGATCCGCCTCGCCCAGGGTTTGCTCGTAACGCTGAACTTCGTCCGGCGATCGATACAGAATGGTTTCGCAGAACGGCGGCTCCGGCATGTCGCGGTTGTGGGCATACCAGGATACGTCCTTCTCGAAAAAGCTGACGTGGTGCCCGCGCGCATTCAGTGCCTTGATCAGGCTGCGAAAGGTGGTTGCGTGGCCGTTGCCCCACGAGGAGGTGATCGATAGCCCGAACACAACAATATTCAGTTCCATGGAAAATCGTTCCCTGTCCGTTCAATGGGTGAGCGGGTAATAGCACCCGCGCGTGAGTTTGCTGGCTCGCCCGCCCGGGGTCCGAATCAGGCTGTCTTCCGGGCTTTGGTGCCTTGGCTCATCAGCTCCTCGAACTGCAGCGCGCGGTGGCGGTAAGTGTGCTCCGCCAGCACCCGCCGGCGCGCGGCCTCGCCGATGGCGCGTGAGCGCTCTGGCGTCAGCTCCTGCAAATGGGCAACCACTTCGTCGCCGCTGCTGGCGAGCAGGACCTCTGTGCCCGGTTCCAGAAACAGCTCGGCGCCCTGCCAGCGGTCCATGATCAGGCACGCCCCGGCCCCCGCAGCTTCAAACACCCGGGTGGGCGGAGAAAAACCCGTTTGCGCCATGCTGTCCCGGTTGATGTTCAGAACCGCCAGGGGACTGCAATTGAAGACGTTATGGTCCCGCGTGTAGACATGGCCCAGGTAGCGCAGGTTGGGAAACTGGGGAGCGTGTTGCTCCCAGCCACTGCCGCCCAGCAGAAAGGTGGAACCGGGCAGGGCCGCGACTGCTTTGAAGAAGAACTCGTGGACTCGCGCCTCCCGGTCAGGCAGGCGGTTACCGAGAAATCCGAGAGTGGCCTGGAAGCCGGGGTCCGGGTCCACGGGGAAGTGGGTGTCCGGGTCGAGAGCGTTGTAGATGGGATGGCAGGCACGGGCGCCCAGCTCCCTGTAGGCGCGCACCACGGGATCACCCCCGCCATAGGTGAGGATGAAGTCATACTGTCCAATCAGCGCCCGAAAGGGATCGTTGGGATCGTTGTGCACCCGGGACAGGGTGGCCGGCGCATCCACGTCCCAGAAGATGACCCGGGTTCCGGTTCCTTCTCGGAGCCGCAGTACCTCCCGCTCCAGCCACTCATCAAGCACTCCGACGCCGCTCGCTTTAACCACAATGTCGGCGCCCTTTGCCTGGCGCAGCGCGCGGGCCGCGCTCTCTTCATCGGCTTCGTAGACGACGACGCGGGCCCAATCGGGTGGGTCCATGTCACGGTGTTGCTGGCGTTCAAATGCGTCCGGCTCGTAGAAGGTCACCCGATGGCCGCGCTCCGCCAGCGCTTTGATGATGCCGCGGTAATAGGTGGCCGCTCCGTTCCAGTACGATGACAGGAGGCTGGACCCGAAAAAGGCGATGTCCAGGGGCGCGAGCTGTGCTTCAGCGCTGGGCATAGTATCGGCTCCCTTCGGTTGGGTTGTTGTGATGGCTCATTGCCGCGGTGCCGCCTGGCAGCCCCAACTGAGCGAGAATTGCGAGCAACTGGTCCACCCGGTGTGCACACGTGTGATGTTCGCGAATGGTATGCAGCGCGTGAGCGGCCAGTTCGCTGGCCCGGTCCCGGTCCTGAAGCACCGTGCGCAGGTGATCTTTCATCTGCTCACCATCGCGGGCCAGCAGGTAATCCTCGCCGGGGGTGAACAGTCCCTCGCTGTCCTCCCAGGGAGCGCTGACCAGGGGGATTCCGCAGGCCATGGCTTCGAAAGGTCGAATGGTGGGTATGCCGGGCAGGCTTTCCCGGTAGTAACGTCGCGGTACATGCACCGTTACCTTGTGGTTGGCAAAAACATCCGGAACGTGGAAGTTGGCGAGCCAGCCCAGGTACAGGGTGTTCTGTCGGGCCAGGCGCTGCAACACTTCGCCGGGGTAACGCACGCCGTAAAGGTGGCACTTCAATACCAGTTCGCGCACCGGCTCGAAGAGGAACTCCTCCAGTTCCGCGGTGCGTTCGTCGTCCCCCCAGTTGCCGATCCAGACCACGTCGCCGCGGGGGTAGCGGGTATTCGGAACACAAGGGTAGAAGATGCGGGTGTCCGCCGCTTCGTGCCATGTCCACACCGCATTGTTCCAGCCGTAATGGCGATAGGCTTCACTGATCACCTCGCCGAAGGCGAGTACGCCGTCGTAAGCATCCAGCTTGAAGCGTTGCAGCCAGTCCGGATCGCTGACGATGCGGTGGTGTGTATCGTGGAAGAGCAGGCGGAATCCTCCGGGGGAGCGTTTCCGCTCCTCGCCAAGTCCGTTGACCAGCCAGGGCTCGTTCCACTCGTGAACGATCACCACGTCCGAATCGGCGGCCACCTTGCCCAGGTCCAGAGTCTCGCGTTGGTAAACGTAGCTCTGCAGGGAGGGATAATTGCGCTGAAAATCCGCCAGTGGTTCCGGCCCGTGGTCCCGGAGGAGGTTTTCCCGGCTCCACCCGTCCGCGGGTTCGTAAACGCAGACCTGATGGCCGCGGTCCATCAGCTCACTGACAATCCCCCGAAGAAAGTGCGCGTTACCGTGGTTCCAATCGGAAACCAATGAGTGATAGAACAGGCTGAACTTCATGTTTTGGCTCCTGCCAGACTGCGAATGTCCCGGCTGCTGCCCGCCGGTTTATCGATGAGATTCCGATAGCAGCGTTGATAGTCCCGTGCCATGCGCTCTGTCGTGTAACGTTGGGCGCGTTGCCAGGCGCGGGCACTCATCTGCTTTCGCCGTGCGGGGCTGTGCGCCAACTCTGAAATGGCGGCGCGCAGAAGGTCCGGTTGATCAGGTGGAACATACAAGGCGGCGTCTTCCCAGATTTCCCGCAGGCTGGGGATGTCGCCGAGAACCAGGGCGCAACCCGCGCGGGCCGCCTCAAGGATCCCGAGGCCGAAAGGTTCGTAGTATGCCGGGGCGACGTAGATGCCGGCGCGGCGCAGCCAGCGGGCCATTTCGGTTTTGTCCAGGTAGCCCAGGTAGTGGGCCCGCGGGCCGGCCATTGGTCCCGGTTGCCCTTCGCCGCCGGGCTCCGCCTGCTCGCCCGCTACGTAGACGGGCCATGGCAGCGTGTCGGCCACGCCCACCAGCGTGCCAATATTCTTTGCCTCGTCCCAGACCCGTCCTGCGGCGAAAACAATCGCTTCACTTCCCTCGTGGTGAATCAGGGTCATGCGCGCATGGGAGCGGCCGCCGCCTGCTGGCAGCGCGGTGTGACGGCTGGTGAGCGGCGGGTAGCTGCGACCGTTGGCGATCACCTGGCAATTCGCTGCCGGGCCGTAGAACTGAAGCAGCGCATCGAGCATTGCGCGGGTCGGGGCCACCAGGCAGTCGGCGTTGCCCACACTGGCGCGCACGGTCTCCCGGTAGCGGTTCCACTGAGCATCCGCCTGCTGGTTTTTAACGGCAGCCCACCACGAGTACACACAGGAATGGCCCACCAGCAGCAGCGGGGATCGCCAGGGCAGGCCTCCGTGGCCCAGGTCATTAAGTTGCACCAGATCCGGCTTGAGCTCGGCTTCCAGGTCCAGCAACCACTTGCCGGCCGCTTCCACGTCATCCCATGGATCGTGCATCCAGCACAAACGGAAGTCGCTTTCGTGCAGGCGCACGTTCGGCAGGGCAGCCACCTCCTCCCGTTGTTCGGGGGAGAGCCGGCGCCCCATGGAAGCCAGTTCGATGCTGACACCGCGCTCGCGCAGCGCGCCGCACAGCTCCATGCTGTAGGTCCAGACTCCGCCAACGGTGTCCGTAGTCATCAGCAGTTTCATCGGCAATAGATCCGGTCGATGGTGTCGGCCACGGCAAGCGTCTGCTCCACCTCGCAGTCAAAGCGATCACTCTGGCTCAGTTGGTGAACCCACGTGCTGAGCGCCCGACCACCCCAGTCATCCGGATAGCCTGCGATCTTCTCCCGCGCGGTGCCCGCAAAACGGTGGATTTCGAAGTCAAAGAACGAGCCGCCCACATTGCGAATGGAGGCGCCGCCGTGGGTCCCGTAGAGGTTGGCCTCGATCACGGCGTCCTGGCCCGCGTGGAGATTCCAGGAGCAACACAGGCGCGCGTGGGTTTCACCCAGTTCGAGAGTGGCTGTTGCGAAATCTTCCACTTCCTGAAACGGCGGTTTGATCCGGCGACCCTGGCGATAGAGCCGTGACTCGACGTGCTCCACCTGCGAGCGTCCCAGCAGCCAGAAGAGGCTGTCTACCAGGTGGATCCCCAAATCCATGACGCAGCCGCCGCCTGCGGAATTCACGTCGTAAAACCAGCTTTTATCGGGGCCGTAGGCGTTGTGGAAGATCAGATTCGCCGCGTAGATGTTTCCCAGTTCTCCGCCCCGAATCATTTCCCGCAGGCGTTCCATGCCCGCCAGATGACGGTAGGAAAAGTCCACCGCAAGCAGCTTGTCCGCTGCCCGCGCGGCACTGAGAATCTGTTCGGTTTCGGCGCGATTCCGCGCCAGCGGTTTCTGGCAGAACACGGCCTTTCCCTTCGCGAGGGCCTGCAGGCAATGCTCGGCATGGAGTGCGCTGGGGGTGGCGACCACCACACCGTCGATATCCTGGTCCAGCAATGCTTCGTAGGAACTCGCCACCCGCGTCTGAGCTTGCAGGGACGCAGCCGCCTGCGCCGCTTCTTCGGCGGGGTCGTAAACCACCGAGAAATCGGCGCTGTCCGATGCGAGAAGAGCTTCCATCCGCAAGCGTCCGATCCAGCCGGTTCCCATGAAACCCAGGCGCGGTCGCTTCATCGCGGCGCCGGGCCCCACACTGCGATCGGTGGCCGGCTGGTGTGACCCGTGCGCGGCCTGGTTGTTGGTGACTGGAACCTCCGCTTCGGCCCTGCTCATCGGGGTTTGGCTCATGGCGCCACCCAGGCTTTGATAAAGCCTTCCGGCCGTTCCAGCAAGGTGCGGAACGCCGCGTCGATATCCTGCATCGGGAATTTATGGGTGAGCAGATCCTGGGGACGAATGCGCCCCTCGAGAGTGGCCTTCACGCCCATTTCGATGCCCTCCATGCAGCGGCGGGGGTCCCTTTCGTGAGCGTTTACGACGTCGATCGCGCGCCAATTCCACTTCTGCATGTTGACCTGGCGCAGGTCGTCCTGATGGTAACCACCAATGACCAGCTTGCCGTATTCGCCGATCATTTCCGTAGCCATATCCAGCGCGAACTGCAGACCGGTTACTTCGATGACCCGTTCGCAACCACGCCCTGCCGTGCGCTCCACGACCCGCTGGGCATTGCCCCACCAGTCCTCGGTGTCGAAGGCTTCCGCCGCGCCCAGTTCCAGCGCCTGCCGCCGCGCGCATTCCCGACGCGACAGCACCGTGACACTTGCGCCGGCACCCACGGCCAGTTGCACCAGTAACAGGCCGAGAAAGCCCGCGCCGATAATGGCAACCGACTGGTCCGCTTGAATGTCGGCGCGACGGAATATGTTCATGGCGCAGCCTATGGCCTCGCCGGGAAAGGGCATTCCATCCAGTTCGGGCGGCAGTACCACCAATCGCTTGGCGGCTACCCTCAGTTGTTCGGTATAGGCATTTTCCGCGAGACAAGTGACGCGCTCCCCCGGGATTACATTGTCCACCCGATCGCCCCGGGCGATCACCCGACCCCAAGCCTCGTGACCGGGGGCTCCTGCAGGCATGGGGTAGTCGAACCAGGCCCGACCTTCCCACACCGGTATGCTCGACGCACAGAGACCACAGCCCTCCACCTGCACGATGACTTCATCGTCGCCACACAGCGGCGAAGGCAAGGTCTGTATGTCGTAGTGTTGTGGTGCGCTGAGAACAGCGCTGTGTTGATGGGTTGCTGCGGATTGCGTGTGTCCGTGGTGTTCTTCTGGATCCGTAAGTGCGGAACTAATTGATTGTGCCACCGTGCAGTGCTCCTTCTCCCGTTGACAGAGGTCGCTGAGTGGATGGAGTGTTGATTCCTTTTTCTTCCAGCCAGCCGTACAGATGCCGTAGACCCGTATCGATGTCGGTTGCGGCATGCCAGCCAGTCAGTTCTTCGAACAGCCGCGTGTCGCTCACGTAGTAGCGTTGGTCCCCCAGTCGCCAGTCGGCAAAGCTGTAATCGCACGACCTGCCGGTGAGTGCTTCGATGCGCGCAATAACCTGGAGCAGACTGGCGCTGTTCTTCAGGCCGCCGCCCATGTTGAAGGCGCGTCCGGCCAGGGCCGGCATTTTCTTTTGGGCCAGCAGCATGGCGTCGATTAGATCCTCCACGAACAGAAGGTCGCGAACCTGGCGACCGTCGCCGTAAAGAGTCAGAGGACGGCCCTTCATGGCCTGAATCAGAAAGTGGGCCACCCAGCCCTGATCTTCTGTACCAAACTGGTGCGGACCGTAAATGCAGCTCATTCGAAACACCGCCGCCGGCAGTCCGTAGCTGCGCGCGTAATCCAGTACGTACTGATCCGCCGCGCCCTTTGAGCAACCATAGGGGCTGTGAAAATCCAGCGCCTGCTGCTCGGAAATACCGTGGGCGAAGAACGCCGAGTCCGGTTCGTAGCTGTCGCCCGCCCGACGCAGGCTCACATCGTCCAGCGCGCCGTACACCTTGTTGGTGGAGGTGAACAGCAAGGGCGGCGGATTCAGCATCTCCCGCAGGCTTTCCAGCACGTTGAGAGTGCCTGTGAGATTGACTTCGAAATCTTCCCGCGGGGTTTCCAGGCTGGTGGTTACCGCAACCTGGGCCGCGAAGTGATAGACCTGGGAAGCGCCATGCACCAGTTTGCGCACGGTGGGAAGATCCCGGACGTCCGCGATCTCCACCTGAATCGCGTCGCCGTTTGCGGCCAACAGAGCTTCGAGGTTGCGCTCCACGCCGGGACGTTGCAGATTGTCGAGGATCACCACCTGGCGACCATCCCGGACCAGACGCTGGGCCAGGTTGCTGCCAACAAAACCGGCCCCGCCGGTGATGAGGATGGGCTTTCGTGAAGGCGCCGGCGCCAGCACGGCGAGCCCGATTCGCTGCTGCGTGCTGACCGGAGGTCGGTGGAAGGCGTTGACCAGAGCTTCACCCGGGTGCGGATCGCGCCCATAAAGCGTGTCCACGAGGTCCCCCAGTCCTTCCAGTCCGCGCTCCTGCCAGATGCGCAAAGCGAACTTTGGACTGTGGTCCGGGCGCCGGAGGCCGAAGTGGTAGCAGCGCTGGTCTGCACCCAGTTTTTTCCTGCCGAACTCCACCGGGTCGTCTTCCTTCGAGGGGAGGTCGTCGAAGGAATACCAGTACACGCGCGCAACGCAGGCTCGCAAAGCCTCCACCAGCTTGCGCGCCTGCAGCACCTCGTCCCGTCGCCATGTGGAGTAACCGCTGGCCGTGGTCCACAGGGGGATGTGGATGTCGTTATCCTTGAGTTGCCGCGTCAACTGGCGCACCGCCAGCGGCCAGCGTTGCCAGCCGAAATCCCAGGTTCCCGGGAATCCGCTGATTCCCAATGCCTGAACCCGGTTCAGCCAGCCGGCTTCCAGAACCGCCTCCAGCGATTCGGGATGGCCAAGGCACAGGCCGGCCAGCACCACGTTCTTTCCGCGCTGGCGTGCGCGTTCGATTCCCGCTTCAAGGAGCGAAGAGAAATACGCCCGACGCTCCGGGTCGCTCCAGTTCCACACGCTGCGATCATCCAGCGAGTTGCCCACCTCAAGCCATTCGAAGGCGTCCCCGAAACGACCGACTACGGCGTCAATGTACGCCTCGAAGGCCGCCGGCTCTTCATTCAAATCCGGGACTTCGCCCTTGCCGTCAAGCTGTGGCGCGGTGAATGAAAGACACGGCAGCAGTTCGACTGTTCGTGCCAGCTGTGGGATCAGCCACTCATACCATTGGGCGCCTCCTTCCCGCTGCCAATCGCTCCAGGGAAGGATGCAACGCAAGTGGCGCAGCCCCAGGGCTGACGCATCCTCCATGAACTGCTCCGCTCGCGCGTACTCTCCGGGCCGGAAATATTCCACAAGCCCCAGGCGCTCCGGAGCCAACCGGTTGCGATCCGTGCTCGTGCTCATAGGCTCAACCCCCGGCTGGAAAGCTCCTGGCGCATGGTCTCCACCCGGTCATCGGCGCGCTGATCCCGCAACCACTCCGCCAGTTCGCCAAGGCCGTCTTCCAGTTTTACCCGCGGGCTGTAGCCGAGCAGGTCGCGGGCCCTGGCAATATCGGCAAAGCAGTGGCGGATATCACCCACCCGGTACTCCCCGGTGACCTGCGGCTCGATCTCCCTGTGCAGGACCTTGCCGACTTTCCCGGCGATGTCGCGAATGCTGAAGTGCTCGCCGCTGCCCACGTTGAACACCCGCCCGTTGGCCGCGTCCTTTTCCAGCGCGAGAAGGCAGGCCTGAGTAACGTCATGAACGCTGACGAAGTCGCGACGCTGGCGGCCGTCCTCGAAAATGACCGGAGCATTGTCATTCAGCAACCGCGAGGAAAAAATCGCCAAAACACCTGTATAGGGATTTGAGAGCGCCTGGCGCGGACCGTAGATATTGAAAAAGCGCAGCGCAGTGGTGGGAATGCTGTAGGCGGCGCCGATCATCAAGCACAGTTTTTCCTGATCGTACTTCGACAGGGCGTACACGGAGGACGGAGACGCTGTCTTGTCTTCCGGGGTGGGAACGGGCCTCAGTTCCTGGCCGTTGGCAGTCAGTTCCCACCGACCGGACTTCAGTTGTTCCAGGGTGCGTTCCCCTGGCGCGCAGACGTCGCCTGCAACGCTCTGGTACAACCCTTCTCCGTACAGGCTCATGCTGGATGCGACCACCAGTTTCCTCACGGGGCTGTCGCAAAGGGCTTCCAGCAGTACGGCGGTCCCACGGTTGTTCACATCGGTGTAGTGTTCGATCTGGTACATGCTTTGGCCCACTCCGACCGCAGCGGCCAAGTGGTAGACGGCGCTGACGTCCTTCAGCGCCTCACGCACCTTGGCCCGGTCGCGAACGTCGGCCGCAATCCGCTCCACGCGCGTATCCAGGTAGGCGGGCCAGCCGGAGGATCCATGGACCTGTTCGGCCAGATTGTCGAGGATTCGAACGCGGTAGCCTTCCCGCAGCAATCGGTCGGCGAGGTGCGAGCCCACGAACCCCGCGCCGCCGGTAATCAGTACGCATTCCTTCACAATGCTGCCTTCCTTGTCTTGGGGGATTGGTAGGTGCCGTTCCAGGTGTTGCTGAGTTGCGCGACCGGGGCATTGCCCAGCAATGTGTCGAAGTAGGCGATGGTTTTTTCCAGACCGTCTCGCAACTTCACGCTGGGAGCCCAATCCAGCAGGTGTCTGGCCCGCGTGATATCAGGGCAACGTTTCACCGGGTCGTCGGTGGGCAGGCCGGTGAATACGACCTTTGAACTGGAGCCGGTCAGTTCGAGCACCAGGTCCGCCAGTTCGAGCATGGTGAATTCGCCGGGGTTGCCCAGGTTGACCGGGCCGTTCACGTCGTCGGATGAGTCCATCAGAGCGCGAATGCCCCCGATCATGTCATCCACGTAGCAAAACGAACGGGTCTGGCTGCCATCGCCGTAGATGGTCAGGGGGCGGTTCTGCAAGGCTTGAACGATGAAGTTGGAAACCACCCGTCCGTCGTCCGGCTGCATGAACGGTCCATAGCTATTGAAGATTCGGGCGATCCTCACTCGAACCTTGTGAACACGCGCGTAATCCATGCACAGGGTTTCGGCGTAGCGTTTTCCTTCGTCATAACAGGCGCGAGGACCTATGGGATTGACGTTGCCGAAATAGTCTTCGCTTTGAGGGTGGACCAGAGGATTCCCATACACCTCACTGGTGGAAGCCTGAAAGATGGCTGCGCCGGTCGCCAGAGCCAACTGAAGAAGATTGTCGATCCCCTGGGCGCTGGTGTGCAGGGCCTGAATCGGGCTGCGTTGATACTGAACTGGGGACGCTACACAAGCCAGATTGTAGATCTCGTCGACGTGGGGCAGTACGAAGGGCTCGGTCACGTCGTGTTCGAAAAGCGAAAAAGATTTGAAACTTTCGAGATGTTCGATGTTGCGCCGACTGCCGCTGGAAAAGTTATCGATACACACAACATCGTGGCCCGCTTCAAGAAGTTGACGGCATAAATGGGCTCCCAGAAACCCGCCGCCACCTGCGACCAAAATGCGCTTGCGCTTAGCTCCTGCCATTACAACTCCCTCTGAAAACAGCTCCGTCGGAAATAAACCGGCCTCCCGGTACAGCATGCTCTGATTTGTTGTTGTCCCGGTCCTTCGATGGCGTGCACATGTAATCAGGGGCTGAGCTGCGATAAGTGTGCCATCGGAAAACGCGCGACAGGTCGGTTTTCAGTGCACGGGTGAGGTGTGACCGAGGCCAGGCTCAGCGGTAAATTTTCAAGCTCATGTAAGGGGAGAAAAGAACAAGAAGAGGCTTCTTGGCGCGCGCTCGCCCTCGGTCGCGAGAATACTCCCGGATGGGGGAGAGCCGGTTCACTGAGCCCTGTTACCGCCGTGTGCGTGTTATTTTTGCGCCCCACTTGCAAGCTTTACTATTGAAGGAGAGCGCCCGTTCAGAGGGGCCAGCTCGTCCCGTAAACCGCCACCCTTTCCCGGAATAAAGCGGAGCGCTCGGCCATTCATCGAAAACCGCATCCTGCCCGGCTCGGGCTCGTTCCTGAACACCCGCCCCAGGCGTCCGCCGCAGCGGGCGCAGAACACCTCCGACCGAACCAGCACCGTCCAGCTTTGGTCGGCGCTCAGGGTCACAGCATCTTCGTTGATTGGCGCGGAGAAACTGGGCCAGTCCGTGCTGCCCGGTATCTTGTCCCGGGAGGAAAAGAGGGGCTGCCCGCAGCCCGCGCAGACGTAAACGCCACTGCGTGATTCGCGCAGAAGCTCACTGCTTCCCGCCGGTTCCGTACCGGCCCGGCGCAGTATCCTGTATTGTTCCGCGCTCAGGCGTTGTCGCCACTCTTCATCGCTCAGACTGAAGGGAAACGGTTCATCGGCCAGATTAGGGCGAGCCAGAGGAAGGAGCGGGAAACCCGCCACAAGGGCCAGCGATTGCAGGAAACGGCGCCGAGTGGCGCCAGGAGTACGATTCACCAGATTGACCTCATCTTCCAGACACAGCAGGGTGACTGATTGTTGAAAAAGTCGGGCCAACAGCGAAAAGTCGGGGCAACAAGGACAAGCACCGGCGGACGACGAATGCGACGGCTGGCAGATTGAACAGAATGTTCTTGTCACCGAGCCGGGTACTTTTGATTCGTGGTAGAGGTCAGCGTGCTAAATGAGAAGGAAGTTACCGGATCCGAGTGCAGCCGTGATAACTACAACCTTCCAGGGAGCCATTTTCCAGGCACTCAACAGCACGAAGGCGATCAGGGCGATCGCGAAATCAAGCGGTGAAAGGACCGAACTGATCCACACCGGGTCATAAAGCGCCGATGCGAGCAGGCCTACCACCGCCGCATTGGCGCCAGCCATCAGCGATCTGGCGACAATTTTTCCGCGAAGCGTATCCCAGTAGGGGAGAACACCGATCAGTAGCAGCATACCCGGCAGGAAAATGGCGACCAGCGCTATGGTCGCACCGGCGGGCCCGGTCACGTCGAGATTCACGACTGCGCCCAGGTAGGCGGCAAAAGTGAACAGGGGGCCGGGTATGGCCTGCGCTGCCCCGTACCCCGCAAGAAAACTGTCCTGGCCGGCCCAGCCGCTTGCCACAACTGTGGACTCCAGCAACGGCAGGACCACATGGCCGCCACCAAACACCAGCGCGCCGGCACGATAGAATGCCTCGAACAAGGCCAACCCGTCTGCCGTTATAAACATGGCCGAGGCGGGCAAACCGATTAACAGAACGAAAAAGGACAGTAAGGCAGCCCGGGCGAAGCAGCGTGGTATGGTCATGGGCAGCCGCCCTGTCTCGCCCGTTTCAAGGTTTCTGCACAGCCAAAGGCCGGCGAGCCCGCCAAAGAGGATGGCAGTGATCTGGGCGATCGCCGTCGGCAATAATGCAACGAGCACAACCGCTCCGACCGCGATACTGGCGCGATTGCGGTCCGGGCAAAGATGGCGGGCCATACCCCAGACCGCCTGTGCAACCACCGCGACCGCAACCAGCTTGAGGCCGTGGACCAGGGCCTCTCCGATCGCACCCCGCATCGCCAGTCCGCTGTAGGCGAAGGCCACCAGAAGTACGGCCGAGGGCAGTGTGAACGCAGCCCATGCAGTCAATGCACCCAGCAACCCACCCCGTTGCAAGCCGAGCGCAAATCCAACCTGGCTGCTGGCAGGCCCGGGAAGAAACTGGCAGAGCGCTACCAGGTCGGCGTAATCCTGTTCGCTCAACCACTTTCGCGCGACGACGAACTCGGCTCGGAAATATCCCAAGTGGGCGACAGGGCCACCGAAAGACGTCAGCCCGAGCACCGAAAAAACTTCGAAGATTTCCCGGATTCGAGTCCAGCGCTGGTTCACGATTTCCTCCGGTGTGGCTGAACAAGCTTCTCAAGCTTACGATTATTGACAACGTAGTTGGAAACCCCAGGGCACCGAAAATCAGCTGTTTACGAACCCCTAGAATACAAAGAGGTTGGAAACTTCTGTAGATATAAATAACGGATGACTTTACCCCACGTGCCAAACGAGTTGGAAACCGTGATCCTGGGAGGGTGTGAGCCCTAGACCTGAGAGCTGGGTGTGGACTGTGCGTCCGAGGCTGCGCCTCGCCATCGATTGTTCCACGTTTCGTTGTAGTCAGAGACAGGCAGTCGAACCGTCTGCTTGCGCACGGTCTGTCAACTTGGCGCAGTGATGCGTTTCGTCAGCCTGGAAAATCACAAGCGCCGCACACCGCCTTGCCTCAGACCGAGTCAGCTCTCATGAGACCATCGGTCGCACAGTTCACGTAGGCTATTGTTCATTCACCGTCGCGAGAGGGCTTCCTCTCGAATCCTCCCGCAGCGCCCAGCTATAAAGCGGGAGAGACCTCCTCGACAAGTACGCATGAGCGACATCGTTCGCCTGCCCGGATCTTTAACTCCCTGGCGGGCGATACGTTCTTTGACGCAGTGTGGCGTGAAAAGCTTGGTGCTAATTTTGTTCTGGCAAAAACGCATAGACCTGGAGATGTCAGATGTTGCAACGTGGAATACTGGCCTTGGGCCTGGCGCTCACGACTGCGGCCCATGCGCAATGGGACAGTATCGTCGGGCAGGAGCCACTAACGCTGGGCGAAACCCACGAGCGCTGGTTCGCGGTACGAAACGGTAATACCGCCTTTCTTGTGGATGGTGATACCGGACGTCTGGGCGGCACCATACCTCTGTCGCGCTTTTCGCCGGCACTTGCCCCCCATATGTCCGAGGGACGTATCTACTCCTATGGGAGTTTTTTCACTCGAGACGTATACGGCGATCGCACTGACCTGCTCCTGGTCTTCGATCTGCAGACCCTGTCTCCCGTGGGCGAAATCGAACTGCCCCCCATCACGGCTGGTATTGGCCATCCCGGCATGATGGGGCTAATCGATGATCGCTTTGTCGGGGTCTGGAATATCACACCTGGTATGTCCGTCAGCATCGCAGATGTTCGCAACCAGACTTTTGTACGCGAGATATCGACACCTGGATGCGCAGCCGTGTATCCGGTCGGACGAGGCTTCCTGATGCCTTGCGGCGACGGCACGGTACAGTACATCGCCTTGTCAGACCAAGGCGAGGAAATCGAACGCTTGCGGAGTGAGAAGTTTTTCGATGTTACGGATGATTTTATATACGACTACGCCGTGCCCGCAGAGAACGGTTGGATGTTCGTGTCGGTGGAAGGTCAGGTTTACACCGTCGAGGTGGGCAATGGCAATGTGCTGGTTAGTCAGCCGTGGAGCATCAATCCGGAAACCGACGGCGTCGCCTTGGCCAACGATTATGTACCTCCTAAGGACGACAGTTGGCGCATCGGTGGCCGACAGCCTTTTGCTTACAACGCCCAAGCGAACCTGTTGGTGACCGTCATGCACGCCGAGGGTGGCCAGGACACATTCGAGGATGCCGGCACCGAGGTCTGGGGCTTCGATACCCGCACGCAAAAACGCGGCTACCGTCTCAAATTGCCTGACGGGATAGATACCCGTTCCGTCCAGCTGACTCAGGACGAAGAACCGCTGCTGCTAGTCAGTACCGATGAGGGAATTCGCATATACGAAGGTCGGACCGGGCACGAATTGCGTGTGGTCGAAAGCGTTCGCGGCGGCACCATTCAGAATCTGTACGAGGCACCCCGATGATTGATCCGCTCATCCTTCTGGTGATTTCAACCTCGCTTGCGCTGCTGTTCTTTATGGCAGCCCGGCACAAACAGGCGGACTATGCACGCTTTCAGGTGCAGCTTGATGCCTACCAAATCGTGCCTGATCCTCTGGTGAAACCGGTCGCCCGGGTGCTGCCTTGGTTGGAAATGACCCTTGTCGTTCTGTTGCTGGTTCCGGCAACGCGCGCCGTTGCGGGAACCCTGGCCGCCAGCTTGCTCGTCATCTACGCAATTGCCATGTCCATCAGCCTGATGCGCGGACGCAGTGAAATTGACTGCGGCTGTGGAGGTTCGCCACAGACGCTTTCCGGGTGGTTGTTGCTGCGCAACGCGGTGCTCGCTATGGGAGCGCTTTCACTGGCGGTCCCCAGCTCGGCGCGAGCGTTATCGCTGCTCGATGCGAGCTTGATGGTACTACTGACCGCGGCCCTGGCCCTTTCCTATCTTATGGTCGAGCAGTTGATACGCAATCACTACGTTTTTAGAAAACAGGAGTCGCAGTAATGGGTAATAGTCTGTTTGCCATCGTGATGCTGTTGTCACTGGTGGTTCTGGTTTTGATCTTCGCCGTAATTGCCCTCGCAAGGCAGATCGGCATTTTGCATACGCGCCTGGCGCCGGCCGGAGCATTGATGACGACTTCGGGCCCCAAAGTGGGCGAGCTTGCGCCTTCTCTGAATGTGCCCGACATCACCGGCAAGCCGGTCAACATCGGTGCCGCGGAAAAACTGGCCCAGCTGCTCCTGTTCGTCTCGCCGACCTGCCCGATCTGCAAGGAACTCGTACCGGCGGCCAAGAGCATGGCGGCTGCTGAATGCCTGTCCCTGGTGTTCGCTAGCGACGGTGGGGACATCAGCAAGCACGAATTCTACATCGAGACAATGCGCCTGCAAGACTACCCTTACGTGGTATCTACCGGGCTGGGGCTGCGCTTTGAAGTGGCGAAACTGCCTTACGCCGTTCTCATTGATGAAAGCGGCACATTGCGCTCGAAGGGCCTGGTGAATAGCCGGGAACACCTGGAATCGCTGGTTAACTCGATGCAGAGCGGTTACGAATCCATCCAGGATTATCTCGTCAAGGAGCAGCACCTGGGAGAACCGGCATGAGCACCAGTAGACAAGATTTGATCGAACAACTGCTGCGCGATCTGGATGCCAGCACTACCGGTGCCCTTCGCTTTCTCGCCGCGCGGACTTCGCGCCGTTCCTTCCTGGGGCGATTCGGTTCCGTGCTGGCCGGTGTGGCCGCGTTCCCTCTGCTGCCGGTGGCGCGCGATGCCGCGGCGCAGAGCAACACGGGTCCTGACCTCGACCCGGTCGACGGGGTGGATGATTTGCTGGAAATGGGTGATCCCCAAAGCTGTGAGTATTGGCGTTACTGTGGTTTCAGCGGACAGATGTGCAGCTGCTGCGGCGGCAGTCTCACTCGCTGTCCTCCAGGGTCACAGACTGCAACTGTGGCCTGGATCGGAACCTGCCATAACCCTACGGATGGCCGCGATTACCTGATCTCTTACAACGACTGTTGTGGCAAAAGCAGCTGCGGTGATTGCCGTTGCTCGCGGCACGAGGGCGACCGGCCGGTGTATTTCCCGTCCAAGTCCAACAGCATCCTCTGGTGCTTTGGTACGCAAAGTCACGCTTACCATTGCACTCTGGCGCTGGTGATCGGCCATGCGGGCGATTCAGCACGCTAGCCGGGTGTGGCTGACCGGGCTCCTGCTCCTGGCTGGCCACTGCATTGCCTCGCCTGAAGTTGACTACCTCCTGCACTGCGCCGGCTGCCATTTGGAAAACGGCTCCGGCATGCCGCCGCACATTCCGGACCTGCGGGTGGATCTGAGCTACTTTGCTGCCAGGCCGGAAGGGCGCTCCTATCTGATCCGCGTACCCGGCGTTTCCCAGGCGCCGATCTCCGATGCCGATTTGGCGGAGGTGTTGAGTTGGGTTGTCGCCACCTTCGCAGGCGAACAGCTTGCAGCTCCTTTCAGCGCGGCGGAGGTATCGCAGCATCGGCTGAACGTACTGGCCGACCCCATCAAACTGCGCAGCAAACTGTTGGATGTTCGGGCGGATGCGGAGCGGAAGGAGGAAGTGCGAGAACTTGGGCGCGCGCTATTTTTCGACGCGAGCCTCTCGAAGCACGGCGATGTGAGCTGTGCTACTTGCCACCACCCGGCCCGGGCATTCAGCGATTCGCGCGATAACGGCGTCGCTGGTGCCGCTTCGCGGGGGCAGGCACTGGGAGAGCGCAACGCACCCACCCTGAGCTATGGTGGCCTCGTGCCGGCACGTCATCACGATAGGCGAGGCGAGTTGGTGGGCGGGCAGTTCTGGGATGGGCGCGCGGCCGACCTCGAAGAGCAGGCTCTGCGCCCGTTACTCAACCCTGTCGAAATGGGATTGGACAATGAGGCCGAACTGGCGGACCGAATCGGCCGAAACCCGCACTACAGGAACCGCTTCCAGGCATTGTTCGGCGGAACGATTTTTTCCGATCCACAGGCGCTCGCCGCAGGCGTCGGCGCAGCCCTTGCGGCGTTTCAGCGCAGCGAGGAGTTTGCCGCTTTCGATTCGCGCTACGACCGCTACCTGCGCGGGGAGTACCAGCCGAGTCTGCAAGAAAGCGTCGGCATGGCCTTGTTCTTCTCCGAGGACTTCACCAACTGCAGCCTGTGCCACCAGAGCGCTGCACTGCCGCGAAGTCGCGGTGAGACCTTCAGCAATCATCGTTACGAAAACATCGGTGTTCCGGTGAACCGAGGTTTGCGCCGGATCAATGGCATGACAGCCGACTTTGTCGACCGGGGCCTCGCGCAGGCCACCGGCCAAACTGCGGACGAAGGTCGGTTTCGCGTGCCAACACTGCGCAATGTCGCGGTCACCGGGCCCTATATGCACAACGGCGTATTCAAGGACTTGCGCACCGTGCTGCAGTTTTACAACCAATACAATCGCGGTCGCGCCAGCCGAATCAACCCGGAAAGCGGTGAGCCGTGGAGGGAAGCTGAAGTACCCCACACGATTGCCCTGGACCGCCTTCAAACCCGCCCCGCTCTGGACGAGATGCAGTTGGATGCATTACTGGCTTTCCTGCACATGCTGACCGACGCGCGCTTCGAACAGGCAGCGTACAAGCCGCCGCTTGCCGTAACGGCGCGCGCGGGACTTGAGTCAGATGACGTAGCGCCCGACAGCATGTTCGTGGGGTATCGTGAACAAAGCGACTTGCGGCGACGAAAACCTTAAATCTCAAGTATCCCAGGAGTAACGCGGAATGAAGGCCCATCAGCTTTTCAGCCTGGCAGCACTGACTGCCAGGACTTTTTTTTGTTGCGCATTGGCTGTAGCTGCCATGAACGCATCATCGTCCGCTGCCGGATGGCGAGTACCCCAGGATCTCAGCGGCAAGCTGAGCGCACTGGAAGACGAACAGCGGCGTTTCATCACCAGTGGAGATTTCCTTGCGTTCATGCCGGCGCGGCAGATGGAGTTCGAGCTGGCCAGTCGCGATGCCGACAAGGTCCGCGCACTCATTTCCGACCTGAAGGCCGTCGCTGCGGAAATGGGTTACGACGAGTCCCGGGACATGGGCGCGATCCCGCTGAACCTGACAGCCAAGCGCTTTAATCAGGGAATCATGCCGCCTGCCGCACTGCGCAAGGAGGACCGCAGCCCGGGACCCTTCAGCGTTCATCGCTACATCTTTCCCGAGTCGGGCGTGCCCACCTTTGCCGGTGCACCGGTCGCCATCTGGCCGGAGGATCTGGTGGCGGGCAAGGTGGATGTAGCGATCGTCGGCATACCCAACGACATGGGAAGCGGACGGCGCAACGCTGGAGCCGCTCCGCACACAATGCGCTCGCTCAATACCATCTCGACGCCGGACATTCAGACGCTCGTCAATCCAACGGAGGTTTTGTCGGTCGTTGATTACGGCGATCTCGCCATCGACAGCATGAGTACGGAACGCACGATTGGCCATGTCACCGCCATGGTGGCGGAGACCGCCGGAACCGGCGCCGTGCCGATGATGGTAGGCGGCGATACCTCCATGCTCTATCCCGGCGTAAAAGGCGTCGCGCAGGCGCGTGGCAAGGGTTCCTTCGGACTTGTTCATTTTGGCGCGCACCCGGACGCGGACAGCCAGGCCGTGCACACCATCTCGGACGAGCAGGCGCTGTTTCTGCTCATCGACGAAGGCATCGTCGAGGGCGACGAGTTGGTCACGATCGGACTCCGGGGCGCGGCCGTCAATCAAGATACGCTGCAATGGCTGCGGGACAACAAAGTCCGCTATCACACCATGGCGGCGGTAAACCGCAATGGTTACAGCGCTGTACTGAAGCGTGTACTGAGGGAACTGAGAAGCCTGCCCGAGCAGCTGTTCGTGTCCATCGACGTGAGCGTGATCGATCCGGGCGACATGGTCGCCGCTGGCCGAATCGCCGCTAACGGTATGGCCATCCAGGATCTCACCCGCACCGTTCGCCACTTGTGCGCCGCGCGCGACATCGTCGGTTTCGAGATCACCGACATGGCACCGATGCTGGACTACTCGCGTCTGTCCGCCGTCAACGCTAACGCCGTTCTCAACGCCTGCCTGGTGGGCATGGCAGCGCGCAAGGCGGGCTACGGCCCGGACGATGTTCACCCGCTGGCTCTCGATCACGGACAGTGAGCGGCTGATGCCACCCTTCCGCTACTGAATCAATTCGCAATCGGCCCCTGAACACTGGAACCGCACCCATGACGTATTCAAGACAGACAATTCGCAAACCGCCCAGCGTCCGACTTTCACCGCTCGCACACGCGCTACTATTGGTCGCTGGCATCGCCGCGCAACCGGCGCTGGCTGTTGACGAGCCGGAACACGTGACAGGCACCAACCGCTACCCCTTCGAAACCGCCGATCCGCGGGAAACAGAACGGCCGTCCATTGACTTGCCGGACAGCGTGTCGGACAAACTGAGTCTGCTGAGCGACGACCTGCTCGTATTCCTGAAAAGCGCAGATGCCCGTGGCTTTGCCGGCGATCGGGAAGAAACCATCAAATATCTCGAGGGCCATACCCCGGAAGAAATCAAAGCCTGGGTTGAATCCATGAAAAGTGTCGTGGACAGCCAACGTTACCACGAAGGCCGCGACGACCCGCACATTGCACTGAACACAGACTCCCCCCGCTTCAATGCCTGGCGACTGAAGCGCCCCCGCTCGCTGGATCCTGAACGCAACGCCGGGCCAGTGTCGCTGGGTCGCTATAACGGCAATGGCGGACCGCCTACATTCGGTGGCTTTCCACTGGCATTGAGCAAGGAAGATCTGGTCGCCGGCGAAGTGGACGTTGCTATTGTGGGCGCTCCCTTGAACATGGGTTCGGGCTGGCGGGACTCCGGCGCCCAGGCCACCACAGACATGCGCGTCATGGGCCGCGCCATGGGTAGCTCGGATCAATACGTTCAGGTGGACCCGGGCAAAGAGTTGAACATCGTGGACTACGGTGATATCGCCATCGACAATGCCAGCACGGAGCGCTCCATGCAGCACGTGCGCGAAGTTGTCCGCGAAATCGCCGACACCGGCGCGGTGCCCATCATCGTCGGCGGCGATCATTCGCTGTCCTACCCCAACATCGCCGCGCTCGCCGATGTTTACGGTAAGGAAAAAGTGTCGGTGATTCACCTGGACTCCCACTACGATGCCTGGTGGGGCAGTACGCATCTGATGAGCCACGGCGCGCCGGTCTATCGCCTGCTCAATGAAGGTCACGTGCGCGGTGCCGACTACATTCAAGTGGGCCTGCGTTCAAGCGGTCCGGATGAAGAAGCGTTCAAGTGGATGCGCGAAATCGGCATGCGCTATCACACCATGGCGGAGGTGGAACAGCGCGGCTGGGATGCGGTTATCGACCGGGTGGTGGCAGAAGCCAGCGAGGAAGGACGCAAGCTGTTTATTTCCTTTGACATCGACGTCATCGACCCGGCGTTCGCGCGCGCAACGGGCACTCCGGTTGCCGGCGGCCTCGACATGCGCGAGTCCATCGCCATCGTTCGCCGTCTGTGCGCGGAGGCCAACGTCGTCGGCTTCGATCTCGTCGAGCTGCACCCTGCTCTGGACCCGACCTACATGACCACCATGAACAGCGCTCATATCGTCAAGGCGTGCCTGGTCGGCCTGGCCATGCGCGAAAAGGGATTGACCGACCCCCACTATCTGAGCCCGGTGGCTTCCGAACATGCCATCGATGATTACTATGGAGACCGGCAAGAATTCCTGAGAAGGACCGAAGAACTCGAGGCCCAGGACGAAGAAAAATAGCGTTTCAGCTACTCATCTGCATTACAACCCATGGAACAAGGACGTTCCCGCTTTTCCGCTACAACTCATATCCCGCGAGTCATCACGCATTCACCGCAGCCCTCCAATGCGCTTGTAGCGCAGTTCGCTTTCGATACTTGATGCCCGCCAGAACGCCTGACGATTTTCGGCGGTGTAACTCCAGAGGCAACTTGGATGGGCTCATCAGCAAGTTGGCCATTGCGATTCCAGGCCCGTTGCGAACCCCAGATCTCCTATCGCCCGCTGCACCAAGATAAAACACAGTGCTTGGAACGTGATCCACTATGTGGCCAGCCCCTCCCCGTGTGCGAGCTAGAACGAAAATGAGTTGGCCATAAAGGTGAAAGCCAGACCCGAACCCTACGTGCAAAACCTACGTAGTTTAACCTAATGCTACTGCGTTGATCGCCCGATCCGTCTACCCGCTGTTCGAGGTCGCTCAAGCAAAAACATCTTTGTTTTCGCAGGGTTTGGGGCACTTAACGCTTCCGGGGCGGACTGGCCCAGTTCTGTGCTTTGTGGTTGCCCACAGTGAGTGGCACACCGATTGCTCTTACCCAAATAGGAAGAGCCCGAGGACGAGAGGCCAGCTGAAAACATAACAAGGACGATTCAGAAACGAGAGAACGCGAGGTAGCGCAATCGCCGGTTAGCGAAAGCGCGCACCGCATGACATCAAGCCGACTAACCGCTGCCATCCTTGGCCGCCAGCATCTGCGGATGGTCACACCGAGATTTCGGAGTGTGTAATGAATAGAAAGACGAATTCGATTGGCTCAATGCGGCTGAAATATCTGGTTGCAATCCTGTCCGGCATCGCCGCCCCTCAGCTGGCTGGAGCTCAGGGCGCCGTGATCGAAGAAGTGGTTGTGACGGGAAGCAGGATTCAGCGGGTAGACAACACCACGGCACCCCAGCCTATCTCGACTATCACCTCGGAAGACATGACCTTCACTGGTTCCAACGACATCAGCGAAATTCTCAAGGAAAACCCGGCCCTGCTCGCTTCCGAACTTGGATCCGCACCCACGTCTACCTCCAACGTCAGCGCAGCCGACAACGTCGGTGGCAGCGCGCTGAACCTGCGCGGCCTGGGTACCGAGCGGACTTTGACTTTGGTCAATGGTCGCCGTCATGTAGCGGGTATCGAGGGTACGTCCGCGGTCGATGTAGGCACCATTCCCTCCGCGCTAATCGAACGGGTAGAAGTGCTCACTGGCGGTGCATCGGCGGTCTACGGCGCGGACGCCGTAACCGGGATCGTTAACTTCATTCTGAAAGACGACTTCGAAGGTAGCGCGTTCGACTTCCGCATCGGTTCGTCGGAGCATGGTGATGCGGAAACTTACAACCTCTCCGGCCTCTTCGGTCGCAACTTCGGTGACGGTCGCGGCAACGTGGTCTTTGGCCTTCAGGCGGATCGCAGTAACGGGCTGCGCTATGGCGATCGGGACTACCTGTCGAAGGCGGACGGCCCCTGGAGCGACGACGTGAACCCGGCTTTGCGTTTCCAGCACGGTGACATCGACCCGGCTACGATGCCCAACTTCAGTCAGTTCTACGACTATGACACAACCGGGCTCTACCACGCCGGGTTCCGTATTCCCTCGGCCGACTCGTTCATGGCGGACTATGCCGCGCAGTTTGGAGGCGCGCCGACGCTGACCGACGCGGAGCTGGCACTGATCGAGCGCGCCGCTACAGCAACTCCAAGAGCCGTGTTGCCGGGAAGAACTTATAACGTAACCTCGCCGTATGGCGTAGTCGTGCTTGGCGACTTTCGTGATCAAACGCCTCTGGGCTCAGAGCCGGACCTGGACGGCGACGGAACCCCGGATTGCCTGCAAAGCTTTACCGGCTACAACTCCGACTACTCAGGAGGGTGCTGGTACCTCAATGAGGCCGGTCAACCGGTCCCCTATCAGGACGGTCTGATTGCGGGGAACTTCAACCACTTCGGCGCCGCACAAAGTTATATTGCACCGGAGCGGCCTTACATCATCCCGAAAAGCGAGAAGTACTCGGCCAACTTGAACGCGCGTTACGACATAACGCCGTCTGCCGAGATCTTCGTCGAATCGAAGTACGTCTACGAAGAAGTGGAGTTCGGGGGTGGTTCCCACCATGCCACTGACTGGCTGTACGGTGCGCCCGACAACCCCTACCTGCCTGCCGAACTGCAGCCCTACGCTGGGTCCGGTCTGTATATCTCGCGGGACTCGGATGACTGGGGCGATAACCTCTCCACCAACGAGCGACACACCTACCGTCTGGTTACCGGTCTTCGTGGTGCTTTCGACGAGATCGGTCTCGACTATGAGGTGGCTGCCAACTACGGGCGCTTCGATCGCAAGCTCACCGACCGCGAGGCGGTGATCACCGATCGTTTCTTCGCCGCCATCGATGCGGTGACTGATCCGACTACGGGAAATGTGGTTTGCCGTTCCGATCTGGATCCGACGGCCTACCCCTATACCACGCCGTTCAACTTCCCATCCTATCTCGGCGGTGGCGCCAGCTCGCCATTCTTCACCTTCACTCCCGGCGACGGACAATGCAAGCCCGCCAACATCTGGGCCGGCAAGGGCGGTATCAGCCAGGAGGCGATCGACTTCTTCACCTACGACCGGGAAGTGGAAGATAGCATTGAGCAAAGCGTGGTAACGGCCTTCGTTACTGGTGACTCGAGCATGTTGTTCGATCTGCCCGCCGGCCCCATCGCCTTTGCTCTGGGCGCAGAGTGGCGTGAGGAGAAGAGCTCACAAGACTTCGACAGCATGGACCAGGGCATCATTCTGGTCGATGGCGTGACGCCGGAAGGTGCCGAGTTTTCAGTGGGCGACTATGTGGGAGACGTAAGCGCTGCCGGTTCCCTGGGTACTTCACCTGGCAGCCGCTCCCTGAGTACCGACGCCAGCTATCATGTGTGGGATGTCTTCGCGGAAGCGTCGATTCCGCTGTTGTCAGGCCTGCCCCTGGTCGACGAACTCACTCTGGATATCGCTGGTCGTCGAGCCGACTACTCCACCTTCGGTTCAAACACCACCTGGGGAACAGGCCTTGTCTGGGCTCCGCATGAAGACGTCCGGCTGCGCGCAAACTTTAGCAAGGCGATTCGGGTTCCGAACCTCTTTGAGCTCTACTCGCCCGAACAGGGCCAGAGTTTCCGACCGGTGGACCCATGTGATGCTGCACAAATCTCCAGCGGTGCCAATCCAGCACAGCGTCAGGCGAACTGTGTTGCCGCCCTTCGGGGTGCGGGAGTTCAGGACTATGGAGTCAACCCGGGTGACGTTCACATCTTTGACGCGGACGGCAGCTACGCTTTTGAAGATCCGCTGTCAGCTGGCTTCCCTGGTGTGATCGGCGGTAATGAAGACCTGCTGCCCGAAGAAGCGACCACCAAGACCTTCGGTATAGTCTATGCGCCCTACGCATTGCCGGGCTTGTCCATGAGCGTCGACTTCTGGGACATCAGCATCGAAGAGGCGATTTCAGAAGTGTCGTCGCAGCGCATCGTGGACAGCTGCTATGACTCGGCAAGCATCAATAACCCCTTCTGTGAGTTGACCGCACGAAACTCCGACCCGACCTCGGCGCAGGCTGGTGGATTTGTCTTCCTTCGCCAGACTAAGCTGAACTTCGGTGAAGCTCGTGCCGAAGGGGTCGATCTCAACATCGCTTACCAGTTCGACCTAGCTGACTACGCTTTCAATATCGGACTAGCGGCTACCAAGCAGAAGACCTTGGAGTTCATCGAACCGGCGAACCCTGGCGAACCCGAGAAGGTCGACATTCAGCTGGGTGAAATGCGCTCTCCTGAATGGTCAGGATTGCTGAACGCGCGGGTGAGCAAGGGTCCGCTCGCAGTGGCCTGGAGAGCCCAGTATCTGAGTGAGCAGGCCCTTATCGACGATATCGAAACCCTTGAGCAGAACTACGGCTCTCTCTACACCGACGACTTCACGTCCCACAGATTGTCGGGTACTTTCGACTACAGCGACACAGTGCGACTGTACGGTGGTATCGACAATCTGACGGACGAGCGTCCCTACGTAACCTCGAGCAGCTATCCGGTAAACCCGGTCGGCCGCTCCTATTACATGGGTATCAACATCCAGCTCTAAACGAGGGAAGTGCTGCTCGCGCAGGGAAGGTTTGAAGCCTCCCTGTTGCGAGCACCTTCGCCTTCATCAGATTGTCAGACAGGAAAACCTCATGAGCAGAACACTGGCAAACCGGCGGCTGCTTGCCGCTGTCGTAGCGCTGGGTATCGGTGCCGTGTCCGTCACATCGCTAGCCCGGATTGAAAGCGACGAGGAGCGCTTCGATTTCCCCGATTCGCTGAAGCCGAAGCTCGAACTGCTGACGAAGGAGCAGCTCGATTTTCTCGCCACTGGCGGCGCCCGCCGCTACGCATCCACTGAAGAAAAACTCTTCGAACAACTGAAAAAACGCAGCCCGGAAGAGGTGGTGGCCTATGTGGAAGCCATGCTTTGGGTGCGCGATCAGACAAAATTCATCGAAGGGCGGGATGTGGCCCGCATTCCACTGAACACTGACTCTCCAGACTACAACGCCTGGAAGGTGCGCCGCCCGCGCAGCTTCGACCCGGACCGCGAGCCCGGTCCCGTGGAACTGCCGCGCGGTGTTCCCACCTTTGCCAACGCACCGCTCGCGCTAACGCCGGAAGACCTCAAGGCGGGTGAGGTGGACGTGGCGATCGTCGGTGCTCCATTGAACATGGGCTCCGGTTGGCGCGATGCCGACCACGGGCCGCTGATCATGCGTGTGCAGGGGCGCATGAGCGGCAATGACCAGTACACCCAGGTCAACCCCAGCCGTGAACTGAACATCGTAGATTACGGCGACATCGCTATCGATCAGGACAGCACTGAGCGCAGCATGCAGCACGTGCGCGAAGTGGTACGGGAGATTGGCGCAACCGGTGCGATGCCATTCATCATCGGCGGCGACCATTCGCTGGAGTATCCCAACGTCGCCGCCCTGGTTGACGTCGTGGGCAGGGGCAACCTGGGCGTCATCCATTTCGATGCGCACTACGACGTGGGCCGGGACAGTCCGCATTACATTTCCCACGGGCAACCCATTTACCGCCTGATGCGAGAAGGGCATATCAAGGGTAGCGATTACATTCAGGTAGGTTTGCGCTCCGGCAGTCCGGACGAGAGAACGTACAAGTGGTTGCGCGAGGAAGGCTTCAAGTATCACTCCATGGCCGAAGTGGAAAAGTTCGGCTGGGACTTCGTGCTTGAACGCGTCATTGCCGAAGCGAAAGCGGACGGCCGCAAACTCTACATCTCTTTCGACGTGGACGTGCTGGACCCGTCCTATATCTCCGGCACTGGCACACCGGTCTCGGGGGGCATAACACCTCGAGAGGCGATTCCCATCGTGCGACGTCTCTGCGCGGAATCCAATGTGATCGGCTTCGATCTGGTGGAAGTCGCGCCGGCGCTGGACCCCACCTATGTCACCGCACTGCATAGCGCGGCCATCGCCAAGGGCTGCCTGACCGGCATCGCGATGCGCAAGAAAGGCCTGACGGACCCGCACTATCTCAACGCGATATCGACCGACCACGCCCAGGACAACTATCAGGAGGAGATGCGCTGATGGCCCGCTTCAGCAAGAAAAAGGTTGGTGGCTCTCTCCTGACGGCAATGTTCGCGATGACGGCGATTCCCGGCTTTGCGGAGGTGGAAGCCTTTGCATTCCCTCCCGGCGTCGCCGAGAAGCTGTCGGGTCTCACCGATGACCAGCGCAGCTTTCTGCGCAGTCCCGAACCGCTGCGGGTGATCCCGTCACGCCAGAAACTCATTCAACAGCTGGAGACCCGCACTCCCGAGCAGGTACGGCAATATGTGACCGACATGATGGCCGCGGTACAGGCGCTGGGTTTTCAGGAGGGTGATATGGCGGAAATCCCCCTCAACCCGGAAGCCACCCGCTTCAACGGTTTCAAGGTGATCGCGCCGGAGATTCTCGAAGATCGCCACCGCGATCCAGGACCGTTCAGCGTTTCGCGCTACGTTCACCCGCAAGGGGGTATTCCCACCTTCGCAGGCGCACCGGTCGCCAGTACACCGGAAGATCTGGTGGCGGGTCGCGTGGACGTGGCGATCGCTGGCGTCCCGCAAAGCATGAGCAGTGGCAGTCGCGATGCACGCAACGGACCGCAAGCACTCCGGGCTGCGCACGGCATGAATGGCAGTGATGTTTACGCGCTGGTGAATCCCGGTGCTGTGCTCAACATCGTCGACTTTGGCGATGTACCCCTTGATCGCATGAGTGTGGAGCGAAGCCTCGAGCCCATTCACGACCGGGTACAGGCGATCGCCGAAACCGGAACGGTTCCCTTTCTGGTTGGTGGTGACCACTCGATATTCTACCCGGCGGTGAAAGCAGTGCGCGGCGCAAGGCCGGACCGGCCGATTGCCGCCGTGCATCTGGGTGCGCACTACAACGCCGAGGCCCCCCGTGCGCATCGCCTCTCCGACCGCGACGCGGTGTACCGCCTGCTGAGCGAAAAACTGGTGGAAGGTGCCGATCTCATCCAGGTGGGACTGCGGAGATCGCAGGCCGGGCCCGAAGCCTTCGAGTGGCTCCGAAAACAGGGTGTGCGCTATCACACCATGGCTGAAGTGCAACACCGCGGCTGGGCTCAGGTGATGGAGCGCGTACTGAAGGAAGCAAAGTCTACACGCAAGCCTCTTTACATCTCCATGGATGTGAGCGTGCTCGATCCCGCGCATCTGAGCGCAGCCGGTCGCGCGACTCCGGGGGGGCTGACCCCGCGGGAGCTTTCGCCGCTACTGCGCCGCCTCTGTGCGGAGAACGAAATCGCCGGTTTCGATATCACCGACCTCGCGCCGATGCTGGACCTCAGCCTCGTGAGTGCCATGAACGCCAATTACATGATGAATGCCTGCCTCTCGGGCATGGCGATGCGAAAGGAGGGGCTGACCAGAGCCGGTTACCTCAATCCCATCGCGATCGACCACGGCCAGTGAGGAATGCGTTTCAACGCAAGGGCATTCCATCGATAAGGTAGAACATGAAAAAAACAGAGAAACGAAAGCAGTTGATCGCATGCGCCTGTGTCGCTCTCGGTGTTGTCGCCGCCAGCACACAGGTGCTAAGCCAGGACGAGGAAACACGCCGAGACATCTATTTTCCGACGTCCGTGCAAGTGAAGCTGGAGGCGCTGAGCCCCGAGCAGCGCAACTACCTGCTCAGCGATAAGAGCAAGCGCTACGCATCCACGTCCGAGGATCTCATCGCGGCACTGGAGAAGCGCAGTGCGGCAGAAGTGGCGGCCTACGTGGAAGCGATGATGTGGGTCGAGGAGCAGACGAAGTTCGTCGAGGGCCGCGACCAGGCGAGCATTCCACTCAATACGGAATCGCCGGACTTCAACGCCTGGAAGGTGCGCCGGCCGCGCAGCTTCGATCCCGAGCGCGAGCCCGGCCCCATTGATCTCTCGCGTTATATGGGCGGCTGGGGTCTGGGTGTGCCCACGTTTGCGGGCGCTCCGGTGGCCTTTACGCCGGAGGACCTGATCGCCGGCGAGGTGGACATCGCCATTGTCGGCGCGCCCTTGAATATGGGTTCTGGCTGGCGCGACGCAGATCACGGTCCCGTTGCGCTGCGACTGGCCCGCGGCATGGGCGGCAACGACCAGTACACCCAGGTGAACGCAAGTCGGGAACTGAACATCGTCGACTACGGCGATATTGCCATCGACAACGACAGCACTGAACGGAGCATGCAGCACGTGCGGGAAGTGGTCCGCGAGATTGCCGAAACGGGCGCGATGCCCTTCATCATCGGCGGTGATCACTCGCTGGAATATCCCAATGTGGCCGGTCTCGTGGACGTCTACGGCAAGGGCAATCTTGGGGTGATTCACTTCGACGCGCACTACGACGTGGGACGTGACCGCGCACACCTGATCGACCACGGCCAGCCGATCTATCGATTGCTGGCTGAGGACCTTATCGAGGGCAGTGACTACATTCAGCTGGGGCTGAGATCGGGTAGTCCCGACGAGAAAACCTACAAGTGGCTGCGGGAGGAAGGCTTCAAGTATCACTCCATGGCGGAAGTGGAGAAGTTCGGCTGGGACTTCGTGCTCGAGCGCGTACTGGCCGAAGCCAGGGCGGACGGGCGCAAGCTGCACATCTCCTTCGATGTGGACGTCCTGGACCCGTCGTATATCTCTGGCACCGGCACCCCCGTTTCCGGCGGCATCACACCGCGCGAGGCAATCACAATCGTACGGCGTCTGTGTGCGGAGTCCGACGTGGTCAGTTTCGATCTCGTCGAAATCGCTCCCGCGCTCGACCCCACTTACGTCACCACGCTGCACAGTGCGCACATCGCCAAGGCCTGCATGACCGGCGTAGCCATGCGCAAGCTAGGCCTGACTGCGCCGCATTTCCTGAATGCAGTGACCACCGATCACGCGCAGGATGACTATCAGAAGGAGCACGCGAAATGAATCGGCTTCAAATACGCAGGCAAGGTCCGGCCCTGCTGTGCGGCCTGCTAATGCTCGCAACCGCATCCGTCGTTCCGACTCCGGTCCTGGCTCAATCGGACCGCGATATTCCCCGCAGCCTGATGAGCAAGCTCGACTTTCTTAGCGACGAGCAGCGAACGTTTCTGCAGAGCGACCAGGCACTGCACGTGGTCCCGTCCCGTCAGAAACTGATCGAGGAACTGGAGCGACGCGAGCCGGAGCAGGTTGAACAGTACGTGGCGGACTTGATCCGCACGGTCGAGGATTTTGCCTACAAGCCGGGTATCGACATGGGAGAAATTCCCCTCAACCGCGAATCCTCGCGCTTCAACAGCTTCAAGGTGAAAAAGCCCGAGGTGCTTAAGAGATTCCGACGCAGTCCGGGACCCTTCGCGCTGACGCGGTATATCCGTTCGAGTACGTCGATCCCAACCTTTGCGGGAGCGCCTTACGCCATCACGCCGGAGGACCTGGTGATGGGCAAGGTGGAAGTCGCCATCGCCGGCATTCCGCAAAGCATGAGCAGCGGCAGCCGCGACGGGCAGCACGGGCCCAGCACGCTGCGGGCCATGCACGGGATCGCCGATCGGGACATCTACTCCATGGTGGATCCCGGTGCAGTGCTCAACATCGTCGACTACGGTGACTTCGCCGTGGATCGCATGAGCCTCGAGCTGAGCATCAGGCATGTCCGCGACATGGTTTATGAGACCGGCATGACCGGTGCGGTTCCCTTCCTGGTGGGAGGCGATCATTCCATCATGTATCCGAACGTCGTGGCGATTCGCGACCTGGAGCCAGACGATCCGGTCACCGTCGTCTACTTCGGTGCGCATTACAACGCCGAGCCCACAGTCGCCCATGCCCTTTCCGACCGCAATACCATGTACCGCCTCGTCACTGAAGGCATTGTCAATGGGGAAAACCTGATCCAGGTCGGATTGCGCGGACCCATGAACGATCAAAGGGCCTTCGACTGGTTGCGAAACAATAGAGTGCGTTACCACACCATGGCGGAAGTGGAGCACCGCGGATGGCAGGAGGTAATGGAGCGAGTGCTCGACGAAGCCAAGTCCACTTCCCAGCGGGTCTACATCGCTTTCGACGTGAGTGTGCTCGACCCGGCGGAACTGGGTGCGGCCGGTCGCGCGACACCGGGCGGTTTGATGGTCCGTGAAATCACGCCACTGCTGCGCCGCCTCTGTGCCGAAACAAAGATCGCCGGATTCGAGATCACCGACTTCGCACCGATGCTCGAGTTCGGCAACACCAGTGCCATGAACGCGAACTACATGATGAATGCCTGCCTGTCGGGCATGGCGATGCGGAAGATAGGGATTACCGAGAAAGATTATCTCAATGCCCTGGCGGTGGACCACGGGCAGGGCAAGTGACCAAAAACTCAAGCCAGCTATAGAGAAGCGAACATGGAAAAACCATCTACCAGTACCCGGCTGACAAGAATACTGAAAGAGCCGCTCACCCTGTTTGTCGTCGCGTCTGTAGGCATATTCGCGCTGGACGCCTGGCGGAAAGCTCCGCCGGAAGAGATATCTGAGTCCGCGCCAGCGCTTGCCGCCTCCGTGGACCGGACCATCGTCATCAGTGAAGGCATTGTCGCCGCGCTCGAAGAGGAGTTCGCGTGGTTGGAAGGGCGAACACCTACACCGTCGGAGAGCGAGGCCATCGTGAGCCAATGGCTCAGCGATGAAATCGTTTTTCGCGAGGCAGTCGCGCGACAGATGCACATGAACGACGGCAAGGTGCGCGAGCATCTGATCGAAAAGGTGCGCCTGCTCTGGGCCGGGACGCCGGCGGAACCCAGCGATCAGCAACTGCTGGCGTACTATGCGGACAATATGGACGCGTACTATGCGGAAGCGAAAGTCAGCTTTGAGCAGGTCTTCTACCAGAGCGAACCCGACAAGCCGGTCGACATACTCGCACGGCTCAGAGCCGGGGAGCACGTTGAAGGAGACCGCTACTGGTTGGGCGATAACATGGAGGACTATGCGGCGAGCATTCTGAAGACCAGTTTTGGCGGCAACTTCTTCAACGCATTACTTGAGGCTCCCAGGAACGAGTGGATCGGTCCTCTCGCTTCCCCGCGCGGATATCATTACGTGCGTGTGGCGAACGTGAAGCAGCCGGAGCCGATTCCCTTCGAGTTGCTTCAGGAACGTATCGCAAGCGACTGGACAAGCAACGAGCAGATGAAGCGCGTGAATGAACAAACGCAAATCGTGCGGCAGAAATTCGAGATCATCGTCGAAGCGAACGAACCGCCGGATAGCCGCGTGACGATGAGTGGTGGTGCCGATGATTAAGGTACTTCGGTTTCTGCTCCCGGGCCTGGCGGCAATGTTATGGATATCGCCGGCCTGGGCGCCCTATCTTGACTTGGCGCAGTTCACGATCGTTCAGCAGAACGACAGCGACCGGTTTCGCCTTGAGGTAACTCTGCCGGAGAACGTGGATCCGAGCTTGCCACTGATCTGGCCGACGGACTGCACTGCCCAAAGTGTCACTCCCGTTGCCGGTGCAAGCGAATTCTCCGCAACCCTCGTCTTCGACGTCAGCTGCGCACCCGGCGCCGCCGGTATCGTGCAAACCCGCTGGGGCAAGGACGGCGGGACGCTGGAAACCCGGCTCAGCGACGGAAGCAGCCGTTCCGACATGTTGCCCGGAGGACGCGTGGGCGCGGTGATTGCGCTGCCGGACTGGCAAAGCGTTGCGCAGCGGGAACCTGCCGGCTTCTGGCAAACCGCCTGGCGTTATCTCGAGCTGGGTACGGTCCATGTACTGGTTGGCTGGGATCACCTGGCCTTCGTCTTCTGTCTCGCGCTGCTGGCGACCGGGACATCGCTGCTGTGGCTGATATCGGCGTTTACCCTGGGCCACTCCATTTCACTGGCGCTAGCGCACCTCGACGTTTTGAATATTCCCATCGCTCCCGTCGAAGCAATCATCGCGCTGTCCGTGGTGTTCATGGCCAGAGAAGCGATACTGGCGTTTCGCAAGCAGGATGATGGCGAAAGCGGCAGCCGGTCATTGCGATGGCGGGCCGGTGTAACGGCGGCTTTCGGTCTTATTCACGGATTGGGGTTCGCCAGCGTGCTGGGCGGCCTCGGTGTATCGCCGACGGAAACGGTCACGGCCCTGCTGTTTTTCAACATCGGTGTGGAAATCGGCCAGATTCTGTTTGTGGTAGCAGTGATTGCATCGATCCGTCTGTTCCGATTGTTGCGCCTGGAGATGCCAGTGGTCCATGCGGCCACTTACGGCGTAGGCGGTATGGGCCTGGTGTGGACGCTTGAGCGTGTCGTCGGAGTATAGATACCGCGCCCGCACTTTTACTCACAGATAGCATGCCTCTACTGTCTGTGCTCTCCTGCCAGCAGGCCGACTTCGTCGGGACCGACCCTGCTGGCTTTTTTTCAAATTCTAGACCGAGCCAGTTTATCTCTTACGTTAAGCAACGTACGGCCGTTAGTTAATCGGCTGATGGTCTTGTTCGAGTCTTTTTTACAATAATGATTCCATGGCAACGGCGTTGCCTTTGCGGTCGGTCGCAAGGGCGTTCTGCGCCCAAGCCTGTCTTATCTCCGGGTACCGGGAAGCATGAGCAAATTGCAGCTCCAGGCTTTCCCTATTCCCCAACCCAGCAACCGGCCTTGATAGCTGGCGGTCGGTTCGCTGGTTCTTTTTGTCTCTATTTCTCTGCTTTTTCAACCCTGCAAAGCCTGCACAGAAATCGTGCACACGAACTACGTCATTTGACGCAGTTTGGGGTAGTCAATCGGCTAATGGCCCCGACTCAGCCCCGCATCAATAATCTCTCTGACTGGAACGCCTTCATCCTCACTAAAGAGAGCATCCCCCGAAGAGAGTCTGAGCATGAAAGAACCAACCATGAGCAAAGCAAAAGCAGCCCTGCTGGGTGCAGGTCTGTCCGTTCTGAGCCTCGCGGTTCAGGCTGCCGATACCGTAAAGGTGGGTGTGCTGCATTCGCTGTCCGGGACCATGGCCATCAGCGAAACCACCCTGAAGGACACCGTACTTATGATGGTGGAAGAGCAGAACAAAAAAGGTGGCCTGCTGGGCAAGAAGCTGGAAGCGGTGGTGGTTGACCCTGCCTCCAACTGGCCCCTGTTTGCGGAGAAAGCTCGCGAGTTGCTAGCCCAGGAAAAGGTCGACGTCATCTTCGGCGGATGGACCTCCGTTTCCCGCAAATCCATGCTGCCTGTGATCGAAGAACTGAACGGACTGCTGTTCTATCCCGTGCAGTACGAGGGCGAGGAATCCTCTAAGAATGTTTTCTACACCGGTGCGGCGCCCAATCAGCAGGCGATTCCCGCCGTGGACTATCTGATGAATGAGTTGGGCGTGGAGCGCTGGGTCCTGGCTGGAACGGACTACGTTTACCCGCGAACCACCAACAAGATTCTCGAGGCCTATCTGAAGTCCCAGGGTGTGGCGAGCTCGGACATCATGATCAACTACACCCCCTTTGGGCATTCCGACTGGCAGAGCATCGTGTCCGACATCAAGCACTTTGGCAATGCCGGCAAGATGACGGCGGTGGTGTCCACCATCAATGGCGACGCCAACGTGCCTTTTTATAGTGAACTGGCGAACCAGGGCATTTCCTCCTACGACATTCCCGTCATTGCGTTCTCCGTGGGCGAAGAGGAACTATCGGGTATCGATACCTCCGCACTGGAGGGTCACCTCGCCGCCTGGAACTATTTCCAGAGCGTGGATACGCCAGCAAATAAAGAATTCATCGCCAGGTGGAAGAAGTTCATTGGCGATCCGAAGCGGGTCACTAACGATCCCATGGAAGCAACCTATGTCGGTTTCAACATGTGGGCGAAGGCGGTGGAAAAGGCCGGTACCACAGACGTGGATGCGGTGGAGCAGGCGATGATCGGCATCGAAACACCGAACCTGACCGGCGGCATGGCGGTGATGAACAAAAACCACCATCTCTCTAAGCCTGTACTGATTGGCGAGATCCAGGACAACGGCCAGTTTATGGTGGTGTGGGAAACCGAAGGTATTGTGCCCGGCGATGCCTGGTCCGATTACCTGGAAGGCTCCCGTGATCTGATCGCCGACTGGACCAAACCGATCCGATGCGGCAACTACAACACGGTCAGCAAGTCCTGCTCAGGTCAGCAGCGCTAGCAGGCACCCGTTCTTCCCGGGTATCGATTGATCCCGGGAAGAGCCTCTCTACCGCAAAGCAGTTCTCCGGGAGATTATATAGTGAGAAAGTTGTTAATGCTGCTCTGCTGCCTGTTTGCCGGGCAGGCGGCGGCCGAAGCCAACACCATCGCCGCCGCCGAAGTCACGGGCGCGAAATCCGGCATCCCAACGGTGACCAATAAGACCGCGGCTCCGACAATGGACGCGCTGCTGCGAGAGCTCCCCACCGCCAATCTGCGCGAAAGTCTCGACATTCTGACATCTCTCGAGGACACGGGCGGCAGAACGATGCTGCCGCTGTTTCGCGCGCTCTTCGACGGGGACTTGTACTACGACCAAAGCACGTTTCGTCTGTTGTCGGTGACCAGTTCGAAAGGGGCGAAAGCCGTTGCCGATGCGGTTTCCGGTGAGCTACTCCCGCAAATCGATCCAGCGACCCTCAAGCGAGTGCGCGTGAGCAACCGCATTCGCAGCCATTTGCTCGAGGCCATTGCCCGCGTAAACCTGTTGCAGGGCGATTTACAGGAACGGATTCAGGCCGCCCGGGAAATGCTCGACAACATGAAGGGGAGCAATCTGCCCTTGCTTGAGCAGGCGCGTGCGAGGGAAGAGCATCCGGATGTGCTGGAAGTTCTGGAAGCGGCCATCGCATTGCAGACGCTGGCCGACGGCGGCGACCGCCAGCTTCGCCTTGAGGCGCTAAAGAAGCTGGAAGAACGTCTGGAAAATTCCGTGCGGAACACCATGGCCAGCATGCTGGATGCAAACGGGCGTAACGAGCAGGACCCGGAAGTCCGTGCCGCCCTCGCGCCTGCATTGGAAGCCATCGAAGCGCGTGTCGAGTTTTACTCCAGAATCGATCAACTGTTCTTCGGACTCAGCCTCGGCTCCGTTCTGCTGCTGGCGGCCGTAGGGCTCGCGGTCACCTTCGGCGTGATGGGCGTGATCAACATGGCCCACGGCGAAATGCTGATGCTGGGCGCCTATACGACTTATGTGGTTCAACTCGCCATGCCGGCCTTCATCGATTACTCGCTGTGGGTGGCGATTCCGTCGGCCTTTATCGTCGCCGGCAGCGTGGGCGTCCTGATTCAACGATACGTTATTCGCTATCTCAACGGGCGTCCTCTGGAAACGTTGCTGGCGACATTCGGTATCAGCCTGATTCTGCAACAGGCGGTACGCAGCATCTTCTCGCCGCTGAACAGGCTGGTGGTCTCTCCCGAATGGATGAGCGGTTCTCTGCAGATCAACCCCGTACTGTCGCTGACCAACAATCGGCTTGCGATTCTGATCTTCTCGCTGGCCGTGTTTTTCGTTCTGCTGCTGATTCTGAAGAAAACCTCGCTCGGTCTTCAGGTGCGAGCTGTTTCCCAGAACCGGGACATGGCGAAGGCCATGGGCATCCGCACGGACCGGGTCGACGCGATGACTTTCGGGCTCGGTTCCGGTGTGGCGGGTATTGGCGGCGTTGCGCTTAGCCAACTGACCAACGTGGGCCCGAACCTGGGTCAGGCCTACATCATCGATTCCTTTATGGTCGTGGTATTCGGCGGCGTGGGCAATCTCTTCGGCACGCTGGTGGGCGCCTTTGGCCTGGGTCTGTTCACTAAGTTTCTTGAGCCGGTTGCCGGCGCGGTGCTGGCAAAAATCCTCATGCTGGTGGCGATCATACTATTCATACAGAAGCGGCCGCAGGGACTGTTCCCGCAGAAGGGGAGGTCGGTGGAATGAGAAAGCTTCTGGAGAACTGGGGCGTGCGCCGCGCCACCACCGGCAATTGCCTGACCTTTGTTCTGGTGCTGTTTGGGGCGACGCTGATCGCGTCCGTGTCCAACCTGCTGATTCCCGAGAGCTCGGCGCTGCACGTCAGTACCTACACGATTTCCCTGTTCGGCAAATATTTGTGCTACGCGACGCTCGCGTTGGCCGTGGACCTGATCTGGGGGTACTGCGGCATTCTGAGCCTGGGGCATGGCGCATTTTTCGCGCTGGGCGGCTACGCCATGGGCATGTACCTAATGCGGCAGATAGGCGACCGGGGCGTTTACGGCAACCCGGATTTGCCGGACTTCATGGTGTTCCTGAGCTGGGACAGTCTGCCCTGGTACTGGTGGGGCATGGACAACTTCGGCTTTGCAATGCTGATGGTCTTGCTGGTGCCCGGGCTGCTCGCTTTCGTGTTCGGCTGGTTGACCTTTCGTTCGCGGGTCACAGGCGTCTACCTGTCCATCATGACGCAGGCGCTCACCTATGCGCTGATGCTTGCCTTCTTCCGCAATGAAATGGGCTTTGGCGGCAACAACGGTCTGACCGACTTCAAGGAAATTCTCGGCTTCGACCTACAGGCGGACGGCACCCGCGTTGGACTTTTCGTGATCACGGCAATGCTTCTCGCGGTTCTCTATATCCTGACCCAGTCCGTGGTGAACTCCCGTCTCGGACGGGTGGTGGAATCGGTGCGGGACGCAGAAGCAAGAGTGCGCTTTCTCGGCTACCGGACGGCGCAGTACAAGTTGTGGCTATTTACCTGTTCGGCGCTGATTGCCGCGGTGGCTGGCGCGCTGTATGTGCCGCAGGTGGGTATCATCAATCCCGGCGAGTTTGCACCACTGAACTCCATCGAGGTGGTGGTCTGGGTCGCCGTGGGCGGACGCGGCACACTCTACGGAGCAGTGCTGGGCGCGCTGCTAGTGAGCTACGCGAAAACCAAGTTCACCGCGTGGGCGCCGGAAAGCTGGCTGTTCATGCTCGGCGCACTCTTTGTGGTGGTCACCATCTTCCTGCCGAAGGGTCTGGTGGGTCTGGTCAGCCGCGCGCGCATCAATCCATTCCGACGGCTTCCTCGAGAACAGGAGGCGGGCGCATGAAACTTCCTGAAATGCTTGAAGCGCCGCTGCGAAACTTCATGCCAGGGTTCAGAAAGACCTGGCATAACGAGGTGGATCGCCCCCTCGACGTTTCGCACAAGGTGATTCTTTATGTTGAGGGTGTCACAGTCAGCTTTGATGGCTTCAAAGCCCTGAACGATCTGAACCTTTATATCAACGATGGCGAACTACGGTGCCTGATCGGCGCCAACGGTGCCGGCAAAACCACGCTGATGGATGTGATTACCGGCAAAACCCGCTGCGACAGCGGTCAGGCCTGGTTTGGGCAGACCATCGACCTGCTGCGTCACGATGAAGCGGAAATCGCGCAACTGGGCATCGGCCGCAAGTTCCAGAAGCCGACGGTGTTTGAATCGCACTCCGTGTTCAGCAACCTCGAGCTTTCGCTCAGATGCCGCAAAGGTGTGTGGGACATTCTGTTTGCGCAGCTCAGTGGCGACCAGCGCGACCGGATCGATGAAGTGCTCGACCTTGTTGGCCTTCAGGCCAAGCGCGATCTGCAGGCAGGTGCCTTGTCCCATGGCGAAAAGCAGTGGCTGGAAATCGGCATGCTGCTCGCTTCCGATCCGCGTCTGCTGCTGATCGACGAGCCGGTGGCGGGCATGACCGCACAGGAAACCGAGCGCACCGCCGAGCTGCTGACCTCGCTTGCCGGTGATCGCACCGTGGTGGTCGTGGAGCACGACATGGAGTTCGTTCGCAGCATCGCGCGAACCGTAACCGTATTGCACCAGGGCAGCGTACTGGCGGAAGGCACTATGGACGAAGTTCAGAATGATCCGAAGGTGATCGAGGTCTATCTGGGAGAGGGCGCATGATCCAAGTCAAACAGCTGGACCAGCGCTACGGCGACTCCCGGATACTGTGGAGTCTCGATCTCGACATCGAGAAGGGTTCCTGTACCTGCATCATGGGTCGCAACGGCGTCGGCAAAACCACCTTGCTCAAATGCCTAATGGGTCAGTTGCCGGTCAGTGGCGGGGAGATTCTTTTCAAAGGCAAGCCCATCCAACAGATGCCGGCGCACAGCCGCGCGAACCTGGGAATTGGTTACGTCCCTCAGGGGCGCGATATCTTTACGAAGCTGACGGTGGAAGAAAATCTGCGCATCGGACTGCCCTGTCGCAAGGACGGCCTGCGCCGGATTCCGCAAAAGATTTTCGACCTTTTTCCGGTGCTGGCGGAAATGCTGCACCGCCGTGGGGGTGACCTGTCGGGCGGCCAGCAACAGCAGCTGGCGATCGGCCGTGCCCTGGTGATTGAACCCAGCGTTCTGATTCTTGACGAACCCAATGAGGGAATACAGCCGAACATCGTCAGCCAGATCGGCGATGTGATCACCAGACTCAACGCGGAGGGACTCACCGTGATATTGGTGGAGCAAAGGCTGGGATTCGCGCGCCGGGTTGGCAAGGAATTTCGGCTGATGGAAAAAGGAAGGGTAGTGGCTGGCGACACCATGGACCGATTAAGCGAGAGCCTCATTGAGCGGCACTTGGCGGTCTAGATGAATTCACTGGCACTGCCCCTGAATGCCTTGCAGCAGGCCGAAGACCTGCACCGTGCCGGTCAATGGCAGGCGAGCCTCGACCTGGCTTTCGAGCAGCGTGATCGGGGTTGCCGACTGGTACGCAACGCGCACAGCGGACCGCTTTGCGTACAGAAGCCTTTTTATCCCGAAGGCGCGGAGCTGGCCCACGTTTACCTCCTGCACCCTCCAGGCGGATTGGTCTCCGGTGATCGTTTGCAAATCAATGTCCGGCTGAACCCGGCGGCTCAGGTCCTGTTGACCACGCCCGGTGCGGGTCGTGTCTACCGGGCTCGTTCCGACCGCCGCCTGCAACAGCAGATCAATACGATCGATGTGGCGGCCGGCGCTTCCATGGAGTGGTTGCCGCAGGAAACTATTGTCTATCCCGACGCGCACGCCAGCATGCTCACGCAAGTGAAGCTCGCCGCCGAAAGTCGCTTTACCGGCTGGGAGATCACCTGTCTGGGACTGCCGGCCAAGCAGGCTCGCTTCGATCAGGGTAGTCTCAATCAGCGCTTGCTGATCTCTCGCGAACAGCGCCCGGTGTTGGTGGAAAATCTGGTGCTCGGTGATGCAACGCGCGACCTCGCGACCGCTGCGGCAGGCATGCAGTCCTGCCCGGTAAGCGGCATTTTCGTGGCGGGTCCTTTTGCGTCGGGCGATGACGATGTGGACGCTCTAATTCATGAGCTGCGCGAACGGACAGCGGCATTGCCAAAGGGTGCCCTCGCAGGTGTTTCAAAGCTCAACGACCTCGTCGTCGCTCGTTATCTTGGGCCCTGCTCGGAGCAGGCGCGGAAGTTGTTTATCTCAATATGGGAATGTGTCCGGCCCGTGTTGAACCAACGCGACGCCAGGCACCCGCGAATCTGGTCCACATAGAAGCGCGGGCGATAGCAACGCATAAAGAGGCGAGGCAGATCAATGGAACTACTACCGAGAGAGAAAGACAAGCTGCTTCTGTTCACCGCGGCACTACTGGCGGAGCGACGCCTCGCCCGCGGATTGAGACTCAACTACCCGGAAGCGGTTGCGCTGATCTCGATGGAAATCATCGAAGGCGCGCGGGACGGCAAAACGGTCGCCGAGCTGATGGCCTACGGCAAGGAGATACTTGGCGCCGATCAGGTGAGGGAGGGTGTCGCCGAGCTGATACATGAAGTTCAGGTGGAAGCCACTTTCCCCGACGGCACCAAGCTGGTGACGGTTCACGATCCGATCAACTGATCTGAGCGAGAAATGCTATGCAATCCGATACTCCAGCACCCGTAAAGAAGCCGGGCGAAATTCAGGTCGGCGCGGATCCGATTGAAATCAACAAAGGTCGGGACACAGTCACTCTGCGGGTAGAGAACCTTGGCGATCGTCCGGTTCAAATAGGTTCCCACTATCACTTTTACGAAGTGAACCCCGCACTGCGTTTCGACCGTGAAAAATCGCGCGGCTTTCACCTGAACATCGCTGCCGGCACCGCGGTGCGCTTCGAGCCGGGGCAGAGCCGGGAAGTGGATCTGGTGGCTTACGCTGGAAACCAACGGGTGTATGGATTTCGCGGCGAAGTCATGGGTCCACTCTGAAATCGTTTTACTACCCGGAATTTAAATAGTCGCTCGTAACGTAAGCTGTTCGTGTAGACCGGAGAACAATGTGACAAGAATAGATCGGGAAACCTATGCGCAAATGTTCGGCCCGACCACCGGCGACCGCGTCCGCCTGGCCGATACGGAACTGTGGATTCAGGTTGAGAGAGACATGACCGTCTATGGCGACGAAGTAAAATTCGGCGGCGGCAAGGTCATTCGCGACGGCATGGGCCAAAGCCAGCAGGCCGGGGACAAGGTCATGGACCTGGTTATCACCAACGCGCTGATTCTCGACTACTGGGGAGTGGTCAAGGCGGATGTTGGCGTAAAGCGCGGCCGCATTGCCGCCATCGGCAAGGCCGGCAATCCGGATGTGCAGCATGCGGTGGACATCGTCATCGGCCCCGGAACGGAAATAATCGCCGGCGAAGGTTGCATTCTCACCGCTGGCGGCATTGATGCACATATTCATTTCATTTGTCCGCAGCAAATCGACGAAGCCCTGATGAGCGGAATCACCACGATGCTCGGCGGCGGCACCGGCCCGGCCACTGGAACCAACGCTACCACGTGCACGCCGGGCCCATGGAATATCGGAAAAATGCTGCAGGCCACCGACGACATGCCCATGAACCTGGGTTTTCTCGGCAAAGGGAACGCCAGCCGGCGCGAGGCTTTGGAGGATCAGGTGCGCGCCGGCGTCTGTGGAATGAAGCTTCACGAAGACTGGGGCACCACGCCCGCCGCGATCGACAATTGTCTGAACGTGGCGGAAGCCTTCGATATTCAAGTGGCGATCCACACCGATACGCTGAACGAATCCGGTTTCGTCGACGATACCATTGTCGCCTTCAAGGACCGGGCGATTCATACCTATCACACTGAAGGCGCCGGTGGCGGCCATGCGCCGGACATCATTCGCGCCTGCGGTTACCCCTACGTGCTGCCATCGTCCACCAATCCCACGCGTCCCTACACGGTGAACACCGTGGATGAGCATCTGGACATGCTGATGGTCTGTCACCATCTGGACTCGTCCATTCCCGAAGACGTGGCTTTCGCCGATTCGCGCATCCGCAAGGAAACCATTGCCGCTGAAGACATTCTGCAGGACCTGGGCGCAATCAGCATGATCGCATCCGACTCCCAAGCCATGGGACGTGTGGGTGAAGTCATCACGCGTACCTGGCAGACCGCGCACAAGATGAAAGTACAGCGCGGATCCCTGAAGGAAGACACGAGCGCTGCCGACAACGTGCGTGCCCGTCGCTACATTGCTAAATACACCATCAATCCCGCGCTGACCCACGGCATTGCCCACGAAGTGGGCTCCATCGAAGTCGGAAAGATGGCGGATCTGGTGTTATGGAGGCCGGCATTCTTTGGCAGTAAGCCGGCCCTGATCATCAAGTCTGGGATGATCGCCGCCGCGCCGATGGGCGATCCCAACGCATCGATCCCCACGCCGCAGCCCGTTCACTACCGCCGAATGTTCGGCGCTTTCGGACGGGCCGCCGCCGCGCTCTCGGTGACCTTCACCAGCCAGGCGGCACTGGCCGAAGGAGTTCGTGACCGGCTCGGTCTGCAGCGGCAACTGGTGGCCTGTCGAAACACCCGTAGCGTGCGCAAGCAGGACATGATCCTAAATGATTGGCTGCCGACCATCGAAGTCGATGCGCAAACCTATGAAGTGCGGGCCGACGGTGAACTGCTCACCTGCGAACCCGCATCGGTGCTGCCGCTTGCGCAGCTTTACAACCTTTTTTAGGGCTAATTGATTCAATGCTCAGGCCGGAGGCCATAGTGCTAGAAGTTTATGAACGTCTTGGAACCGAATTCCCGGCTGCACCGCCGCGCAGGGTGATCCTCACGCATCTGCAGCGCGACCGCGGACGGTTGCGCACCATCACGACCGACGGCGAAGAGCTGCGCATATTCCTGGAGCGCGGCACACCGCTGCAGATCGGCGAATGCCTTCGCACGCAATGTGGTCAGTACATCATCGTGGAGGGCGCCATGGAACCGGTGGTGACTGCCACCTGCGAGGACTGGGAGACATTCAGCCTTGCCTGCTATCACTTGGGCAACCGGCACGTAAAAGTGCAAATGGGGCCGCGCAGACTGCGCATCCTGCCGGACCATGTTTTGGAAGAAATGCTCACCATGCTCGGCATGACGCTCACCCATGGCGAACATCTGTTCGTCCCGGTGTCCGGGGCGTACGCCGGTTCTCATTCCCACAGCTCTCATGGCGGCCATGACCAGAGCCACGGTGATCACCACCATTCTCATGACGAGAGACCTCTTTACCTGTGCCTGAACGGAAACGGGAAAACCCATGAGCACTGACGCCGCTCTGCTGCGGCTTCTGCATCTGGCCAGTGCCAACCTGCCGGTCGGTGCCTACGCTTTTTCACACGGCCTGGAATACGCCATTGACGCACGCTGGATCAACAACGCACGGGAAATCGGCAACTGGGTGTCCATGCAGCTTCGTCACTCCATGGCCACCGTGGATATACCGGTGGTGTACCGTCTCGCTGAGTCGATCGCGCAGGGCGACGATGTCGCGATTCGCTACTGGAACGACTTCCTCCTGGCCTGTCGCGAAACCCGGGAACTGCAACTGAGTGATACCGCCGCAGGTGAAGCCTTGCAGCGATTATTGCCGAAGTTGGACGTGCCCCTCACCAGCGGGATCGCTTCGCTCAGCTTCCTGACGGGGTTCGCTCATGCCGCCCACCACTGGAACATCGACCCGCGCAGCGCCGCGCTCGGCTATGTATGGTCGTGGCTGGAGAATCAGGTGGTGGCCGCAACCAAGCTGATGCCACTGGGACAAGCCCAAGCACAGGTGCTTCTGCACAATCTGCAGGAACAGATCCCGTCTGTACTCGATTTAGGCGGCTCGATAGCTGACGATCAGATAGGCGCAAGTTTGCCGGGGCTAACCATCGCCAGCATGTGCCACGAAAATCAGTACACGCGGCTGTTCCGCTCGTGAAAGCCACGACAATTTGCTCAGCACTTCTCATTGACGCTGAGAACATTTGAGGAAGGAGACAAGCATGTCAACCAACAGACCAGCGCAAACACTGCGCGTCGGCGTCGGCGGCCCGGTAGGCTCGGGAAAAACCGCCTTGCTGCGGGTCATGTGCCAGGCCCTGCGCGACTACTACAACATGGCCGTGGTCACTAACGATATTTACACCCATGAAGACGCCCAGTTTCTTACTCGCCATGACGCGCTGAGCGCGGATCGAATCATTGGTGTAGAAACAGGCGGCTGCCCGCACACGGCAATCCGCGAGGATGCGTCCATGAACCTGTCGGCCATTGACCAGCTGATGCGCAGGCATGAGAACCTCGACCTAGTCTTTGTCGAGAGCGGCGGCGACAACCTGAGTGCAACTTTTAGCCCCGAACTGTCCGACCTCACTCTATATGTGATTGATGTTTCGGCCGGAGACAAAATCCCCCGCAAAGGGGGACCGGGTATCACTCGCTCGGACTTGCTGATCATCAACAAGACCGACATTGCACCCCTGGTTGGCGCATCACTGGATGTCATGCGTGAAGACGCCAAGCGCATGCGTGGCGACGCACCCTTTGTTTTCACAAACCTAAAAACCGGTGCAGGCGTGGACCAGGTGATCAATTTCATTGTGGAGGAAGGCATGCTGCCAAAACGCGAGTTGCCACCCTCTTTTAGCGGTTTCGCACTGAACAACACAGGTACGACAGAGGTAATGACCGGAGGGGTGAAATGAGAGTTACCAAGATCAAAGTGGGTATGGTGCTTACGATCCTTTCCAGCCTAGCGTGGAGCCACGAAGGTCATGGGCCGTCTTCCGGGATTGCACATGACTTTATGCACTTTGCCTGGTTTGTCGCTGCCGTTTTGTTTTTGGTGGGTATTGCCCTTCGTGGAACAGGACGTGCGAACAAGCGTGCCGTGGTCCGACGGAAAGAGCGGTTTTGAGGACGTAGTGCAGTTGAGTGCCTTCGGCCCCGTTTGGCGAAGGGGTGAATCTACGCGTTTTCGAAACGCTTTCCCCGTCGGCAAACGGCGGGCTGGATGCGCGCACTGTAGGTGGATTCCGCCCTTTGTCCGGAATGACGAAGGCAGGAGAGTCAAGCTGATCTCACATCTCTCATCTCACAGCTCACCACCAAATCACGCCCCCTGCGCCTCCCCCAGCGCACTCAACGCAATCCTCGCCGCCGCCGTGCGATTCTGTACCCCCAGCTTCGGAAAAATCTGCTCCAGATGCTTGTTAACTGTGCGCGGACTCATTTCCAGGATCTGCCCGATTTCCCAATTGGTTTTGCCGTTACTGATCCAGAAAAGTACCTGGGACTCGCGTCGGGTGAGATTCAGCTTCGTTTTCAGCAGCTCTTCGCCGGAGATATTACTAACCTGCGAGAGCTTCAACAGGATTTCGTTGGCGCTCAGGATCTGAACCAGTGTGAGCGAGAGGCTCTTCTCACTGCTGCGGGACTTGGGAGTTTTCTCGGGAGGTGAGCTTACTTCGATGCTCTGGCCGGGATCCGGCTTGTGTCTCAGCCACTCATCGATCTTGAAAGCTAATTCGGTTTCCTGCCAGCTTTCCGTGATTCGCGCTCGGGCGAAGAGGGCGTGTACCTGGGGCGTAGCCCAGAGAATATGACCGTTTCGGTCCACCGATAAGAGATATTGTCCGGTGGAGTCCAGTGCAGTGAATGCGCTGCTGGTGAGCCGTGCGTTGTTCAGGTGAACGTTCATTCTTGCCAGCAGTTCATCGGGGCGGATGGGCTTCGTCAGGTAGTCCACGCCTCCGGCTTCTAGGCCGCGAACCACGCTTTCCGAGTCGCTCAGACCGGTCATGAAGATGACTGGTACCGCCGACAGTTCCGGCATTTCGCGCAGCTCGCGTGTGGTGTCGAACCCGTCCTTGTGAGGCATGATCGCATCCATCAGGATCACGTCGGGTCGGATGCGTTTGGCGATGGAGAGTGCCTGCTTGCCTTCTAATGCTACAAGCACATCGTAGCCAGCCTGCTCCAGGGTATCGTTTACCATTCCGAGGGACTCGGGCGAGTCATCGACGACGAGGACTACGTTGGGACGTTCATTCATTTAGTTCAATACTCTCTACCAGCCTGTCAAAACGCATACTGGCCGCCAGCCGTTTGAAGTAGCGCAGGGCTTCTTCGTCAAGCAAGTGCGCGGCGGCAATTTGTTCCAGCTTTTCATTGACGCCTTTTTTGTAGCCGATCTGTGCATAGGCGATCAGCTCCCTTATCAGTACATGGTCGACTGATTGCCGCGTCAGAACCGGGGCACTGGCTGCTCTGGCTGCTATTGACAGCGAGCCCTTGAGGGCAGCGCCGGACTGTCTGATCAGTGTTGCCGGAGATGCGTCGTCGCTGGCGGCTAGTGTCCACTCCAGCCGCAGAAAGTGGCCAATACAGTCGAGCAACTGCTGATTGTTGACCGGCTTTACGAGATAACCGTCATGAAAGGCGACTTCCCGCGGATTGCGATGGCGCTCCTGGGCGTCGGCGGAGATCATGACGATGGGTTGCTTGTAGCCGGCTTTGCGCAGTAGTTTCGCCAGCTGCAGTCCGTCGGAGCCGGGCATGCTCACGTCCAGCAGGAAAATGTGAGGCGTTGTTTGCAGGAGAAGATCGCGGCAACTGCTTGCATCGGAAGCTTCTACGATGGTGAAGCCCAGCGGCCTGAGGATTTCCGACAGCAGACCGCGATGAACCGGTTCATCATCGACGATCATGACTACCCGGCGCGGTCCGTGATAGCCGTCGATGCGCTGGCGGGGAAGAGTCTTGTCCACGGGGCCGTGGGTAGGCGACAGCATCAAGGATGCAGTAAAACAACTACCCACGCCGGGGATGCTTCGGATCTTCAGCTCGCCGCCCATGATGTCCGTGAGCAGACGCACGATGGTGAGACCGAGACCGCTGCCCGAGACGTTGGGGACGCCCGGGCCGCGAACGCGTTCGAAAGGATCCAGGATTCGCTGCAGGTCCTTTCCATGGATACCGACGCCGGTGTCTTCGATTGCAAACTCCGCCACATGGCTGCGATAGCGGATACGAAAGTCCACTCGGCCTTCCTCCGTATACTTGATGGCGTTGGAAAGCAGATTGATGAGTATCTGCCGCAGGCGTTTTTCATCGGTAATCACCAATTCCGGCAAGCGACCACAAATGTGGCAATTGAAGTCGATTCCTTTTTTTATCGCCATATCGCGGAACAAGTGAATCAATTGATCTATCAATTCGGGCAGGTTCACTGTGTTGCGATATATATCGAGTCGGCCTGCCTCGATCTTGGAGATATCCAGGAGACCCTCGATCAGATCGGCCAGGTATTCGCTGCTGCGCTTGATGGTCAGCAGTGAAGCCCGGTGCCTCTCCGGCATATCGTCCCGTTCACTGAGCAGCTGGGCATAGCCGAGAATTGCGTGCAGCGGTGTGCGGAGTTCGTGACTGATGCCCGTGAGGTAGCGACTCTTTGCCTGGTTGGAGCGTTCCGCCAGTTCTTTTGCCTGCTGGAGTTGTTTGTCGGTTTCGTCGTGCGCGTCGATTTCCATCATCAGGCGCTGAGTCTGCCGCGTGGCTTCCTGTTGCGCTACCACCCGGCTCTCGTGAGTGAGCAGGAACAGCCAGGCGATCACCCCGCAGACGATCAATAACAGAAAAAAGGCATTGATCATGGTGTCCTGGAGCAGCAGGACTTCGGCCCCGGTCTGCGGCTGCATCCGGTAGTAGATCAATCCCAGAATCGAGGCTATGACGATGGCGGAGGCCGACAACACCGCCAGGAATCGGGCGAGTCGCCCGTTGACGATGTCGAGAAGCGATTTCGGAAGAACCTTATGGAGCAGTCGGGTCAGCTGCTGGGAGAACCTTGCCTGCGTCTTGCAGCTGTCCATGCACCGGGAATCGAGGGAGCAGCACAGTGAGCAGATCGCTCCCTGATAGGCTGGGCAGAAACTCATGTCTTCCCGCTCAAAGGCATTCTCGCAGATGCAGCATTCAAGAACCGTGGCGTGGCTCTGCTCATCAGCGTTCGCCGTACGCAGATTCGCGGCTTCGATGAGTTCGTCGATCTCAGGCGATTGGCGGGCCAGGTAGTAGCGGCCCTTCGTGAGTACCGCGATGGCGGGAACGGCCAAAAAACAGATCGCGAGACTGATGAAGTGCGCGAGGTGACCGGCCACTTCGCCGAACGTGCCGAAGTACGCGAGCACCCCCATCGTGGACGCCAGTAACATCGAGCCTACGCCCACTGGGTTCACGTCATAAAGGTGCCCGCGTTTGAACTCCACGTGCGGCGGACTGAGACCGAGAGGCTTGTTGATGATCAGATCAGCTGCAAGGCTGCCCAACCAGCTCAGCGCGACGATGGCAAACAGGCCCAGAATGGATTCCAGGGCATGATGAATGCCCAGCTCCATCAGAGTCAACGCAATCGCCACATTGAACACGAGCCATACCACGCGGCCCGGATGGCTGTGCGTGAGCCGCGAGAAGAAATTGGACCAGGCGATCGAACCGGCATAGGCATTGGTGACGTTGATCTTCATCTGCGAGATCAACACCATCACGCCGGCGATGATCAGGGCAGCGGTGGGGGACTGCACCAGATAGGCGAAAGCCGTTTGATACATGTAAGTGGGGTCGGCCGCATGGATTGCACTGCTGCCGCCAGCGAAGGCGAGCCAGGCGAGGAAGGAGCCGAGGAGCATTTTGACGAGGCCAATGAGTATCCAGCCGGGGCCCGCGAGGCTGAGCCAGAACCACCAGCTCCGGGCGTTTTCTCTGGTCTTTGGCGGCATGAAGCGCAGGTAATCGACCTGTTCCCCGATCTGGGGCGCCAGTGAAAACAGGATCGCGGCCGACGCACCAAATAGGGCCAGGCTGAACCCAGCTTCCGTCGCGGCTCCGGTGCCGGTGCCCGCTGGTGCGTAGGCCATCCATTCCCCGAGTCGATCAAACTCGACAATACCCGCGGCAAGCAGGGCGATCAGTTGCAAGGCGAGCCACAGGTTCTGGGTTCCCACCTGGAATTTGCTGATAGCGGTAATCCCGTGAGTCACCACCGGAATGACAGCCAGCGCGCAAATCACGTAGCCAAGCGGCAGTGGAATGCCCAGCAGCGCCTGCAATGCGGAGGCGAGTATGCCGGCCTCGATTGCGAAGAAAATGAAGGTGAAGGACGCGTAGATGAATGAGGTCAGGGTGGACCCGAGATAGCCGAAACCCGCGCCCCGGGTCAGTAAGTCGATATCCAGCCCGTGCCGGGCGGCCGCGTAGGCGATGGGGAAACCGGTCAGCAGAATGATGATGGCAACGGCCACCATTGCGCTCACCGCGTTGACGAACCCGTAGTTCAGGGTAATGGCTGCCGCGATGGCTTCCAGGGCCATGAAGGCGGTCGCGCCCAGGGCGGTTATCGCAACCTGGTCGAGGCTCCAGTGCCGCGACTTCTTGGCGGTAAACCGCAGGGCATAGTCTTCCAGGGTTTCGTTGCCGACCCAGATGTTGTATTCGCGCCTGGCCCGAAAAATTTGTTGCGAGGCCCGCATCAGTTTCCGCCGAAACCTGTCGTGACAGTTTTTGGTGCCGGCATCCCCTGCCCGCCCCTTTTCCGAGCATCGTCAATCATGAATACGGGTGAAATCCTGATAGTGAGGGGTAATTACAGAACACTCTGGCTGAACAGCAACATTCGTACCTGTAATTCAGTTTCCAGTAGTGGAGGGGCATGATTTGTTGGTTGGGAGATCTGATTTAAGTGATCGGGGGCGGAATACATCTAGAGAGTGGTGTGTCAGACCGCCGTTTGTAGGTGGCTCCGTCTGGCTGCGGCTTGCCCTGTGATGCGGGGCCTGGTGCTAATGTGGATGATCTGGAGCAGTTGATCGTCAGCAAGGGAGAGCAGGAAACGAGCGAGGAGGGCCACAAAGATGATTGATTTGATTGGCTCTTCTCGCTGGTGGTATTTGGGTTGTGCTTCGGGCTCGCCCAGCTCGCTCGACTGTTCTATCCGCGTCTGCGCAGAACATTGTTCGCGATGGAGCCCGGCGTAGCGAGTGGCTTGCAGCGAGCCTGGATACTCGCGCCGCTGCTGCTGTACCAGGATGAACCGCTGGTGTTCACCCTCGGCTGGTGGCGGGCCAGGATTTATGTCAGTCGGGGGCTGGTATCGAGCTGCAGAAAAACAGAACTGGATATTGTCTTTGCGCATGAAGGCGGGCACGAGCGGCGCAGGGATAATCGGCGCATGGTCGCGGCGCAGCTGGGATTATTGCCGCTGGGGCTCGGCCCTTTCAAGACGGGCTATGCATAGCAGCTGTTTGCCGACCTGCAATTGCTCACTGAGTCTGCCTGCGATTTCAGACTACGTCACCGCACCATTAACCAAGCGCAAATGTGTGACGAACTCCAAACAGTATTTGTGAGGGACTAGTGGACAGGGTGTAAAACGCGCTGCTATCGAACGGGCTGTCCGCTAGCGGTCCAACGTTACCGCAAATCGCGGCGACTGAGTAAATCCCGCCGGCATAAGAGCATCCCTGCCCCTGCCAAAAGTCGACAACAAACCTTCGTCAAGACCTCTTTGCTACCGGTTTCCAACTCCATTGGCCGGTTTCCAATTTCATTGCTTCCAACTTATTTGGTGTTAATTATCAGCTTCAGGCTTCCTCGTAATCACTCACCGCCGGACAGGTACACATCAGGTTACGGTCACCGTAGACGTTGTCGATGCGGTTCACGCTGGGCCAGTACTTGTATTCGCGCAGGTAGTCGGCGGGGAAGGTTGCCTTCTCGCGGCTGTAGGCGTGGGGCCAGTCGGCGGCGGTCAGGTCGTGCAGGGTATGGGGTGCATTGACCAGCGGGTTGTTCTCCGCGGAGTACACGCCTTTTGCAACGTCGTCGATTTCCTGGCGAATGGTGATCATGGCTTCGATGAATTTGTCCATCTCCGCCTTGGATTCACTTTCCGTGGGCTCGATCATCAACGTGCCGGCCACCGGGAAGGACATGGTGGGCGCGTGGAAGCCGAAGTCCATCAGCCGTTTGGCCACGTCCTCCTCGCTGATGCCCGTTGCCTCTTTGAGCGGGCGCAGGTCGAGGATGCACTCGTGGGCCACAAACCCGTTGCGGCCCTTGTACAGAATCGGGTAATAGGGCTCCAGCGCGCGCGCCATGTAATTGGCATTAAGGATGGCGTATTCAGTCGCCGAGCGCATCCCGTCACGCCCCATCATTTTGATGTACATCCAACTGATAGGCAGGATGCTGGCACTGCCCCAGGGAGCGGCGGAAATGGTGCCGCTGGTTGCATCGGTGCCGGGCACCGGCTGCACCGGATGGGAGGGAAGGAAGGGTTTCAGGTGTTCCGCCACGCCGATGGGGCCCATGCCGGGACCGCCGCCACCGTGGGGAATGCAGAAGGTCTTGTGCAGGTTCAGGTGGGATACGTCGCTGCCGATTTCACCGGGCGCGGCCAGGCCCACCAGGGCATTGAGGTTGGCGCCATCCATGTACACCTGGCCGCCCACCGAGTGGACGGTCTCGCAGATCTCGCGGATGCCTTCTTCGTACACGCCGTGGGTGGAGGGGTAGGTCACCATCAGTGCGGCAACCGTGTCGCCATGTTTCTCCACCTTGCTGTGCAGGTCCGCCAGGTCCACGTTGCCTTCGCTATCGCATTTGACCACCACCACTTTCAGGCCCGCCATTTGTGCCGAGGCGGGGTTGGTGCCGTGGGCGGAGGATGGGATAAGGCAGATGGTTCGCTGGGTCTCACCGCGGGATTGGAAGTACTTCTTGATCGCCAGCAAGCCCGCGTATTCACCCTGAGAGCCGGCATTGGGTTGCAGGCTGATGGCGGCGTAGCCGGTGCAGGCCTGGAGCATTTGTTCCAGTTCCGTGAACAGTTGCCGATAGCCCTCGGCCTGCTCAATGGGTGCGAAGGGGTGCATGCGGCCGAACTCTGGCCAGGTGATGGGCATCATCTCCGCTGCGGCGTTCAGCTTCATGGTGCACGAGCCGAGCGGAATCATGGATTGATTCAGGGCGACGTCCCGGGACTCGAGGCGCTTGAGGTAGCGCATCATTTCCGTTTCATTGTGGTAACTGTTGAAAATGGGATGCCCCAGAATCACGTCATCGCGACGCAGGCTGGCGGGAATTCCCAGGCCGTCGGGCTCGCCGCCGATTTTAGCGTCCGGCGCGAAGCATTCCAGCAGTTGCAGGACATCGCCTTTGCTGGTCATCTCGTTCAGGCTGATGCCCAGTTTGTCGGAGCCCACCCGGCGCAAGTTGATTTCCTGATCCTGGGCGCGCTGATAGATTGCGTCCTGCTGCTTGCCCACCGCGACAGTGATGGTGTCGAAAAAGGATTCACTCTCGAGGTTGAATCCCTGCTGGCGCAACGCTGCAGCCAGGCTCTTCGTGCGGCGGTGAATCTGCTCGGCGATTTCCCGGAGTCCTTCCGGCCCGTGATACATGGCGTAAAAGGCGCTGATCAGCGCCAGCAGTACCTGAGAGGTACAGATATTGGAAGTGGCCTTCTCCCGACGGATGTGCTGTTCCCGGGTTTGCATGGCCATGCGCAGGGCCTGCTTTCCGTGCTTGTCCACGGATACCCCGATGATTCGACCGGGCGCCAGACGCTTGTATTCGTCTCGGAAGGCGAAGAACCCGGCGTGGGGTCCACCGAAGCCCATGGGCACGCCGAAGCGCTGGTTGCTGCCAACCACGATGTCCGCGCCCATCTTGCCGGGCGGGGTCAGCAGTACGAGGCTCATCAGGTCCGCGGCCACAGTGGCGAGAGCGCCTTTCTGGTGGATGGTGTCGATGAAGGGTGCCAGGTCGCGGATCTGCCCTGTGCTGCCGGGGTACTGCAGCAGCGCACCGAAGTAGTCGTGTTGCTCCAGGTCACCGGCCGGATCGCCGACGATAACCTGGAAGCCGAAGTGTTCCGCCCGGGTTTGCACCACGGCCAGGGTTTGCGGGTGAACGTCTTCCGCCACAAAGAAGTTCAGCGACTTGTTCTTTTTCGCCTGGCGCTTGCACAGTGCCATGGCTTCCGCCGCCGCGGTGCCCTCATCCAGCAGGGAGGCGTTCGCCATGTCGAGTCCCGTCAGGTCCACGATCATTTGCTGATAGGTGAGCAGCCCTTCCAGGCGGCCCTGGGAGATCTCCGGCTGGTAGGGTGTATAAGCGGTGTACCAGCCCGGCGCCTCCAGAACGTTGCGCTGAATCACCGGCGGCAGGTAGGTGTCGTGGTAGCCCATGCCGATGTAGGATTTGAAGATGCGGTTCTTTTGGGCGATGGCCTTGATGGCCGCCAGAGCCTCCGCTTCCCCCTTGGGCTCGTCCAAGGCCAACTCCTCATGAGTCCGGATGCTGGCAGGGACTGCCTTGTCGATCAGCGCCGCCAGGGAGTCCAGCCCCAGGGTTGCCAGCATCTGATCGGCTTCGCGGGCATCGGGTCCGATGTGGCGCTTGGCGAAACCACTGAGCGGGGTGAGAGAAAGGGGCTTGGAGGCAATCGGGCTCATGAAATTTACCTGGTTGTGCGGGAGAGAGTCTGGGGGCCAGGCCGACGGTGGCGGCCCCGCGAGAAGCCGGGCATCTTACCAAAAATTTCCTATCGGAAACACAAGTTTCCTGATTGGGGAAATCTGCTAAAGTACCCGCCTGACCGCTCGGAGACGCCCCGGAGATCACTCTTGCCCAGCAAAATCAGCACGCCGGAAGCCCCGCAGATCCGCCGTTCCCGGGACGCCCTGGGAGAGGACGGCCTGCCGTTGGAAGAGCCGCTCCAGTTGGGTAAAAAGGTCCGGGAGATTCGCCTGGCCAATCAGTTGACCCTGGAAGAGGCCAGCCGACTTACGGGGCTCGCACGCTCCACTCTGTCCAAGATCGAGAACGAACAGATCTCCCCCAGCTTTCAGGCGGTACAGAAGCTGACCGCCGGGCTCGGAATCGACATTCCCCAGTTGTTCGTGCCGCTTTCACCGGGCCACGGTGCCACCGGCCGCCGGGACATCACCCGCGCCGGAGAAGGGCAGCCCCATCCAACGGCCACCTACGAGCACGAGCTTCTCGCCTCGAATCTCAGCATCAAGAAGATGGTGCCGTTCAAGTGCCGCGTTCGGGCGCGGTCCTTTGAGGATTTCGACGACTGGGTGCGCCATGCGGGGGAGGAGTTTCTGCTGGTGCTGGAAGGTCAGATCGAGGTCTATACTGAGTACTACGAGCCTGTTCTGCTCAATGAAGGGGACAGCATGTACTACGATGCAGCCATGGGCCACTGCCTGGTGTCCCGAAGCAAAAAGGACGCGCTGGCGCTGTGGGTGACGGCTCGCTGATTGCCCCGCGACTCTGCACCTTAACCCCGTAGGTTGGGTTAGCGAAGCGTAACCCAACATAACGCCGGTGAGAAACTGTGGCGTGCCGCAGCACTTCCCTGGGGTCAGGTCATTGTTGGGTTACGGCCTTTGGCCTAACCCAACCTACACGTTTGCACCATCAGCCCCGATTCTTTCGATAGTTTTCATGAGAAAATCTGCAACCATTCCATTGAAAGATCTGCTGGCGGAAGTGCGCGCCTGTCGCGTCTGCGAAGAGGTGCTGCCTCTCGGGGCCAATCCGGTGGTGCGGGCGACGGCCAGCGCCAAGGTTCTGATTGTTGGTCAGGCGCCGGGCACCCGCGTTCACGCGACCGGTGTCCCCTGGAACGACCCTTCCGGTGACCGCTTGCGCGACTGGATGGGCCTCGGGCGGGAAGCTTTTTACGATGAACGGAAGATTGCCATCATCCCCATGGGGTTCTGCTATCCGGGGCGGGGCAAGTCCGGCGATCTGCCGCCGCGGACGGAGTGTTCGGAGCTCTGGCACGGGAGGTTGCTGGAGGCACTGCCCAACATCGAGTTGACCTTACTGGTGGGCAGCTACGCCCAGTCCCACTACCTGGAGGGGCGCTACCCGACTCTCGCGCAGCGGGTGCGCGACTGGCGACGCTTCGCACCCGAGGCGCTGCCGCTGGTGCATCCCTCGCCCCGCAATCGCCGCTGGCTGAAGACCAACCCCTGGTTCGAGGACGAGGTGGTGCCTTATCTTCGCCGCCGAATCCATCGCCTGGTGGGATAATTGCCTGAAGATCAGGCAAAAAAAAGGGCCAATCCATGGCCCGTTTACATCCTTGCTGTTACACGCTATCGGAGTTCCTTGCTGTAACCTTGCCGTCCTGGCAGCTAGTTCCTGTAACGTCCTTGTTGATGCGTATTATGGGGAGAGTGCCAAGGAGGCAATAGGCGACATTGCTGAGCATCGTGTAGGAAAAGGCTGAGGCTAATGTGAGCCCTTGACCAGAGCAGGTGCCGGAAATCTCTGCGGTCCGCTGCCGGTTACCAGCGGTACTTGTTCCAGTTCTCCGGATTCGCCCAGAACCGGGGATTGTTCCAGCTTCGGATGTGGTTGTAAGAGGCCAGGTCGTAGCCATAGCAGACGCTCGCACCGCTCTGCACGTCGCCGGCGAATTGCGCGTAGCGGTGAAACCCCAGACCGATGAAATCCCCGAAGCGCCAGGTGCTGTCGCGATCCACCAGAACCCAGATTCGCTGGCTGTGCAGATTGCGCAGGCGGGCAAGCTTTTGCAGCGCCTCGGGTTTGTCGAGATGTTCGAGGTAGTCAATGACCACGGTAAATTCGTAACGGCCGAGTTCCTGCCAATCGTCCCGTGCAGAGGACACGGTGGTCAGCTCCGCCCCGTGTTGCCGAGCCCATTCGTTGATCACGGCCGGAACGTGATCGGCAGCCACCAGAACCCTCCGCGGCTGAAGTTGCTCAAGCTGATGGGTCAGGTGCTCGATCGGATCATCTGTCATGGTGCTGGCCGGTCTGTAGCTGAGCGAAATGTGAATCTTTGGATGGCGCCTCACCACAGAGGTTCCTGCGGTAGGCCTCGGAGCGGGGAAAAGGCATTCACATGATCCGGCAAAAACCTGCGCTTCGCTTCAGGATTGTTGCAGCACACGATCCAGGTGGCGAAGGAGGGTCTGGCAGAAGCGGAACACGTCCCACTGGTCGAACCGCTCCGCGTTGGGGAAGAGCGGGCCGCTGTCTTCGCAGCGGGTGAACTCGTATTCCTTGTTGAGGCTGGCGTCCGCCAGGCGACGGATTTTTTTCAGAATCTCCACCACCAGGGTGTCCCAGCTTTCAGTCTGTAACAGGTCTTCGTCAGGTACATTGCAGAGCAGGTTCTCGATCAGCCAGCGAGAGGGCATGGCGAGACGGGGGTAGGTCACGTGCAAATCATCCCGCAAATGACAGATGATTCGGGCGAGCTGCTTGCGACGGGAACGTTGAATAACCGCGTATGTTGACTTGGGTTCCCGGATTTCGATGTGGTGCAGAGTGCGGGTGAACATAAGCGGGCGATCTCCAAACTGGGTCTGTGTACCGGGTGAGGACGGCTTTGCTTTCTGACCTGATCAATGTAGAACGGTGGGGGGATCCTCGCTTGCGTCAGTACAATCCGCACGATCTTGCTGCTGTTTTGCGCTCTGCGGTGATTTGCCCGCGGGGGCCTTTGCCGCATTCGCCTCCGCCTGCTCCACGCTGCGCTTCAGGCGGCTGACCACCTGACTCATGACTTCCATGGTCTGGCTGAGCTGATCCAGCGCCATGAGCACTGCTTCCCGGTCGGCTTCCGTTTTGGGTTTCATCGGCTTTTCACTACCTCGTTCGGTTGTGCGCGCAATTACTGTCGGTCTTTTCGCGGGAGAGCGGAACACACTTTCATCGATGCTCCCTTCCCGTGCCGTGCCGGAAAAGTCCCTCCTGGACTTCTCCAACCCGTGCAGGGTGATTACTCCCAGCTCAGGGCACCGCCTGTCTGGTATTCAATGACGCGTGTCTCGAAGAAGTTCTTCTCTTTGCGCAGATCCATGATCTCGCTCATCCACGGGAAGGGGTTCTGCGCACCCGCGTACTGCTCCGGCAGGCCCAGTTGAGCGAGCCGCCGGTTGGCGATGAAGTGGAGATACTCCTCCATCATCGCGGCGTTCATTCCCAGTACGCCACGGGGCATGGAGTCCCGTGCGAACTGGACTTCCAGCTCGGTGCCTTCCAGCACCATCTGAATCACTTCCTTCTTGAACTGGTCGGTCCAGAGATGGGGATTTTCCAGCTTGATCTGGTTGATCACATCAATGCCGAAGTTCAGGTGCATGGATTCGTCGCGCAGGATGTACTGGAACTGCTCGGCAACGCCGGTCATCTTGTTGCGGCGCCCCATGGACAAAATCTGGGTAAAACCGCAATAAAAGAAAATGCCTTCGGTCACCACGTAAAACGCGACCAGATTACGCAGCAGCTCCTGGTCCGTCTCCGGCGTTCCGGTGGTGAAGGTGGGATCGCCGAGGGCCTGGGTGTGCTTCAGGCTCCAGGCCGCTTTGTTGGCCACCGAAGGCAACTCCCGGTACATGTTGAACACTTCGCCTTCGTCGATACCCAGGGACTCGATGCAATACTGATAGGCGTGGGTGTGAATGGCTTCTTCGAAAGCCTGGCGAAGGATGTATTGGCGGCACTCGGGATTGGTAATCAAGCGATAGATGGCCAGTACCAGGTTGTTCGCCACCAGCGAATCCGCCGTGGAAAAATAGCCCAGGCTGCGCATCACGATGCGACGCTCGTCCTCGCTCAACCCTTCGGCGCTGCGCCACAGGGCAATGTCCGCCGTCATGTTGACTTCCTGGGGCATCCAGTGATTCGCGCAGCCGTCCAGGTATTTCTGCCAGGCCCAATCGTATTTGAAGGGCACCAGCTGATTGAGATCCGCGCGGCAATTGATCATTGCCTTGTCATCCACCTCGACTCGCGCTGCGCCCATTTCCAGTTCCGCCAGACCCGGCGCCGGGTCAAGATTCTCCAGCGAAGCCCTTGCTGCGGCGATGGCATCCGAGTCCGGATCAGCGTCGTACCGGGCGCTCGGCTCGCTCACCGAGGGCGCCGGGGTTTGTGCCGGCTCAGGAGTTTCAGGCGCTTGCGCATCGCCGGGCGCCGTTTTCTGCGGAGCAGGGGTCGATTTTTGAGGAGCGGGTTTCGGCGCTTGGGCCGCCGGTTGATCGTCGTAGAATTCGTCCCAACTGAGCATAAAAAAACCTGTTACCAAATGAGTTTTTGCTGTGTGTTCAAGTCGCTGCCACGGGAGCCATGAGGCCCCCGTTCAGCCAGGGTTGGGCTTGCCCTATTGGCAAGCCTCGCAATCCGGATCGTCCAGGGAGCAGGCCTTGGGCACTTCAGCCGGTTGCGCGGCGGCCGCAGCACCGTTGCTTGCGGCCCCGTTGCTGGCGGACGCGGAGACCGCGTTCAGCGTGCCCGTGTCGACGGTGGATTTCTCCGTCGAGGTCGCTGCCAGTGCGCGCAGGTAGTAGGTGGTCTTCAGACCCCGGAACCAGGCCATGCGATAGGTCACGTCCAGCTTCTTGCCATTGGCGCCGGCGATGTAGAGGTTCAGGCTCTGGGCCTGATCGATCCACTTCTGCCGGCGGCTTGCTGCCTCCACGATCCAGCGCGGCTCCACTTCGAAAGCCGTGGCATAGAGGGCCTTCAAATCGGCCGGAATGCGCTCGATGCGCTGCACCGATCCCTCGTAGTACTTCAGGTCGTTGACCATGACGTTGTCCCAGAGGCCGCGGTCCTTCAGGTCGTGAACCAGGTAAGGGTTGACCACGGTGAACTCGCCGGACAGGTTCGATTTCACGTAGAGGTTCTGATACGTGGGCTCGATGGACTGGGATACGCCGGTGATGTTGGCGATGGTCGCGGTGGGCGCGATGGCCATCACGTTGGAGTTACGCATGCCCTGGGCTTTTACCGTTTCGCGCAGGGTGTTCCAGTCGAGAGTCTCGCTGCGGTCCACTTCGACAAACTTGGCGCCTCGCGCCTGCACCAGTTGCTCAAGCGAGTCGATCGGCAGAATGCCCTTGCTCCACAGGGAGCCCTCGAAGCTGGAGTAGCTGCCACGCTCGGCCGCCAGTTCGCTGGAAGAGCTGATGGCGTAGTAGCTGATCGCCTCCATGGATTCGTCGGCGAACTTCACCGCTTCGTCCGAGCCGTAGGCGATGCGCATGCGGTACAGGGCATCCTGAAAGCCCATCAGGCCGAGGCCAATGGGCCGGTGCCGCAGGTTGGAGGTGCGAGCCTCCGGAACCGAGTAGTAGTTAATGTCGATTACGTTATCGAGCATGCGAATCGCGGTTTTGATGGTCTGCTGGAGCTTCGCCCGGTTCAGCTGACCGTTCTCGACGTGCTGGGCCAGGTTCACGGAACCCAGGTTGCACACCGCGATTTCCTCGTTGGCCTTGGTGTTGAGGGTAATCTCGGTACACAGGTTGGAGGAATGCACCACGCCCACGTGCTGCTGGGGGCTGCGCAGGTTGCAGCTGTCCTTGAAGGTGATCCAGGGGTGGCCGGTTTCAAAGAGCATGCCCAGCATCTTGCGCCACAGGTCCACCGCGCGCACTTTCTTGAAGGGCTTGATCTTGCCCTGGGCGGCAAGTTGCTCGTACTCCTCGTAGCGGCGCTCGAAGGCCTGACCATAAAGGTCGTGCAGGTCCGGCGCGCTGCTCGGTGAGAAGAGCGTCCATTCCTTGTCTTCGAAAACGCGCTTCATGAACAGATCAGGAACCCAGTTGGCGGTGTTCATGTCGTGGGTGCGGCGTCGGTCGTCACCGGTGTTCTTCCGCAGTTCGAGGAACTCCTCGATGTCGATGTGCCAGGATTCCAGGTAGGCGCAAACCGCACCCTTGCGCTTGCCACCCTGGTTTACGGCCACGGCGGTATCGTTTGCCACCTTCAGGAAGGGAACCACGCCCTGGGACTTGCCGTTGGTGCCCTTGATGTAGGAACCCAGGCCCCGTACCGGCGTCCAGTCGTTGCCGAGGCCACCCGCCCACTTGGAAAGCATGGCGTTGTCCTGAATCGCCCCGTAGATGCCGTGCAGGTCATCGGGCACGGTGGTGAGGTAACAGGAGGACAACTGCGGGCGCAGGGTGCCGGCGTTGAACAGGGTCGGTGTTGAACTCATGTAATCGAAGGAGGACAGGAGTCTGTAGAACTCGATGGCCCGCGCTTCCCTGTCAGCCTCCTCGGCGGCGAGGCCCATGGCCACGCGCATGAAGAAGACCTGCGGCAGTTCGAAACGGATATCGTCGCTGTGAATGAAGTAGCGGTCGTACAGGGTTTGCAGCCCCAGATAGGTGAACTGCAGATCCCGGCTTGCATCCAGGGCCTGGCCCAGCTTGTCCATGTCGTACTGCAGGAGCTCCGGAGACAGAAGTTCCAGCTCGACCCCCCGGCGGATGTAGGCGGGCAGGGCTTTAGCGTACAGGGTATGCATGTCCGCCTGAGTTGCGGACTCGGCGATGCCGAGGAAGCCGAGGGCTTCGGCGCGCAGCTTGTCCAGCAACAGGCGGGCGGTGGCGTAGGAGTAGTTGGGTTCCTTCTCCACCAGGGTGCGCGCGGTGATCACCAGAGAGGTGTTCACGTCCGCTATGGAGACGCCATCATAAAGGTTGCGCAGGGCCTCGTTGAGAATCGCCTGGGGCTCCACATCCTTCAGGCCCGCGCAGGCCTCATTGACGATGACTTCGATGCGGCCCATATCCAGGGGCTGGACCGAACCGTCGTCCATGGTGACGTTGATGCGCGGCAGGTTGCTGTCGGTGGCTTCCTGCTTCGCCTTCTCTGCGCGGATGCGCGCCCGCTGCTCGCGATACAGAACATAGTCCCGGGCCACCTTGTGCTCACCGGAGCGCATCAGAGCCAGTTCCACCTGGTCCTGGATCTCTTCGATGTGGATGGTTCCGCCGGACGGCATGCGGCGCTTAAAGGTCGCGCTGATCTGCCCGGTGATATTCTCAACGGTCTCGTGAATGCGGCTGGAAGCGGCAGCGGTACCGCCCTCAACGGCCAGAAACGCCTTGGTCACCGCAACGGCGATCTTGCTGTCCTCGTAGGGCACTACGGTACCGTTGCGCTTGATGACGCGAATCCTTCCTGGCGCCGTGGCGGATACAGCGCTGTCCTCGCCGGACAGAGTGGCTGAACCAGGCTCTGCACTGCCTTCTATGGTCTGATCGGTATACATCGACGTCTCCGAATTAAGCGGGGTTGCTTTTCTTGCACGCGAGCGTGCTTATGGGCTTTCTTTCCTCTGTGCGCGGCATCCTTGCGGACGCTGCGCGAAAATCCAGAAGCCGGTACGTTCCAGTGTCCGGCTGTGATAGCCGGCGGAACGGCGGGCCTGCCTTCTGGCTCGGCTGGCCGAGTCGGACGGCCGGCCGGGTACAAATTGTCATTTGATGTAGGTGCTGATCGGACGGCATCGGCCATCCGAAACTAAAAGGGCCGCTGCCAAAACGCACCGACCCTAGGGAATTGAAATTTCGATCTATGTCCTGGTGGTACCGGGCATATAGCTGTCCTGATGGCTTTTATTTCACTCTTAGCTCGCAGACCACCGTCCGAACTGGAGGCAGTGGCGCTCTCTTTCCGTGTCGCTATGCCGTCGGGCGGGCTCCCCGGAGGGGCCCACCGGGCTGCAGGTCCGCTGCACCCCTGGAAGCGGGGTAGCTGGAGCGGAAAACCCAATATATGGGGGTGCAGCCGATTTGCGCTACAAGATAATGCGGTTAGCCGTTGAATGCAAGGCCATAACGGCCCTGATATCTTGTGGATAAAATGTGGGTAAGGAGCGGGGTCAGTGGGCGCTAATCGCCCGTGCGCGACAAGGCGCAGATCGACGCGCCCGGGGCCGTCGAGAGCGGAAATTAGATTATTTTGGCATAGTGGCCCGGGCCGGATATGTCGCTTGATTCTGGCCCGGGGATGAGGTTATTCGTTCAGGTCCGCGAGAGCGTCTTCCGTGGACTCTGAGGTGGTATCTTGGGCGGGTTGTGAGGACGTGTTGTCTCCGCGGCGGAGCACTTCCTCCCGGTGGACAGGCATGGACCGGGGGGCGTCGATTCCGATCCGCACCTGGTTACTGCGCTGCGACAGCACAGTGATTTTGATGTCGTCCCCTATCATGAAAGATTCGCCTTTGCGGCGACTGAGAATGAGCACGGCGGCTTCCCCCATCGTGGTGATCAGTTCAAACTCGTGCCCGGCAGTATATTCGAGGGGGAGGCCTGTGCCAGAGAGAGAGGAAATTTTAACCGGCAAATGAGAACCGGTTGGCGTTTGCGACCCGCCGGAGGGGATGGGTCGCCCGCCTACTGTGCCATCAAAAATTCCAGCAACGCCTTTTGCGCGTGCAGTCGATTCTCCGCTTCGTCCCAGACGACGGATGCGCCGGTATCCTCGAGGAGTTCAGCCGAGACCTCTTCTCCCCGGTGGGCGGGCAGGCAGTGCATGAAGATGGCGTCGGCATGTGCGAGGGCCATCAACTCGTGGTTCACCTGGAACCCGGAAAATTTCTGCAGCCGCGCCTGCTGTTCTTCCTCCTGACCCATGGATGCCCATACGTCGGTGCTGACCCAGTGGGCGCCGCGGATGGCTTCCCGAGGGTCCCGGAATACAGTGACCCGGTCGCGGTTTGCGTCCACCAGAGCTGCGTCGGGCTCGAAGCCGGGAGGGCAGGCAATGCGCAGCTCGAAGTCCCACAGGCGGGCGGCGTTAATGTAGGAGTGGCACATGTTGTTGCCATCGCCAACCCAGGTCACCACTTTGCCCTGGGGATCGCCTCGGTGCTCCACGAAAGTCTGCAGGTCCGCCAGCAGCTGACAGGGGTGGAACTCGTCGGTGAGCCCATTGATGACCGGCACCCGGGAATGGCGGGCGAAACGCTCCACGATCTCGTGCGCGAAGGTGCGGATCATGACCACGTCCACCATGCGCGAGAGCACGCGGGCGGAGTCTTCGATCGGTTCGCCTCGTCCCAGTTGCGTATCGCGCGGGGAGAGAAAAATGGATTGGCCGCCCAGGTGAGCCATCCCGGCTTCAAATGACACCCGGGTTCGGGTGGATGACTTTTCGAAGATCATCCCCAGAACCTTGCCTTTCATGCACTGTGGGTCCTTGCCCGCACGGTGAAGCTCCTTGAGCTCAATGCCTCGGTCGATCAGTTGTCGGAGCTCGCTGGTGCTCAAGTCCGTAAGTGTCAAAAGGTGTCGGCTGGCCATGGTGTTTACTCTCGCGTGTGGATCCGTGTGAAGGGGCGAAAACACCACCCGATCAATTTCGTTTGCAACAGTATCTGCTCTGCACGCCCGGGGCTTGGCTCGAGCTCGTGACCGCGGAGCCTGGAAGGTGCGCGGGAGCAGAAACAAAACAGGCAGCCCGGGCTGCCTGTCAGTGAAATTGTAAAAACCGTAAATATTATAAGTAAACCAGGGGCTTGGCAATTGTAAGTAAACCAGGGGCTTGGCAATTGGACCACGGCGGGGCCCGATGGGCGGTATGGGTCCGCGGCCAGCAGTTTCCATTTAAACCGCAGCCACCCTGAGTTAGAATGCAACAAATCCCGAGTGCTGGACTCGGTTATTGCCCGGCTTCAAATCAGCTCACATTCCTGCTGGAGCCGGAATCCACAGGGTCCGAAACCAATCCAAGTGCCCACACGGTGCAAATTTCAGCCCGCGGCCCATTGAGGTCGGGGTGACAGATGATGCGAGGTAAAGCTCAATCCATGGATACTCTTGAAACCATCAAGCAGCAGATCGCCGAAAACAAAGTCATTCTCTACATGAAAGGTTCCCCCAGTGCTCCGCAGTGCGGCTTTTCCATGCGCACATCTCAGGCGCTGATGGCTTGCGGGCAGCGGTTCGCCTACGTGGATGTTCTGGCCAACCCCGAGATTCGGGCCACTTTGCCGCAATACGGGAACTGGCCCACCTTCCCTCAGCTCTGGGTGAACGGTGAGCTGATTGGCGGCTGCGACATCATCACGGAAATGCACGAGAAGGGCGAACTCAAGCCCTTGATCGATGAGGCTGTGAAGACCGACGAAGCCCAGGACGGTTGAGTCCGTTTTAAGAAGCCCGTGCGTTCAACTCCCCGAACGCTCGTGTGAATGACTCGGCCGGTGCGCCCACTGCCCGGCCGGCTCCCGCCGGATTTATCTTCTCTCCTCTCTCCCGCTATCCACATCGGACTCCCGCTATCCACATCGGACTCCCGCTATCCGCAGGTCCCGCAACCCCATGAGCGCTCGCGCCGCATCCGGTCGATTTAGTATCGGCGGTTCACGCCGGGTTCAGCCAGCCGGCGCGTGAGCGCTTGATGGTCCCTTGTATCGGGCTTCTCTTCACGTTTTTCGGCAGTCGGCTAAACCCCGGACGGGCCTTGCGGTCAAAACTCGTCCTGTTCCGGGGCTGATCCTGTCAAAGAACCCCGGAGCGGCAGAACCTCAAAGCGGAACGGACGACGGGGAAGAGGTGATGGTGATCGAAGTTCCCGGTTACAGGATAGTTCGGCCCCTCGGCAAGAGCACTGTGGCGAGTGTCTTTCTCGCGGTGCACGAGAGTTCCGGGCGGCAAGTGGCGCTCAAACTTCTTCGCTCCAGGCACGGCGACGGCAGGGCATTCAGCACACGTTTTTTTCATCACGCGAGAGCGGTGAGCGAGCTGCGGCATCCCAACATCGCACCGGTTTATGATGCGGGCGTGCATCAGCAACGAGCCTATCTGGCGATCGAGCATGTGCGCGGAAGGGATCTGATGGAAGCGAGGCAAAGCTTCGCGCCCCAGCAAACCCTGCAAATCCTTCGGGAGGTTGCCGGCGCTCTGGACTACGCTGCCCGCCAGGGGGTGTTTCATGGGAATCTGAGTCCGGAAAACGTCATGGTGCGGGCAGGCGACGGTCGGGCGGTGGTCCTGGATTTCGGCCTCGATTCCCTGATCGGCGACGGCGCCGCAGACTCCCGCTCGGACATCTACAGTCTCGGCGTCCTCTTCTTTCTGCTCCTCACCGGCCAGTTCCCACCGACAAGTGACGAAGAGGGCGCACAGGACGTTAAAGGCGGCGCGATCCCGCGATTGCCAGGTCATCTTCGCATTTTTCAATCCATCGTCGATCGTACCCTGGCGCCGGACCCGGACCAGCGCTTGCAGAGCGGGGCCGAGCTGATTGCGGCGATCGGTCAGATCACCGACGAAGACATGGAAGCCATTGAGCTGGCGGTCCGCCATTACGAGGCTGCCCGGCGACGGGGTCTAACCGATGGCCCGACGCCCCACGAACGGGCTGCGGCTTCCCTCGAGAATGCTGTGGAAGCCGGTGAGGGCGAATCCACCGCGCAAGAAATTCCTGCGCCGGTATCCGAGGGCCAGCCCAGGGTGGCGGCAGCCGCTGGCAGCGGACACGAACGGCCACGCCGCGGGCGTTCGGCGATTGGTGTGTTCTGGCCGTGGCTGGCTGCGGCGATGTTGGTGCTGGGCATGGTCGCGCTCACCCGGTTTGCCGTGCACCTTCCGCCCGAAATTTCCCAAGTGGTGGATCGCCTGGTCAGTCGAACGGGAGAGTTGCGCGGAGTAGCCGACCCGGGGCCGCGTGAGACGCTTCCCGCCAAGGCGAGCCCCGGGTCCGAAGTGCCAGCGCCGGACCCGACCCCCACCCCGGTGCGGGGATCTAGCTCGGGCGCGGAACATCCGGCCGAAGCTGCGGAAGCGGCAAGCGCGAACAAGGCCCTCTCCTCGTCGGAAGTCCGGCAGCTGTGGACGCAGTTGGATCGGGATTTGTCTCTTGCCCCGCGCCTCGCCGAAGCGTATCGGCGCGGCGATTCGGCGGATGCCGAGCTGGCCCTTTCCCGCTTGGCCGATCGTCTTCACCAGCACATCAACCGCGCCCTGGAGGGGAGAAATGTAGCCCGGGCGGAACAGGTTCTGAAAATTTTTGAGAACACGTTTGCGGGCCATCCGGATGCGATCTCCGAGCAACTGAAGGAGCGGGCAACAGGAATGAAACGCGCCGCCAGGCTGGTGGAGCAGGGCGACGCATTGTTAGCCGAGGACAAGTTGACCGAACCTCGCCATGAAAACGCCTACCAGCTCTATGGGCGCGCGCTGGATCTGGACCCCGACAATCCCCAGGCGCGTGCGGGCCTTCGGAGAATTCCCGAACGCTATCTGGAACTGGCCCAAGCCAGCCTCCGGTCCGGCAATCACCAGTGGGCGATCGAGTTAGCGTTGCGAGGCTTGCGTGTGGATGGGAAGCACGAGGGGTTGTTGTCCATCGTAGCGGGCGAGGAAGGCGACGGCGAACTGGAAAGCGTCAGAGTTGCAGCGCGGCGGCAGATGACGGCGGAAAACTACCTGACCCCAGCCGGCAGCAGTGCGTTCGACTATTACTTGCGGCTGCAGGACCTGGACCCGGGCAGCGACGAAGCCAGGCTTGGGATCGCTCGCATCGAGCGCGAACTGATTCGCAGCAGCGAAACCTTTATCAATCGCAACCAGTTTGATCGGGCGCGGGAGGTTCTCATTCGCGCACGAGAGGCTTTCCCCGAGAGTCGTCGGTTTCAGAGTCTGGAGGATGCCCTGGAGCGCGCACAGCTGTCGGAGTTGCAGGCAGGGCGCTCGGAGGTCTCGGGACCACAATGAGCCACTGCATCAAATCAGATTCATTGCTTTCAGGATGACGATGCCGCCACTGACGCTCAGAACGGAAGCCAACGTGGACAGCGCGACGATATTGGCTGCCATGCTTCCCTTGCCGCCCATGGCATGCACCATGATGTAACTGGCCGTGGCGGTCGGGGTGGCGGCCATCAGGAACACCACACCCAATTCCATCGCGGTAAAACCAAACGGATAGGCGATCAGCACCGTCGCCGCCGGCACCAGCACCAGCTTCGCGATCACCGTCAGCACCGGCACATTCGAGGCCAGGCGCAGTTCCCTGAGGCTGATACTGCCGCCGATACAGAGCAGGGCCAAAGGCAGAGTCATGGCGCTGAGGTACTCTCCGGACTGCATCAGCACCGGGTGAAGACCAATCCCCAGATAGGACCAAAGAAGCGCAAACACGATGGAAATGACGATCGGATTTTTGCCAATGTTCCAGGCGATTTTTTTCAGCATCGCCTCACTGCCAGCAGCCAGGGTCCGGGTGAGGATGTACACGGACAATACGTTGTACAAAATGGTGAGCACGGCCATGTAGATGGACGCGATGGCGAGCCCCTCCTCGCCATAGGCGTTCGCGCAGAATGCGAGACCGATGATACCCATGTTGCCGCGGAACGAGCCCTGTACGAAAATGCCCCGTTCATCCCGTTCCCGTACCAGCACCCGAGAGGCGAGCTGCAGAACAACGAAAACCGCGACCGTTGCCAGCACGCCCACCCCCAGCAAGCGGAGATTGAGTACCTGATCGAAGTGGGTTTTGATGATGCTGATGAAGAGGAGGGTGGGAAGTCCCACCGAGAAGACCAGCCAGGAGGCTGAGGTGATGAACCCCTCGTTGATGACCTGCAAGCGTTTGAGCACAATCCCCAGGACCACCAGCAAGAAAATCGGCGCGGTAATGCCCAGGGCAAAGTTCAGGGTGGCGAGATAGGATGTCATCAACTGCAGTTCCAGCTTGAAGCTACTTCAACCGCTCGGGTGGGCCCGCAGGGCGGTCTGCATCCCAATGTTCAATCCAGCCGAACCGAATGCTTGCGCCCCCGACGGGTCGCCGCATTTTCCAGTACTTCCTGTTTTTCTTTCGCCGTCAATTGTGACCAGCGGGCGATTTCCCCAGCACTGCGATAACAGCCGATACAGAGATCCTCTGCGTCGAGGGCGCAGACCGAAATGCAGGGAGAGCGGGGTTCGTCCATGGGAAGTACATTGGAGAGTGACGGAGAGTGACATAAAAAAGGCCATCCGCAGATGGCCTTTCGATGGTGCATCGACTGTTACTTGCGGGCTTCGTAGCCCATTACAGCCTTTATTTCCAGGAATTCGTCAAAGCCGTGGGCACCCCACTCGCGACCGTTTCCTGATTGCTTGTAACCGCCAAAGGGAGCGCGTACATCCACCGGCGCGCCGTTGATGTGCACCATGCCGGTCCGCATGCGGGAAGCGACCCGGCGGGCCCTTTCCAGATCACCGGACTGCACATAGCCGGACAGGCCGTAAATGCTGTCGTTGGCGATGCGGATCGCATCTTCCTCATCCTGGTAGGGAATGATGGCCAGCACCGGACCAAATACCTCTTCCTGAGCGATGGTGTCGCTGTTCTTGAGGTTCGCAAAAATCGTCGGCTTGGTATAGAAGCCGGTGTCCAGGCCTTCCGGTTTTCCGGTGCCGCCGCAAACCAGCTGGCAACCTTCGTCGACGGCTTTCTGGATCAGCTTCTGAACTGTTTCCCACTGTTTTCGGTTCGCCTGGGGGCCGATAACGGTGCTGGGGTCGTCCGGTGCGCCCACCACGACTTTTTCGGCGACCGCTTTGGCGATCTCCACCACCTGGTCGTGTTTGTCAGCGGGAACCAGCATGCGGGTCGGGGCGTTGCAGCTCTGACCCGTGTTGTTGAAGCAGCTCATCACACCCATCTTTACGGCCTTTTCCAGATCCGCGTCATCGAGGATGATGTTGGCCGACTTTCCGCCCAGTTCCAGTGAAACGCGCTTGATGGTGTCCGCCGCGTGCTTGGAAACCTGTGCACCCGCATAAGTGGAGCCTGTCAGGGAGATCATGTCCACATCCGGATGCGAGGACAGCCACTCGCCAACCTGGGGACCCGAACCGTTCACCAGGTTGAAAACGCCCGGAGGATAGCCGGCGGCGTCGATCATCTCGGCCAGCACGTAGGCGTCCAGCGGTGCAACCTGGCTGGGCTTGAGGATAATGGTGCAACCCGTCGCCAGTGCCGGCGCGACCTTGCACATGATCTGGTTGATGGGCCAGTTCCAGGGCGTAATCATGCCGCACACCCCGATGGCTTCCTTGAACACATGAGTGGTGCCCAGGTCTTCTTCGAATTCGTAAGTCTTCAGAACTTCCGCAGCGGTGGTGATGTGACCGAGGCCGGTGGCCGCTTGTGCTTTCTGGGACAATGCCACAGGCGCGCCCATTTCCAGGGTGATTGCTTCCGCCATGTCGTTGTAACGTTCCTTGTACACTTCCGCCAGCTTGTTCAGCAGAGCGAGTCGTTCATCGCGGCTGGTTGCGGAAAAGCCCGGGAATGCAGCCTTGGCGGCCGCCACTGCGCGATTGACGTCTTCAGCGCCAGCCATGGAAATTTTGGCGACGGGCTGTTCGGTGGCGGGATTGATTACTTCGATCTGGCGCTGATCGACCGGGTCGACCCACTCGCCGTTGATGTAAAATTTTGTAAGCTCTTTCACGTGGTTCTCCAGAGGTTGATTAGCGGGAATTAAAAACACGATCTGTTGTGGCGCTGGGGCGGGAGCTGCCTGTGACTTCAGCGCCTGCTCGTGCCGAGTCGATCTTCACCGCCTGCCTGCATGCCTCATGGGAGAGAGGGCGGTGATGAGCAGCGCAGTGTGGCTCCGGCTGTTGCACAGAGCTGAAAGCAGGCAAACAAGGTACCCCCAGCACGAGGGAATTGTCAATTGACCTCAGGCTTGGCCGGCGCCATGCGCGAGCGGGCTGCCAGCTGTGCCAGAAAGCGCTGCAGGCTGTTAAATCTGGGCCTTGGGGATGCGGACCACCAGGCCGTCCAGCTCTTCGGTCACTTCAATCTGACAGGAGAGTCGACTGTTGGGCTCGGGGTCGATGACAACCTCCAGCAGGTCCTTTTCGAAATCGCCTGCTTCGCCGACTTTGCTGAGCCATTGCTCGTCCACATATACATGGCAGGTGCCACAGGTGCAGGCGCCGCCGCACTCTGCGAGAATGCCATCGATCATATTGTCGATCGCGCCTTCCATTACGCTGTTGCCGACCGGGACATCCACGTCCTGTTGATCGCCGTTGGGAGAGAAGTAGGTTACCTTGGGCATGGAGTCCTCATTATCGAATTGCCTGGCGGCTGCAATCATAGGGATTTGACCGGGACGAGGCAAACTATGTCAGCGGCGGCGATGCATTCTGCCCCATGACGGATTTTTCACAAAGAATTCAGTACGATTTTTCCGGGTAGCTCAATGTACGAACAACACTCCGACACCGACGCTGACTGGAACGCGAAGGACAGGGCAGCGATGAACCGCGCGCTGGAACTGGCCGAGCAGGCGGCACAGGCAGGGGAGGTTCCGGTGGGCGCAGTGCTGGTCGACGCAGGCGGAACGATTCTCGGGGAAGGTTGGAACCAGCCCATCTCTGCCTGCGACCCCGCAGCCCATGCGGAGATCGTGGCTCTGCGGAACGCGGCGCGAAACACCGGTAATTACCGGCTTCCCGGCTGTACGCTCTATGTCACCATTGAACCCTGCACCATGTGCGCCGGGGCTCTTGTGCATAGCCGGATCGAGCGGGTGGTGATCGCCGCTGCCGAGCCCAAGGCCGGAGCCGTCGTCAGCCAGGCGCAACTGCTGGACGCGCCCTGGTGCAACCATCGCGTGCGCTATGAACTGGGGCTTTGCGGTGCGGAGGCAAGCGAGATCATGTCGCGCTTTTTTCGACGGCGACGACAGGAAAGAAAAGCCGCAAGGAAAGTTGCTGACTCCGGTGCCGATTCAGAGTAACCGTCGTCCGGTGAGCTGATCCTGAAGCAGCGGCCTGAGTGACCTCTGCACGTGAATTGTCGGCTGCAGGCTCTTAGAGCGCTCGGGGGAACAGCGTGTTGGCGGAGATTGTTTCCACCGGCTCGAATCGGTACTCCACCTGGTCCGCAATCAGTTCCTTCTGCCTGCGCTCGTCCTGCCAGCGAAGGATGTTGTAGAACTGGCGGATGCGCTGCACGTAAGCGACGGGCTCCCAGCCACGGGCGTAACCGTGCTTCGTGTGCTGGTAATACTTCCGCTCCGCCAGCAGGGGCAAATAGCGCTGCACGTCTGACCACTTGTCGGGGTCATCGCCGTGAGCCTCCGTCAGGATGCGCGCGTCTTCCAGGTGCCCGGTGCCCACGTTGTAGGCGGCCAGGGCCATCCAGGTCCGGTCCGCACCCTGGATCCGGTCGGGAATGCGCTCGTAGATCTTCTTGAAATAGCGCGCTCCGCCTTTGATGCTTTGCTCCGGGTCGATCCGGTTGGCAATCCCCAGTTCCTTGGCGGTAACCTGGGTCAGCATCATCAGGCCGCGTACGCCCGTATGGGAACGCGCCCTGGAATTCCAGTGAGATTCCTGATAACTCATTGCAGCGAGCAAGCGCCAGTCAATGTTCTGTTCTTCTCCAGCCGTTTTCAAATAGCCCTCCCAGGCCGGCAAACGACTTTCGATGCGTTCGGCGAACAGCATGGCGCCGCCCTGGTTGAACATGTCGGCGTCGCCGTAATAGTAGTCCGTTACCTCTGCAAGCCAACCGCTGGATTCGATCCGGGCAAAAAACGCCTCGGCGGCATCGAACAGGCTGGTGTCGGCAAAACGGGGGAATGCCCAAGCCAGTTGCTGGGGTTCGGAAAGGTCAAACGCGGCCTGCACATTGGGATACACATTGCGATTAATGGCGAAGGCATTGGAGTCGACAATCGCGTAGTCCAGCTCACCATTGTGAACCATCTGCACCAGATCGATCATCTCCAGGTCGTTGCGCTCGCGCCAGCGCAGGCCGGGAAATTCACTGCGCAGTTCCCGCAGGCGTTCCGAATGCGCGCTGTTGGCGATCACCAGGAAATCCTGGCCCACCAGGTCGGCGAGGGATTCCGGTTGGGGCTTATCCCGGTTGTAAATGACTCGTTGAGTAATTTCGAGATAGGGGCGGCTGAAGAGCAGCTCTCGCTGGCGCTTATGAGTCACAGTCAATCCCGAGGCGCCAATGTGGGCTTTAGGGCCGCCCAGGGCGTCCAGGAGAATGGCCAGATTGTCCTCGTCACGGATGACCAACTCCACGCCCAGTTCCTTCGCAAAGGCCTGTGCCAGGGTGTATTCGAAGCCGGTGAAGCCGTAGGGACCTTCGTAGTAGGTGGTGGGTCCGTTGCGGGAGAGCACATAGAGCTTGCCGCTGGCCTGGATCTTCTCCAGCAGGCTCGGCGTATCGCTACCCACCAGTACGCTGCAGGCCAGGAGGACCGCGCAGCTGCACAGCAGGCGTTTAAAAAATCGGAAGACTGGATGAATTCGCTTCATTGATCCCATTGCCGTCTTCTTCCCTGTGACGTGGATGGTGCGATGTCTGGATATGTGCAATTTTATAGGTTGAGCTTGTGATCGGCTAGCTTGCACCTGGCGTGCAAATATAGTAGAGATTGGCCGGAGGGAGCAAAATCGGCCGTGGTGCGCAATTTATGGATCAGATAGAGCGATCCGCGAGGACAAAGTTCCGAGGAAGTGGCACTTGAGAGTAGAAAGTTTTCGTCATAATCCACTCTAATAGCTGGTATTCGCGCCGGGGCTTCGGCAATGGAGCGCCATGGTGGTGGCCGCCTGCTGCTGCCTTCATTGCCGCTATCCAGTACAATGGCGCCTCCCAACGTGGCTCGTTCCCCAGCCTGCCGTCCCGCAACAAACCTCGAGGAAATCAAACCGCTATGCTGACCCTGCTCGGCGCTCCGGCACTTTCCGCATTTCGCAGTCAAAAGCTGCTGACCAGCCTCCAGGCACAGGACTCCGCCATCAGCGCGGTCTCTGCTCAATACGTTCATTTCGCCGCAATGAAAAAAGGCGCGGCACCACTGAACGAGGCGCAGCAGGGCCTGCTTTCCAGACTGCTGGAATATGGCCCCGCACTGGAAACCACTTCGGCGCCGACGGATGTCCGTTCCCAGCGCAGCTTCCTGGTGGTGCCACGCCCTGGAACCATCTCCCCCTGGTCCTCAAAGGCAACGGACATCGCCCACAACGTGGGTCTCGAAATGTTGGGCCGGATCGAGCGCGGCATTCTGTACACCGTGTACAGCCGTGGCGAGGCCGTTGGCGAAGTGGCACCGCTGCTTCACGACCGCATGATGGAAGCGGTCTTCGACGAACTCAGTGAGGCCGAACAGCTGTTTCGCGACGAGGCCCCCCGGCCCGCCAATACCGTGGATCTGCTTGCGGGAGGCCGCGAAGCGCTGGAAGCAGCCAACCGTGAACTGGGGCTCGCCCTTGCCGAGGATGAGATCGACTATCTGGTAAAAAGCTATCAGGACCTGGGTCGCAATCCGGTGGATGTGGAACTGATGATGTTCGCCCAGGCCAACTCGGAACATTGCCGCCACAAGATCTTCAATGCGAGCTGGACCCTCGATGGTGAGGATCAGAGCCGCTCGCTCTTCCAGATGATCAAAAATACCCATGAGCAGGGGGGGGAGGGCGTGCTGTCGGCCTATGCGGACAATGCGGCCGTGGTGGAAGGGCATGTGGCCGGCCGCTTCTATCCGGACCCGGTGACCCGAAGCTATGGCTACCAGCAGGAAGCCATTCACATGCTCATGAAGGTGGAGACCCATAACCACCCTACAGCCATCGCCCCCTTCCCGGGCGCGGGAACCGGTGCCGGTGGCGAGATCCGGGACGAAGGCGCGGTCGGTCGCGGCTCCAAACCCAAGGTGGGCCTGACCGGTTTTGCCGTTTCCAACCTGCAGATTCCCGGTTTTGAACAGCCCTGGGAAAATGAGTACGGCAAGCCCGACCGGATCGTCAGTGCCCTGGACATCATGCTGGAGGGGCCCATCGGTGGAGCCGCGTTCAACAACGAATTCGGCCGGCCCAATATCTGCGGCTACTTCCGCGCTTTCGAGGCGGACTTTGGCGGTGAACGCCGCGGCTACCACAAGCCCATCATGCTGGCCGGCGGCTACGGGAACATCAAGGCGGAGCACATTGAGAAGCCCACCTTCTCCGCCGGGACCCAGTTGGTCGTGCTCGGTGGCCCTGCCATGTTGATCGGCCTTGGGGGTGGCGCGGCGTCGTCCATGAGCGCCGGAACATCCAGCGCCGACCTGGATTATGCTTCGGTGCAGCGCCAGAACCCCGAGATCGAGCGCCGTTGTCAGGAGGTCATCGACCAATGCTGGCAGCTGGGAGATCACAACCCCATCGCCTTCATTCACGACGTGGGCGCCGGGGGCCTGTCCAACGCCTTTCCCGAACTGGTTAAGGACGGCGGCTGCGGGGGCCGCTTCGAACTGCGCAAGGTGCCCAGTGACGAGCCGGGCATGAGCCCCCTGGAGCTGTGGTGCAACGAGTCCCAGGAACGTTATGTGTTAGCGGTGAAGTCGGAAAATCTGGCCGTGTTCCAGGCCATCTGTGAACGGGAGCGCTGCCCCTTCGCGGTGGTGGGTCAAGCCAGTGAGGAAAAACGCATCGTGGTGGAGGACAGCCACTTCGACAATGCGCCCATCGACCTGCCCATGCCGGTCCTGTTCGGCAAGCCGCCCAAAATGCACCGGGAAGGCAACCGCCATTATGCGCCTGTGGAGCCGCTGCAACTGGACGGGGTCACAATGGAAGAGGCGGTCAAACGGGTTCTTCAGCATCCCACCGTTGCCAGCAAGAAGTTCCTGATCACCATTGGTGACCGCTTCGTGGGCGGCATGGTGGCGCGGGACCAGATGGTGGGCCCGTGGCAGGTGCCGGTGGCCGATTGTGCCGTGACTACCAGCGCCTACGACAGCTACTGTGGCGAGGCCATGTCCATGGGCGAGCGCACACCCCTCGCGCTGCTGAACGCGCCCGCCTCGGGTCGAATGGCCATCGCCGAAGCCATTACCAACATCGCCGCCGCGCGGATCGACTCTCTGCGCGACATCCGTTTGTCCGCCAACTGGATGTGCGCCGCCGGACACCCCGGGGAAGACGAAAAGCTGTATCGCACCGTGGAAGCGATCGGCATGGAGCTGTGTCCGCAATTGGGGATCACCATTCCCGTGGGCAAGGACTCCATGTCCATGCGCACGGCGTGGCAGGCCGACGGGCAGGACAAGGCCGTAACGGCTCCCATGTCCGTGGTGATCTCAGCCTTTGCGCCGGTGCAGGATGTCCGCAAGACCCTGACTCCGCAGCTGCGGACCGACCGGGGCGACAGTCAGCTGATATTTGTGGATCTGGCCGGGAAGCAGCAGCGCCTGGGTGGATCCATTCTCGCCCAGGTGTGCGGGCAGATGGGTGAAGCCGTTCCCGACCTGGAGAGTGCGGAGGTTCTGAAAAAATTCTTCACGGCTCTGCAGGCGTGCATCCAGGACGAGCTGCTCCTCGCCTACCACGATCGGTCCGATGGTGGGCTGCTGACCACGCTGGCGGAAATGGCATTCGCGGGCCGCTGCGGTCTGCAAGTGGAACTGGACGGGCTCGGCATCGGCAGCGCGCCCAAGGACGCACTGGCTGCCCTGTTCAATGAAGAGCTCGGCTGCGTCCTGCAGGTGAAATCTGCTGATCTGGATCGCGTTCGCGCGCACTTTGCCGCACAGGGAATCGAAGGGCTGCTGGTAGCCCTGGGCACTGTGTCCACGGAGGAGCGGTTCGTTATTTCACACGGTGGTGAGGTGCTCTACGAGAACAGCCGCGCGGAACTGGAATGCCTGTGGAGCGAGACCAGTTACCGATTGCAGGCCATGCGGGACAACCCGGAAAGCGCCCGCCAGGAATTTGAACAGATCCGCGCCGAGGACCCAGGATTGAGCGCAAAGCTGAGCTACGACCCCAACGAAGATCCGGCTGCGCCCCTGATCGCCGCGGGGCAGCGCCCCCGGGTTGCGATCCTGCGCGAGCAGGGTGTCAACTCCCAGGTAGAGATGGCGGCCTGTTTCGATCGGGCCGGGTTTACTGCGGTGGACGTTCACATGAGCGATCTCTTGAGCGGCCGCGCCACTCTGGCGGACTTCGTGGGCCTGGTGGTGTGTGGTGGCTTCTCCTACGGCGACGTGCTGGGGGCCGGCGAAGGCTGGGCCAAAACCGTGCTGTTCAACAGCACCCTGAGGGATGAGTTTGAGCGCTTTTTCCATCGAACGGATACATTCAGCCTGGGCGTGTGCAACGGCTGTCAGATGATGTCCACGCTGAAGGAGTTGATTCCCGGTGCGGAGCATTGGCCGCGCTTTGTGAAGAACGAGTCGGAGCAATTCGAAGCCCGTTTCGGACTGGTGCAGATCCAGGAGAGTCCGTCCGTGTTGCTGGCTGGCATGGCGGGGTCGCATCTGCCCGTGGCCATCGCCCACGGTGAAGGCCGTGCGGAGTTCGCGTCCGGCGCGGCACTGGAAGAGTGCGATAGCAGCGGGCTGGTGGCTATGCGGTTCGTGGATAATCGGATTCAAGTGGCCGAGCACTATCCCGCCAATCCCAACGGATCGCCGCGTGGAATGACCGGAGTGTGCAGCCGTGACGGCCGGGCTACCATCATCATGCCGCACCCGGAGCGGGTGTTCCGAACCGTGACCAACAGTTGGCATCCCGACGAATGGGGTGAAGACGGCCCGTGGATGCGGATGTTCAGGAACGCGCGCGTGTTTGTCGGCTAGCAAGCCGGCTTGAAACCTTGAGGGAAATGGGGAGGGGCGGTGCTGGAAACAAGACCTGAATACACGATCCAGGAAAAGCGGGTCTTTGTGTGGGTGCTGGCGGCGACGTCGGCGGGCTTCGTCTGGGTGATGTCACCCTTTCTGGCGCCCATACTGTGGGCGTCCATTCTTGCTGTGTTGTTCATGCCGGTAAACAAGCGTTTGCTCCGGCACATGCCGCGCTTTCCCACTGCGGCCGCCCTGCTGACTTTGCTGATCGCTGTAGTGGCCGTGATTCTACCGGTATTGCTGGTACTGTCCTCGGTGGTCAATGAGGCTGTCAATCTCTATGCCCAGTATGAGTCCGGCGAGTTGAACGTGGACAAGTACCTGGAGCGGATTCAAAGTGCGTTTCCGGTAGTGCAAAGCCGCCTGGACTCGTTGGGCGTGGACCTGGCCGAGCTGCGCGAGCAAGCCGGCAGCGCCATCAGCACCGCAGTCAACTTCCTCGCGAAGCGCTCGCTGAACATCGGCCAGAACACGCTGGCCTTCCTGCTGAGTGCGGCTCTGATGCTCTATCTGGCGTTCTTTCTGCTGCGCGACGGCATCACCATTCTCAAGTGGCTCCGGGTGGCCTTTCCACTGGATGACCGACGCGAGACCCTGCTCTTCAAGAAGTTTTCCGAAGTGACCCGGGCGACCGTGAAGGGCAACGTGGTGGTGGGATTGGTCCAGGGCTCTCTGGGCGGGCTTATTTTCTGGATCCTGGGCGTTCAGCCGGCATTGCTCTGGGCCGCGATGATGGCGGTCTCGTCGTTGATTCCTGCCGTTGGTACCGGCTTGATCTGGGTTCCCGTGGCATTGTATCTGTTCGCCGTGGGAAGCTATGTCCAATCGATCGTACTGGTGCTGTTCGGGGTTCTGGTCATCGGCACGGTGGATAATATACTGCGACCGATCCTGGTGGGGCGCGATACCAAACTGCCGGACTACATCGTCCTGTTTTCAACCCTTGGCGGTCTCGCGGTGGTTGGGATCCATGGCTTTGTGGTGGGACCGCTGATCGCTGCGCTGTTTTTTACTCTCTGGCACATGTTCATCCTGGAGTTCAATCCCCACGAATCCCGGCAGGTTTCAGACCAGATTCGAGAGCAGTTCGACGAGTAAGCGGCTCCCTGGGTGAGAACCATCCTTGCGGACATGAAAAGCCGGTACGCAGCTCCACGCGGCGCACCGGCATAACTCACTGACCCAATACGCGCCGTCTGATGTGTTCGTGTTGCTCGGGAGGCAGGCGGGGGCCCCACTGAGTCACCAGATGGGCGGCTGCATGGCTTGCCAGCTCACCGGCGGTTTCATGGGAATGTCCGTGGGTGATGGCATAAAGGAATGCGCCAGCGAACATGTCTCCCGCGCCGTTGGTATCGACGGCTTTTACGGTCTGCGGTGCAATCGAAATCAGCTTATCGCCATCGTAAACCAGAGCGCCGCGCGCCCCGAGGGTAATGGCAAAGGTGCGGGCATACTCCTTCATGCCCTCCGCCGCAGCTTCCAGCGAGGCGCATCCGGTGAAACCCATTGCTTCCTGTTCATTGCAGAAAATCAGGTCCACGCCGCTGCCGATCATCTCCTTCAGACCATCGCCAAAATGTTCCACCATGGCCGGGTCGGAAAGACTGATGGACGTGCGCACTCCGTGCTGCTCGGCGAGTTCCCGCAGCTTGATGGCGGCCGTCTTGCCGGTGGGAGAGGAGACCAGATAACCCTCCATGTAGACGTATTGGCAATCCGGCACAACGTGGGGGTGCAGCTCCGCTTCGGACAGGGAAGCACTCACGCCGAGAAAGGTGGTCATGGTGCGTTCCGCGTCGGGGGTGATCATCACCAGGCAGCGACCGGTTATTCCCGATTCAAGCCCACCGTTGTATGGGTAGTCCACGCCTGCAGCGCGCAGGTCGTTGATATAGAACTCGCCATTCTCGTCGTCCGCGACCTTGCAGGAATACACATTGTTGCCACCGAAGTAACTGGCGGCAATGATCGTGTTGGCGGCGGAACCGCCGGAGGCCCGTTTGGAATGAACCAGGTGACCGGAGAGTTGCTCGATCAACTGATGCTGACGGCCCTCATCCACCAGGGTCATCAGCCCCTTGTCCACCTCCATCTGCTCAAGGTCCGTGTCGGTGACCTCGATTTCCGTGTCGACCAGGGCGGCGCCGATGCCGTAGATGTGATATTTGCTCATGCTCGCTCGCTTATGGGTGTGCGGTGATTTTTGGAAGTGCATTTGCCGCTTCGGGAGTGACGCATTATGCGGAAATGAACTTCGACGATAAAGCCCTCTCGATAAGCCTTTGGCGTCGGGCTAAACTATTGAGCCGATCTGCGGGGAAATCTCCTTCCCGCTGCAGATTCAACTCTCTCGGCCCGTCGGTATCATGGCAAGACGAACAACCCGCAAAAGCCGCAAGGCGCCCTCCCGCAGAACCAAAAGCACCTCCGGTTTACTGGGCGGACTCCGCCGCTGGTGGAAGCTGGCGCTGATCCCGGTATTTCTGGGTCTCGGAACCCTTCTCTATCTCGACTATGTGGTGCGCAGCAAGTTCGAGGGCAAAAAGTGGTCGCTGCCGGCCCGTGTCTACGCGCGCCCCCTTGAACTCTATGCCGGCTTGCCCCTGAAGCAGGATGAGCTGCTGGCGGAGCTTGAAGGGTTGGGATATCAATTTGTGAATGCCGTGAACAAACCGGGGCAGGCCAGTGTGCGTGGTGACCGGGTGCAGCTGCATAGTCGCGGCTTTACATTCTGGGACCGCCGGGAACCAGCCCAATACCTGTCTCTGAGCTTTGCCAATGGCTCCGTTCAGGAGCTGAGTGACCGGAGCGGCGCACCTTTGCCCATTGTGCGTCTGGAGCCCCAGGAGATTGGCGGAATTTACCCGGCCCACATGGAAGATCGCCTGCTGCTGCGGCTGGAAGATGTCCCTCCGCTGCTCGGAGAGACGCTGATCGCCGTGGAGGACCGGGATTTCATTCGTCACCACGGTGTGTCCCCCAAGTCCATCGCCCGGGCGGCTTACGTCAACATGCGCGCCGGCCGCGTGGTCCAGGGCGGCAGCACCCTCACCCAGCAGCTGGTCAAGAACTTTTACCTGGATCAACGCCGCAGCATGACGCGCAAGATCGTCGAAGCGTTCATGGCAATTTCCCTGGATGCCCGCTACAGCAAGGCCGAGATTCTGGAAACCTATCTCAACGAAGTCTATCTGGGGCAGAGCGGTCCCCGCGCCATTCACGGTTTCGCCCTTGGCGCCCAGCATTATTTCCGGCAGCCCCTGGGTGAACTGCGCATTCACCAGATCGCGCTGCTGGTGGGGCTGGTCAAAGGCGCCTCCTATTACAATCCCTGGCGGCATCCGGAGCGCGCGCTGGAGCGCCGCAATGTGGTGTTGTCCGTGATGGAAGAGCGGGGGCTGATCAGCGAGTTCGAGGCCCAGATTGCTCGGCAACAGCCTCTGGACGTGGTGCAGGGAGCCAATGCCACACCCTATAGCTACCCGGCCTTCATTGAACTGGTCAAACGGCAGCTGCAAAGAGACTACCGCCAGGAGGACCTGCGCAGCGAAGGTTTGCGGGTATTCACAACATTGTCGCCAACGGTGCAGAAAGCGGCGGAAGAGAGCCTGCAATCGGAGCTGACGGCCATGGAACGCGGTTACGAGCTGGAAGCAGAGACTCTGCAGGGGGCCGTGGTCGTGGAAGCGGTGGGGAGTGGCGAAGTGTTGGCGGTGGTGGGTGACCGGGACCCGGATTACGCAGGTTTCAACCGCGCGTTGGATGCCCGTCGAGCCATAGGCTCCCTGGTTAAACCGGCCGTATACCTGACCGCTTTGATGCCGCCCGAGAATTATACTCTGATCAGCCCCATCGACGATTCTGCGCTGAGTGTCGAATCGGAAGGCGGACGGCTCTGGGAGCCCCGCAACTTCTCCCGGGAAGAGCACGGCGAAGTGCCTCTGTATCAGGCGCTGGCCAAGTCCTACAACCAGGCCACCGCGCGCCTGGGTATGGAGCTTGGTGTGGAGCCGGTCAGGGAAACCTTGCGCAAGCTCGGCGTGGATGAGCCGATCGCGCCGCTGCCGTCGCTGTTCCTGGGCGCGCTGGACCTGTCTCCCCTTCAGGTCAGTGCCATGTATCAGACCATCGCCTCGGAAGGAGTGTACACGCCCCAGCGCAGCATCCTTTCCGTGCTAGACGCCCAGGGACAACCCCTGAACCGCTACCCCCTTCTGACCGAAGAGCGCTTTCCAGCGGACGCCATGCACCTGCTCCAGTACGGGCTGCAGGCCACCATGCGCGAGGGCACCGGGCGGAGCGCTTACCAGCGGCTGGACGAGAGCTGGCAGGTGGCGGGCAAGACGGGCACCAGCAATGAACAACGGGATAGCTGGTTCGCGGGTTACAGTGGAGACCACCTGGCAGTGGTGTGGGTCGGGCGGGACGACAATGGTCCGACGCCCCTGACCGGTGCCACCGGAGCCCTGAGAGTCTGGACCGATGTCTTCGGCGAGATCTCGTCCCGGCCCCTGTCGCCGCTCAAACCTGCCGGAGTGGACTATCATTGGGTTAATCCCGCGGACGGCACCCTGGGCGGATCCAACTGCATTGGAAGTGAATTGCTCCCCTTCCTGCAGGGCACTGAACCGCAGTCGAAGGGGGGGTGCCGACACCGCCGCAATCCCGTGATCCACTGGCTTCAGCAGCTGTGGGACACGCAATGAAGGAGTTCGATTCGAGAATGACCCAGATTTCTGCCCTGTTTAACAGGAGACTCGTCAACGCCACCGGCCCGGCCATTCTGGCCCTACTCGTCCTGCTCGGAGGATGTGCCGTTCGCCCGATCGTGGAATCGCCCGAGCCGGAACAACCGGAGGTATCCCGGCCCGGGTCGCCTGCGCCCAGTGCGGCCCCGGTTCAAGCCCTGAACCGAATGCTGGAAGACGCCCGCACCCTGGTGGCGGCGGGCGACTGGCAGGGGGCAATCGTCAATGCGGAGCGCGGCCTGCGCATCGATCGACGGGAGCCGGAACTCTATCTGCTGCTGGCAACCAGCTACCGTGGCCTGGCACAGCTGGACCGGGCCCGTCAGTTTGCGCGCCAGGGTTTACGCTACGTGGGCGACTCCACCGGGCCGGTTGCGCTTGCCCTGCAGGAGATGGTCACCAATCTGCAAACACTCCAATAGAAAACCTGCGGAGCTGCGGCGGCTCCGCGGGATACATTTCCTTACGCTTCCGATCCCCACTTCGTATTGCCTTTGGTCCCGGCCTGCTAGTATTAAGAGAGGCTGCTTACAAAACCCTTGCCCCGCGCACGAGCCGGGGCTCATCCCGCACCCACGCACGGTCGCGGGCAGCGACCGGCAATAACCAGAAGGAAAGCCTGGGGCATCCATGAGCGACTTCGACAGCAACCGGGCGGAACGCGGCATCGGCCGTTACCCGGACGCGACAATAAACGCGTACCTGAAACAATGCGGGCAGATCACTACCGATCACGGAGATCGGATGTACGCCCGCTTCCTCAAGGTCCTGGAAGAAAAGTTTCAGGAGTTGTTCGACCGGGCGGCGACCGACAAGGACGCGCGGCACCTGCAGGAAACCACCCATTTTCTCAGCTACAACGGCGCAGCCATGGGTGCACAGTTCACGGCATCGCTGCGCGAAGGCTTCGCCAGATTCGGCGCTCGGACCCTCGACACCCGGTTGAGGAGCGACGAGTACCACCCGGACACGCTCACGCTGGTGGAGAACGACGATCTGGAAGAGCGTATTGCTCTGTCATCCATCGCCCATCGTGCCGAGGAGCGCTGTGGGGAAACTCTCTGGTTCCTCCAGCAGCGGCTCGCCGTCCTCAACGAGGGCCGAAAGGTGCAGGAGCACAACAACCCGCTCAGCCCGCTGCAGTTCTGCGAAGCGCTGCGCAGCAGCCTCGCCACTGTAGCGCTCAGTACTCCGGAAAAAATTCTTGCCTACAAATACTTCGAGGTGGAGCTGACCGAAGTGCTCGAGGATATCTACCGGGAGGTGGGCAGTTACCTTGCCGCCCAGGGGATTCTTCCGCATCTTCACACCATGTCACGACTGCGTTTCCAGCAGGACCACCCCGAGCCGGTCGAGCGGCACGAGGAGCCTGCATCGACTGGGGCCGCGGGTACAGCGCCTGAATCCTCCGGGCAGGCCAGGACGGCGACCGAGGTCAACGGCCATGATCCCGCCGGTGCGGATCCCTACGCCAGCGGGATCATCCATGCGATTCGCACATTACAGCAGCACCTTGGCCAGGCAGGCCTGAATCAGGGAACAAGCACAGGCCCGCGCAGCGGCCCCGGTCCCGCTGCGGGTCCGCGAACCGCGACGGGGCCCGCGTTGTACACCAACCAGGAACTGGTGAACGCTTTGCAGACCCTCCAGAGTCAGGCTCTGGGGTTTACCGATGACGCAGCTAACGCGCCGGCCGGCGAACTTGCCGTTCCGATTCAGGACGTTGCCACTGTGAGCCGCCAGGTTGTGGAGCAACTCCAGCAAAGCTCGGCTGACGGTCGGGTTGATCCGGCCGATATGCACACGATTGATCTGGTGGGTATGCTGTTCGAGTACATGCTCTCGGACGAGCAGTTGCCCGATAGCGTAAAAACCATCCTCAGTTATCTCCATACGCCCTTTCTGAAAATGGCATTCATCGACAGCACCTTCTTCGAGAAAAAGGAGCACCCGGCACGACTGCTGCTCAACTCCCTGGCGGAGGCGGGCACCCGGTGGGTCGGCAACGACGGAACCTCCCAGTACGAGATCTACACCAAGATCAGGGACACCGTGTCGCGGGTGCTGAAGGAGTTTGAAAACGATGTCCGGCTGTTCGCGGAGTTGCTGCTGGACTTCAGCTCGTATGTCAAAAAGATCGCCCGTCGCCAGGACCTGATGGAAAAGCGGGCCATGGAAAAAGTCCAGGGCGAAGAGAAACTGCGGGAAGTGAAGGTGCGAGTGAACAGGGAGATTCGTTCGCGAACGGATGGCCGCGAGCTCCCCTCTGCTGTGCTACTCCTGCTGCTGCAGCCCTGGTCCGATTATCTGGCATTTCTTCTCCTCCGTTACGGCGACAACTCCGAATCCTGGAAACGGGCCATTGCCGCAGTAGATCAGTTAATCGCGAGCATCGAAGCGGAAGGGCCCGGCGAAAGACCGGTCCAGAAGCAGGATATGCTGGACGAGCTGATGGATACCATGGAGCAGGGTTTCGACACCATTGGTTACGATCAGGGGCGGGCCCGAAAGCTCCTGGACGCCCTGGTATCACTGCAGAAAATGGCCATGGACCACCAAAAACCTTCACCGGCCCCTGCACCCATGCGCAGCAAATGGGAAAGCGAGGCGGCTCAGAAGGCGGGTGAGCAACAAGGCGAGCAGGCGATTACCGTCCAGGAGCGAACCATGGTCGAGAATCTCAAGATGATTGAGTTCGGCACCTGGTTCGAATTCGACGGTGGCAAGCGGCTCAAAGTTGCCTGGTACAACTCCAAGACCATGCAATACATGCTGGTTGATCAAATGGGGAAAAAAGTCGCGATGAAGTCCGGGCTGGAATTGGCTCGTGGCATGTTGCAGGGCAGGGCGCGTGTCATCGCGGGCAGCAGCAAGCCCTTCTTCGACCGCGCACTGGACAATATCCTCGAAAGCCTGAATGCCAAGGCAGAAGCCATGCAACAGGAGACCGACCATGTCTGATGGCAGCCTGAATCCGAGCGAACAGCGTCGCTTGCCACGACACTCCATCAGTGAGCCGGTCGAGATTTACGACCGGGTCAGTCAACGCCCGGTGGGACGAGTGGTGAACATTCACATGGAAGGCATGATGGTGGCGGGACAGCACGCCTTCTCGGCAGAGTGCCTGTATCAGTTTGACCTCCATCTTCCACGGGCCGTCAATGGTCGCAGGGTGATCCCGGTGGGAGTGGACTGTCTGTGGTCGAAACGCGAAGAGGGCGCACTGCATTGGGCTGGATGCAAAATCATCGATCTGAGCGAGGAGGCTCAGGCGGACTTGCAGACGCTGATCGCAATGCTTGGTCAGCCGGACGGTTGATTACATGTCTGCGGCAGTCGTGAGCGAGTGTATCCGATTGAAAGCCGGGAAATCCCGGCTTTTTTTGGCATGACAGACGTGTGGTCAGTGCACCACTTCCCGGATGAGGCCCGGTACGAATTCGGAGATCTGATCGGCTACGGCCTGCGGGTTTTCCCGGGCCATGTGGTGGCCCGCTTCAATCGCCGCGGTCTCAACATGAGGGATGTCCTTCTTCAAGCCGTTCAGCTCCTCCTGTCCCACGGCGTCGTTTTCGCAACCGTGCAGGAACAGAGTCGGCACACACACTGACTGTGCGGCTTCCGCCAGACGGTCCGGATTCGCCAGAATGTCGTCAAGGAGTTGTCCAAGTGCGTGCTGTGAATCCAGCGGGTCAGGCTCGTGCTTTGTCCCGGTCAAGCTTGCCAGGATTTTTTCGCTCTCGCGCTTCGCCGCCGCCCTCGACAGCCGCGTGGGTGCATCCAGGAGAACAAGGCCGTCGATCATCATCGGGTAGCGCAGAGTGAGCATCAGCGCCATCAGTCCGCCGATGGAGCTGCCCACCAGCACCAATGGCCTGCCTTTGAGGTGGCGCATGATCTCATAGCCGTCCCGGACAAAATCATCGAAGACGTAGGCCTGGGAGCAACCGCTGTCGCCATGGCCGCGCAGGTCCGGTGCCACCAATTGCCAGTGTCTGGGGCGCAACCGCGAAAAAACCGGTGACCACACGGCGCGGGATTCGCCACCTCCGTGTAGAAACAAGAGAGTTGGCCCCTTGCGAGGTCCTTGGGTGTTCATTACCAGGGTGACATCGCCCCGTTCTATTTCCAGTTCCGACATCGGTGTCCAAGCTCTGTTATTGAGTAACTTTGCCGATGATTCTAGAAGTAGATTGCGAGTTTGTCCTGGCGAGGCCCTGAAGTTGGCGCGTAGAAAAAGGAATTCGTGAAATTTGGCGGGTGATAAAACGTATCTGGCGTTATTTTTGTATCCCCGGCGGGGGGCGGCAGGCTACCGATAACGCGCTCTGGCAACCTGCCGCCGGCCCATGCATGCCGGTGTTCTCAGAGGGCGCCGAAGGCCCGATCGGCCGCCGCGACGGTTTTTTCAACCTCCTCGTCGCCATGGGCGGCGGACATAAAGCCCGCTTCGTAGGCAGCGGGTGCGAGGTAGACCCCTTCGTCCAGCAGCAGATGGAAGAACCTGTTGAAGCGGGCAGTGTCACCAGCCATGACCTGCTGGTAGTTGGTCACACGTTCTTCCGTGGTGAAAAATGCCCCGAACATGGTGCCGACGTTGTTGGTGGTGAAGGGAACGTCGTGGCGACCGGCGGCTTCGGTCAAGCCATCGACGAGTTGCCGGGTGCGTTTAACGATCGGCTCATAGAAGCCCGGCTGGGAGATCAGCTCCAGGGTCTTCAGTCCTGCGGCCATGGCGATGGGATTGCCCGACAAGGTACCCGCCTGGTAGACAGGCCCGAGCGGCGCGATCTGTTCCATGATGTCCTTGCGACCGCCGAACACACCCACGGGCATGCCTCCCCCCACGACTTTCCCGAGGGTGGTCAGGTCCGGTTTGATTCCGTAATGGCCCTGGGCGCCGGACAGGCTGACCCGGAACCCCGTCATCACTTCGTCGAATATCAATACGGTCCCGTGCTGATCACACTGCTCCCGCAAACACTCCAGGAACCCGGGCACCGGCGGCACACAGTTCATGTTGCCTGCTACCGGTTCCACGATGACGCAGGCGATCTGATCGCCGTACTGGCGAAAGGCTTCCCGGACCTGTTCACTATCGTTAAAGGTGAGCGTGAGGGTGTGCTCGGTCAGGGAGGCCGGCACCCCCGGTGAGCTGGGCACGCCCATGGTCAGCGCGCCGGAACCCGCCTTGACCAGCAACGAATCCGAATGGCCGTGGTAGCAGCCTTCGAACTTGATGATTTTATCCCGACCGGTAAAACCGCGGGCGAGGCGGATAGCGCTCATGGTTGCTTCGGTGCCGGAATTGACGAATCGGAGCAGGTCGATGCTCGGATAGATCTCGCAGACTTTCGCCGCCAGCGTGGTTTCGATTTCAGTGGGCGCTCCAAAGCTCAGACCCAGGTCCAGCTTTTCCCGAACCGCCTGGAGAACGTCCGGGTGGGCATGACCGAGCAGCATGGGCCCCCAGGACTGCACGTAGTCGATGTACTCCCGACCGTCCGCATCGTATACGAAAGGGCCCTTCGCCGACTCGATGAACAAGGGCGTGCCCCCAACAGCTTTGAAGGCGCGCACGGGTGAATTGACGCCACCGGGAATGTAGCGCTGGGCCTGTTGGAAGAGTTCAGTGGAACGGCTCATGGAGACTCCTGTGTGCTTTCGAAAAGAGAACAATAGCGTAAGGCACGCTCGCGAACCTGGTGCGGGTCGCCGTGGAACAAGTCATGGCTCACAGCGAGGCAGTCGGCCCCGGCGGCCACCAGCCCGGCTGCATTGTCCAGGGTGATTCCTCCAATCGCCACCAGAGGCAATCCGAACTCCGCGTGAACCTCGGCGATAAGGTCGAGTGTGGCCGGGGGAGCCTGGGGCTTGGTTTGTGACGGGAAAAAGCGGCCAAAAGCCAGGTAGCTGGCCCCGGCGAGAGCCGCCTGGCGAGCCAGTTCCAGTGACCCATGGCAGGTAGCCCCGACAATCATCCGGGAGCCCAGATCGCGGCGAGCGGCCTCCAGGGAACCATCCTCCTGACCGAGGTGCACGCCGTGGGCGGCCGCCTCCCGGGCCAGTTGGGGAGAATCATTAATGATGAGTGCGGCGCCGTATTCATCACATAGCGACCGCAGCGCCGTCGCCTCGCGCAGTTGCTGCGCCGGGCTTGCGGTTTTGTTGCGGTATTGGATCAGCCGGCAGCCGCCAGCCAGCGCCGCCTCGGTTTTGGCGAGAAGCAGCTCGCCCGGCATCAGGGTTTCGTTTGTTATGGCGTAAAGACCTTGAATCACGGCATCGGCCCGCTGGGAACTGGCCGCGCAGTGTAGCGCAAAGCGGCCGCCGGTTCAGCGCCGGCGGCCGCGGGGGAAGGTCTCTCTGGCAGGAGCGCTCATCCCGCCTTGCGCTGATTCTCGTTCCCGTTTTTGTCGGCCCAATGCATCCGGTTGGGTATGAAGCAGCCCATGCCCAGGCGCCGGCTTGCGGCAAGGGCGTGCCACGTGAAGTTCTGTCCCTGCTGGACTGCGTCTTCCAGGCGCAGACCGTGAGCGAGATAAGAAGCGATACTCGCAGCCAGAGTGGCACCGCAGCCGTGGCTGATCATGCGGATTCGCGGCCACTTGTAGTGACGGATCAGGTGGCCCTCGCCGTAGAGGCTGTTCTCGTAATGGGTGGCGTTGCGAACGGAGCCCGAGATGAGCACGTACTGGCAGCCGGTCTCCAGAATTTCCTGGGCGCAGGCGTCGACCGTATCGGCACCGAGCGCCATGTCGTGAGCTTCCACCAGATCCGGTGTGGCGATGGTGGCCAGCGGCATGAGCAGCGCTGCGGTGGCGCTGATGACGGCGCTTGCATTGAAGAGCTCGTTGTTGAACTCGGCCGTAACCGGGTCGAGTACCACGGGAATGTCCGGATAGTCCCGCAGAATGGTGTGCACGGCCTCAATGTTTTCCACACTTCCCATCAGGCCCAGCTTGATGGCTCGCACCGGCATGTCTTCCAGAATTGCCCGGGCCTGCTCGATCAGCAGTCCCGTTTCCACAGGGGAGATGTCCTTGACCGCCTGGGTGTCCTTGGCCGTGAGCGCAGTAATAATGGGAGTGCAGTGGCATCCCAGGCTGGCGGTGGTCTCGATGTCCGCCTGAATACCGGCGCTGCCGGAGGGGTCGTGACTGGAGAGACTCATTACCACGGGGGTGTCGCTGTGAAACTCGGTCATTGCATGCTCCTGGCGCCAGACACGAAGCCGTGCCCGGGGTTGCGTGTTATTGATTCGCCCAGGGATCCGGGGCTAAAGAATCAGCTCAGGAAGCAAATTCCGCGCCCGGCAACCGCGTTGTCAACATTTCGGGACCGTGTGTGCCCGGTGCGCCTCGTCCCTCAGAAGGGCTGGAGTTCCACCAGCAGGACGATGCCCAGCAGCAGAAGCACGGGAAACTCGTTGAACCAGCGGTAGAAGCGGTGCCCGCGTCGGTTCTCTCCGCGGGCGAAGCTCTTCACGATCCGGCCGCAGTACCAGTGATAAGCCAGCAGGATCACCACCAGGGTCAACTTGCCGTGCATCCATGCCGCCTGGGCGAAATAGTCCCAGCGCGCCGCCATCAGCGCGATGCCCAGCAGCACCGTGAGCACCGCAAAGGGGGTAATGAAGCGGTACAGTTTGCGTTCCATGACGCCGAGCTGTGCCGCAGTGGCCTGGTGTTCCGCCATGGCGTGATTCACGAACAGCCGGGGCAGGTAGAAGATGCCGGCAAACCAGCAGACCATGAAAAAAATATGAAAACTCTTGATCCATAGGTAGTAATCGTTGAGCCAGGCCATGTGTTCTTCCCGTTCGCAGTGTGCTTCGATGGTGAATGTGGGGCGTGGGTTGCCAGGCTCTGCAGCCTCAGCGCACCGGCCCGTAGTAGTTGTCGATTTCCCCGGGGGTAACGATGCCGAGAACGGGTGAACGCAGCGGCGTGCTCGATTCCACTTCTTCGATGCAGATCGCCTCGCCGTAGGACTGGCGCAACAGCTCGCGGGCCTCGTAGAGGTTGGCCTGCGGGTGCAAACTGTACAGCTTGTACCGCTGCCCGGGGATTTCCGCCAGATCGATCACGGCTTCACCTTCCTCGGTAATTTCGTTGAGTTCCGGCTGGTAACTGTCGAGGTATTTTGCCAGATCCGCGGCTCGCAAGAGACTGCGGCGGCTGTCGGGAGCGGGATTGTCCGGCTCGTCGAGAACAATCCAGGTGGGCGTCTTTTCCAACAGCGCGTGGGCGGCAATCAGGGACAGCCTTCTTTCGGTGATCACAAAGGACCTGTTCATGACACTCAGCACGCCGGCGCGGCTGAGAACCTGTTGGGCCGGCACGCTGCTCAAGGGCGTTCCCAGTGCCCGGAGTTGTGCCCGGAATATCCCTTCGCAGCCGAAAATCTGCTGAGTGAATACCGAGGCCACCACAATCACCACCATGCTCGGGAAAATCGCATTGGGGTTATAGGTCAGCTCAAGAATGGCCATCAACGCGGCGAGCGGTGCGTTCAAAACCGCGCCCATCATGGCCGCCATTCCAAGGGTCACGTAGAAGCCTGCTCCGGATGCATGCTCCGGGTAAAAGATCTCCCCCAGGTTTCCCATCACACCGCCAACACATCCGCCAATGACCAGTATGGGACCGATCAGGCCGCCGGGCATCCCGAGCCCGGTGCTTACGGCCGAGGCGACCGTCTTCGCCAGCACCACTGCCAGCAGCACCTGCAGCCCCAGCTCCCCGAGCATGGCCGCCTCCAGGGTGTCGTAGCCCAGCCCCATGACCTCGGGCACCACCAGGGCCAGAGCCCCCGTGAGGGCGCCAATGGTTGTAAAGCGTACAAGTATTGGTAATTGTTGCGAGCGATACAGCGCCAGGTGCAGGCGGGTGAACACCAGGGCCACCAGAGCGATTACCGCGCCGGCCAGAGCCATGAACGGAAGTTCCAGCAGGCTCTTCATTTGTACCGGCGTCACCGAAAAACTGGGGTCTTCGCCGAATACCAACTGGGTCACCACCGCTCCGGATACCGAGGCCAGAATCACAGGCAAAAAGCTGGCGATCGTGTACTCCATCAGCACCACTTCCATGGCGAAGATGACGCCGGCCATGGGGGTGTTGAACGAGGCCGCGATGGCCGCCGCTACCCCGCATCCCACCAGCGTGCGCAAACTGTTGTGGGGCAGGCGCAACCACTGGCCCAGGAGGCTGGCGGCTCCCGCGCCCAAGTGAACCGCCGGCCCTTCCCGGCCCACGGACTGACCGCTGATTAGGCTGAGTGCCCCGCCAAAAAACTGGGCGACCAGGCTGCGGAAGGGCAGCTTTCCCTGATGGTGGTGCAGCCGGTCGAGCACGTGGCTCACACCTACGGAGCGCGCCTGTCTGTCCAGCATGTGCCAGCCCAGTCCGATGATCAGCGCACCTCCGAACGGAAGGCCGAAGCGCCATAAAGCCGGTAGTGCCTCGAAGTTGTCCCGCTCGCCCAGCAGCTGTATCAAAGAGCCGTCAACCAGTAGCCGGAACAGAACGATCACCCCCGCGGCGGCCAGCCCGCTGAATAAACCGAGAATAGTCAATTGCGGCAGGGCATCAATGTAGGAGAGACTGTAGCGGAAGTCGTCGATTCCGGCCCGTGTGCGGCTTTTCAGGCGTTGCAGGGCGTTGGACTTGGGTGAGGGCATCGAGACGCTTGTTGAATGGGAAGGAATGTCCAGCGGCGAAGGGGCCACTTTCGCTCCCCGGGCGCTCCTTTTATTATACGCACTCTTTGTGCGGCCAAAGCAAACGCGGGCTTTCCGCCCCAGGACAATTGGAGTTGAGCAGTGATTAAGGTCGGTATCGTAGGCGCAACCGGTTACACGGGCGTGGAGCTGTTACGTTTGTTGGCGCACCATCCGGATGTGGAGATCGTGTGTGTGACCTCGCGAGCGGAAGCGGGGCGCCCCGTGTCCGACCTGTATCCCAGTCTGCGCGGCTACATCGACCTGAAGTTCGTGGAACCGGATCCGCAACAGCTCCAGAGCTGCGATGCGGTGTTCTTTGCAACTCCTCACGGCGTGGCCCAGGGCATGCTGGGGCAGTTGCTGGGCGCCGGGCTCGACTCGGGCCCCAGGGTCATCGACATCTCGGCGGACTTTCGGCTGCGCGACCAGGCTCTCTGGGAATCCTGGTACAACCAGGCCCACGCCTGTCCCGAGTTCATTGAACACGCGGTGTATGGTTTGCCGGAACTGAATCGGGCGGCCATTCGCGAGGCGCGTCTGGTGGCCTGCCCGGGCTGCTACCCCACGGTCATTCAGCTGGGCTTCCTGCCGCTGGTGGAAGCGGGCGTTGTGGATGCGGAGCACCTGATCGCCAATGCCGCCACGGGAGCGAGCGGGGCGGGTCGCAGCGCCAAGGTGGACTTCTCCTTTTCCGAGGTGAACGACAGCTTCAAGGCCTACGGCATCGGCGGGCACCGGCACCAGCCGGAGATCGAACAGACTCTGGCTCAGGTGGCGCGCGCCGGCGTCAAGCCCTCTGTTACCTTTATTCCCCACCTGGCGCCGATGACCCGGGGCATCCACGCCACTTTGTATGCGCCTCTGCTGGACAGCGACTGCGACCTGCAAAGCCTTTTCGAAGAGCGCTATCGAGGCGAGCCCTTCGTGGACGTGATGCCAGCGGGCAGTACGCCGCCCACCGGCTCGGTAAAAAGTTCCAATATGTGCCGCTTGTCAGTGTTTAAACCGGCGAAAAAAGATACAGTTGTGGTCCTTGGCGTCATCGACAATCTCACCAAGGGCTCATCCGGCCAGGCCATCCAGTGCTTTAATCTCATGTTCGGGCTCGAGGAGAGAACCGGCATCGATCAGCTCGCCGTAATGCCCTGAGGGCGACATTTCGTGTATATTGCCGCCGGAAAACCACATTGTTAGCAAGAACTTACGGGGCAATTCATCCACAATGGCAGTAACAGGCACTAAGCCAACCCGCTTGGTCGTGGTTCCGTACCGACCCTATTTCCGGCTGCTGGTGAGCGCCGGGGTGGCGGTGCTGTTTGTCGTGGCGGTGGGCGGCAGTTACTGGCTCGGAAAGCACCACGGCGTAACGGCGCAGGCGGATGCCATGGGCGAACGTGACCGACTGCGTCGCGAACTACAGGCCAAAACGGACGAGGCGGATTCCCTGTCCCAGCAGGTCGCCAATCTGCGCCTTGCCAGTGAGGTGGACAAGGCCTCCAGCGAGGATGTCCGCAACCAGGTCATCGAGCTCAAGGCTCAGATCGCTTCGCTCGAGAAAGACATCACCTTTTACCGCGGGCTGATGGCCCCCTCCGAAAATCGCAGCGGCCTCACCATCGGCTCTGTCGATGTGATTTCAACAGGGGTTCCGAGGCGATATGACTTCAAGGTGGTGATGCAACAGCTGGCAACCAATCACCAGGTGCTGAACGGTTCCGTGAACATTACGGTCGTCGGGCACGAAGACGGCGCGACTCGCAATATGCCGCTCAAGGACCTGAGCCCTCAGATCGACGAGGAAGACATCAAGCTGCGATTCAAGTACTTCCAGAACATCGAAGGGTATCTGGACCTGCCGCCCGGCTTCGAGCCGGAGCGCATAGAGCTGGTGGCCAAATCCACCGGTCGGAACGCGAAGTCAGTCGAGAAGAAATTTGGCTGGCTGGTTCACGAAAGCTGAGCTATAAACAAACACGAAGCAAGGCAGTGAGTGCAATAATGTTCGGTAAATCCAGCAAAAACGAGGTTTCTATGGGGCTTTCCAACAGCGCAAGTACCACTCTGATTTCCAAGAACACCGAGGTGGTGGGGGATATCCACTTTTCTGGTACTCTTCACGTTGAAGGCACCCTGCGCGGCAACATCTATGTCAAAGATGGCGATGACGCCCACCTGGACGTAGCGGAGAACGGTCGGGTCGAAGGCGAGATCGTGGTACCCACCGTGCGAATCAACGGGGCTGTGGTCGGCGATATCCATTCCAGCAAGCACGTCGAACTGGCCGCCAAGGCCGCGGTTGACGGGAATGTTCACTATAAACTGATCGAGATGGTGAAAGGCGCTCAGGTGAACGGCAGCTTGCTCTATAGCCCTGAAGAGTCCAAAAAGTCCAAGGTCAAGGCTCCTGCCGACAGCAAGAGCAGCGCTGCACCCGCTGAGGCCTCCGCTCCCGCACTCTGATTCACCCGTGGCGGCCCGGGCGTTGGCGCGGGCCTATTTATAGGTCTCTCGTGTGGAGTTCCCGTTCCGCCCTTGATTGCGCCCCGGCCAGCCCCCATAATTTCGTTCCTGGAATCATTCCCCGTCGGCTGAGGCTTGTACATGGCCAGTAGTGCAGAAACCTTTGATCCTCAACAACCATTGCTCATTACCGCCAATGCGGTGGCTAAGGTCAGATCGCTGATCGAGGAGGAGGGCAATACGGACCTGAAGCTGCGGGTTTTTGTGACCGGCGGCGGGTGTTCGGGTTTTCAGTATGGGTTCGCCTTCGAGGAAACCACCGCTGACGACGACACGGTGGTGGAAAAGGATGGCGTCTGTGCGGTGGTGGACTCCCTCAGCTATCCCTACCTGCTGGGGGCCGAGGTGGACTATGAAGAGGGGCTGCAGGGCTCCAAGTTCGTGGTCCACAATCCCAACGCAGCCTCCACCTGTGGCTGCGGTGAGTCCTTTTCTTTCTAATTTCCTGCCCGCAACGTTTCCGCCTCAACAATGAGGGCGACCGGTCACGCGTAATACACCCCGCCCAGAATGACCGCGCGACGCGCTCCTGTGACAGTGGGCAGGTTGCCGGGCCGGCGCGCAAGAGTTTGCTGGGCCAGCCAGGCAAAGGCACCCGCTTCTACCCAGTCCGGTGGAATGCCCAATTCCTCGGTCGTTCCCAGAGAGTGCTCCGGCATTTTTTCGGCGAGTTGCCGCATCAGTCCCTTGCTGTGGGCTCCCCCGCCACATACGTATATGTCCAGTTCTCTTCCGCCTTCCAGCCCCTGAATGTGGTTGCTGATGGATTGAGCCGTGAGCTCCATAAGGGTTGCCTGCACGTCCTGGGGGGGAAGATCCGGGTGGGCGCCTAGCGCTTCCAGCAACCAGTTGAGAGTGAACATCTCGCGCCCGGTGCTCTTGGGTGCCGCCTGGGCGAAATACGGGTGTTCGAGAAGTTGTTCCAGTAACCCGGGAACTGCACGCCCGGTGCCTGCCCAGTGTCCGTCCCAATCGAAGGGTTCATTGTGGTGCCGCTGAATCCAGGCGTCCATCAGGGCATTGCCGGGGCCGGTATCGAAACCCAGCGGCTCCCCGTCCTGGGGCAGGAAGGTGATGTTGGCGATGCCGCCGATATTCAGAATGACCCGGTTGCGGCTACTGGAATGAAAAACTGCACGGTGAAAAGCGGGAACCAGGGGAGCGCCCTGGCCTCCGGCGGCCATGTCCCGACGCCGGAAATCGGCGACTGTGGTGATGCCACTGCGCTCGGCGATAACGCTTGGATCGCCAATTTGAACCGTGAATGCTGCATCGAGCTGACCAGGCGGGCGGTGGCGGATGGTCTGGCCGTGACTGCCAATGGCCTGGACCTCAGTCGGCGCAATCCCGGCCTCCGCCAGGAGTTGCGTAACGGCATCGGCGAAGTCATGTCCGAGCTGCTGGTCGAGCACGCCCATCTGGTCGATCTCGCCATCACCGGGCACCATCAGCTCATAGATCGCCGCACGGGTGGCGGCGTCCATGGGAAAGGCTAGTTGGTGGATAAAGCGGGGCTGTGAGGAGGACAGGTCCACCAGGACCGCGTCGATGCAATCGGCGCTGGTCCCGGACATCAGACCGACATACAGCTCCCGGGGGTCGCTCATTGGCCGCCGGTGGTTTCCGATTCGGCCAGTGCCAGCTGAGTGGCTTCATGGTATTGGTCAAGCTGGGCCAGCAGGGGCGAGATCTGCTGCGAGAACCGCAGCATTTCATTCTCCGCGATGGATTTGGCCTGGGGCAGCTTGCGGATGATAGTGCGGGGGTTGCGATGCACCCCGTTCATCAGGAACTCATAATGGAGGTGGGGCCCGGTGGCGTAGCCGGTGGAGCCGACGGTGCCGATCACCTGCTTCTGGCGGACGCGCTCGCCCTTTTTCACGTACTTCTTGTGGAGGTGCAGGTATTTGGTCTGGACATCGTTGCCGTGCTGAATGAAGACATAGTTCCCGTTGGCGCGGCTGTAGCCGGCCGCAACCACTCGTCCGTCCCCCGAGGCCCACACGGGTGTGCCCCGATCTGCGGCGTAGTCCGTGCCGCGGTGGGCTCGCACGGTCTTGTGAACCGGGTGGAGCCGGCGCGGATTGAAATTTGAGCTGATGTAGCGGAAGTTCAGAGGCGTCTGCAGGAACTCCTTGCGCATGCTCTTGCCTTGCGGGGTGTAGTAGTGAACGCTTCCGTCTTCGTGTTCATATCGGACCGCTTTTACCGTATTCCCCTGATTGGTGAACTCCGCCGCAAGAATAGCGCCGTTGCCCAGTTTCTCGCCGTCGAGAAACTTCTCTTCGTAGAGTACCTTGAAGGTGTCGCCCCTGCGGATGTCCAGGCCGAAATCGATGTCCCATCCGAAGATGGTTGCCAGCTGGTCGATTGAGGCATCGTCGAGACCCACGTCCGGGGATTTGGCGGCCAGGTACAGGGAGCTGGTGATTTCCGCTTCCCGGTAGGCGAGATGAATGTCCGGCGTCTTATTTTGGTCCTCGGCCACGAAGCCATTGTCCCCGCGCCGATACAGTCGCGAATTCAGTCGGTCTTTGGTGTGGCGAAGCTGCTGGAGTTTACCGGCCTCGTCCAGCTGAAAAGCCAACTGGTGTCCCGGATAAATGCGGGTCAGGGCCCTGGCATCTTTACCGCTGCTGATGAACTCGTGGACGTCGGACTGGGTCAGGCCGGCGCGCTTGAACAGCAGCGAGAGATTGTCTCCTGACTTCACCACCAGAGATTTCCATTCAAGGCTTGGCGCGGGGGTCGCCGGCTCCTCCGGAATCGCCGTTTCCGGCACCGGGGTTGAGGCGGGGAGGTTCAGCGTCAATGGAATGGTCTGGCGCTCCGCGGTCACGTCTCCCGAGGGAAAGAGGAGCAGCAGGCCGCTCAGGCAAAGCCCCAGGCCGCCAGCCACCATGAGGTGCTTGCGCGGGAATTGACTGAGGTAATTGCGGAAGGGAAGTTTCCCTTGTGTTTCAATGGGTTCCATGGCGGTGTTAATTTTCTGAGTTAATTGGAAGAGTTATAGCAGAAAAGGCTGAGCTTTTCACCCTGACAGGACCATAAAATTGATCCCTGAAATCCCAAACAGTTCAGTTGGAGATATGCGCCACAGGCAGACCGCGACGGAGGGAATATTTGTTTTTGGGTGCAGTTCGGGTATCGTTGGCGCCTCCCGCAACTCGCCCCGAATCTCTTACCAATCTAGTTCAGGAACTGTTGATGTCCAGCGTAGATCCTTCGCTTTTTGACGACCTTCAAGCTCGAGGGCTCGTAGCCCAGACCACCGGTGCCGGTGAGTTTCAAAATTTCCTAAAAGAAGCGCGAACCCTTTATTGCGGCTTTGATCCCACCGCCAGCAGTCTGCATATCGGCAGCCTGGTGCCCCTGCTGACCCTCAAGCGATTCCAGCGTGCCGGCCATAAACCGATCGCGCTGGTCGGCGGGGCCACCGGGCTGATCGGTGATCCAAGCTTCAAGGCGCAGGAGCGGTCCCTGAACTCCAAAGAGGTGGTCGCCGAGTGGGTCGACTGTCTGAAGCGCCAGATTTCCCGGTTTGTCGACTTCGATACGGGAGCGAACTCGGCCGAAGTGGTGAACAATCTGGATTGGGTGGGGCCGATGGATGTGCTCACCTTTCTACGTGACATCGGCAAACACTTCTCCATCAACAACATGATCAATAAAGAATCGGTGAAGCAGCGGATTGACCGCGAAGGCGAGGGTATCTCGTACACCGAGTTCAGCTACATGATCCTGCAGTCTCTGGATTACGCCGAACTCTACAAGCGCCACAACTGCACCTTGCAGATCGGCGGGTCCGACCAGTGGGGAAATATCACCGGCGGGGTTGACCTGGTGCGCCGTCTCCACGGGGGAACGGCCCATGGTCTCACCCTGCCCCTTGTTACGAAGGCAGACGGCACCAAGTTCGGCAAGACCGAGAGTGGCACCATCTGGCTCGATCCCGCGCGAACCTCTCCTTATGCCTTCCACCAGTTCTGGCTCAATACCGCCGACGCGGATGTGTACAAATTCCTCCGCTACTTCACCTTTCTCCCGCCTGCGGAGATAGACGGTATCGAGGCGGCCGACCGCAGCGCCGGGGGCAAGCCCCAGGCCCAGGGCATACTGGCGCGGGAGGTCACGGAACTGGTGCACGGGCAGTCAGGGCTGGAGGCCGCGGAGCGAATTACCCGGGCTCTGTTCGAGAGCAGGCTGGAGAGTCTGACCGAGGGTGACCTGGAGCAACTGAAGCTGGACGGTATTCCTTCCTCGGCGCTGCCGGAAGGTGACCTCAACGCAACGCCGCTGACCCAACTCCTGGCAGACGCCGGGCTCGCAGCGTCAGGAAAGCAGGTGAAGGATGCGTTGCAGCGTTCCGCGGTCAGCGTAAACGGGCGGGCCGCCTCCTTCGATGAGAACATGGAGGCTGCACAGGTGTTTGCAGTGGAAAAATCGTACTTCGGCCGGTTCTTCATCGTGCGGATGGGCAAGAAAAAATACCATCTTTTCGAGCGGACCAAGGCTTGACTTTTTGCTCGAACCGGGGCGCGACGGGTGCCGAAAATGGCGCCGGAGAAAAATTACAAAAAAGTTATTTTTTCTTGTTGCGCGCCGGTTCGAGTTGCGTATAATGCGCGTCCTCGGTTGAGGCAACGCACTTAACCGGCTCTTTAAAAAGACGATCAAGCAAAGCGTGTGGGCGCTTGCGGGATAGGCGAGACACAGAACCTATCAGACGCAAGTGACCTGACAATTCATACGAATGTTACGTTCACGATGTAGTCTGAACATGAATTAGGAAGCTCTGCAGTACCGGTATTCTCCTTGTGGGGATGTCGGATAGAGATTCCGCAACTTTTCAATTGAAGAGTTTGATCATGGCTCAGATTGAACGCTGGCGGCAGGCCTAACACATGCAAGTCG